>NZ_DATEJY010000176.1:0-32778 GCF_035277725.1 Dyella sp. | reverse complement strand
AGCTGAAGCTCACCGTGAACAACATCTTCGACCGCGTCTCTTCCATCCCGTACTACGCGGGTGGCTTCGAGTACGTCACCACCGGTCAGACCGGTAGTGAATACAACGGTCGCGAGGTGTTCCTCACGTTTGACTACAAGCTCGATTGACGCAACAAAGCGAGCCCGGCCCAAAGCCGGGCTCGCTGGTTTTTGATGTGTGGTCGACATTGCTTTGCCCCAGGGCCGTCATTCCCGCGAACGCGGGAATCCATCTTGCTCTGATGCATCCTTGAAATGGATTCCCGCGTTCGCGGGAATGACGACATCCCTGGAGTTTTCCTCATCGCGGATGTCATGACGCCGCATGACTGTTAGGGAGTCCACTGATGTTCAAACCTCTCCTGGCCTGGTGCATTGGCCTATCCATCATCATCGCGAGTACCTCAGCGGCTGCGGACATCAACATCATTCCCAAGCCGCAGCAGATGGAAGCAGGCGAGGGGAGTTATCACCTCGATGCGCATACCGGCATCGACGCGCCGACATCCGCGCGCGTGCAGCAAATTGTCGGCTTTCTACGCGAATCGATTCACGAACAGACCGGCATCGAGCTGTCGCGCAGTTCGCACGCGCACGGCATCGTGCTGGCGTTCGATCCCACCGTGAAAGGGGATGAGGCTTATCGCTTGATGGTGACGCCGCGCGGCGTGGTGATCCAGGCATCCAGCGACAGAGGTTTGTTCTGGGGCGTGCAGACGCTGCGCCAATTGCTGCCGCTGGAGCATGCTTCGTCGGTCGATATCCCCGCCGTCAGCATCAAGGACGCGCCGGCGTTCGCGTACCGCGGCTTCATGCTTGATGTGGGGCGTCATTTCTACCCGGTGTCTTTCATCAAGAAACAGCTCGACCTGCTGAGCTACTACAAGATCAACGCCTTCCATTGGCATCTCACGGAAGACCAAGGTTGGCGCATCCAGATCCACCGCTATCCCAAGCTGACCGACGTGGGTGCGTGGCGCACGGAAGAGGACGGCAGCCGCTATGGCGGCTTCTACACGCAAAACGACATCCGCAATGTCATCAATTATGCGCGCGAGCGCAACATCACGGTGATTCCGGAAATCGAAATGCCGGGACACAGCACTGCTGCGCTGGCCGCCTATCCGGAATATTCCTGCACCAAGCAGCCGTTGGCGGTGGCGCATACGTGGGGTGTGTTCAAAGACATCTATTGCGTCGGCAATCCGCAAACCTTCGTCTTCCTGCAGCACGTGCTGGATGAGGTGATCGCGCTGTTCCCCTCGCCCTACGTACACATCGGCGGCGACGAAGCGCCCAAGGATCGCTGGAAAGACTGTGCGGCTTGCCAGGCATTGATGCACGAGCAAGGCCTGAAAGACGAAGACGGGCTGCAGAGCTACTTCGTCAAGCATTTCCAGAGCTACCTGGAAAGCAAGAGCAAGACCATGATCGGCTGGGACGAAATCCTGGAGGGCGGTGCGGACAAGAACGCCATCGTGGAAGTCTGGCGCATGTGGCTGGGCAATAGCGTGATGCACAAGGCGCTGCTCAACGGCAATCGCGTCATCATGTCCGGTCCGTTCTACCTGGATTCACCGCTGGACAAGCTCACGGTCAAGGATGTCTACCGCACCGACATCACCAAGACCGCCTCGCCAAGCACGCCAGAAGACGACCAACTTTTCGTCGAGCACCGTGCGCAGATCCTGGGCGGTGAAGCGCCGCTATGGAGCGAGCACGCCAATCCTTTCAATGCCGAATCCAAGATCTATCCGCGCATGCTCGCACTCGCGGAAAACCTCTGGACGGACAAGCATGACGACGCTGCCTACGGTGACTTCGAGCAGCGCCTGCAAGCGCAATACCGCTGGCTGGATGCACAAAAAGTCGCTTACGGCCCAGAGAGCGAGCCCGTTGCGGTCTACACCGTCGACTACGATGCACAGCATGGTGATTGGCAGTTGCATGCAAAGCGCGGTTTCGACAATCTGCAAAATCGCTACACGGTAGACGGCTCAGATCCCGCGCCGCAATCGCCATCCTTCGATGACGAGGTGGCTATTCAGCAGGCCGGTACGCTCAAAGTCGTGCCTTACCGCAACGATCTGCGTTACGACAACGCCACCAGCTTCAGCTTGGCGCATAACCTGGCATCCGGGCGTGCCGTCACGCTTGCGCAAGCACCCGACAGTTCCTATGCACCAGCCAGCAGCCTGGTAGATGGCGTGCTAGCCACCTCGGAGCTCCACGACGGCCGCTGGGTTGCCTGGCATGACAGCAACCTCGACGCCACCATCGATTTGCGCAAGGACACCGCCATACATGCCATCGATGTCGGCTTCCTGCAATCACTTGAGTCACGTGTGTTGTTGCCTGAGAGCGTGACGTTTCTCGCTTCATCAGATGGGCAGCATTGGACCACGTTGTACACGCATGCTCCCGCTTTCGATCCGTCATTGCTTGATGGTGCGCAGCGATTCCGATTCCAACCGCAACAACCTGTGACGGCGCGCTATATTCGGATCGAAGCTGATCAACGCAAGACCTTGCCTGCATCGTTCCCGGATGGGGCCAAGGATCTCTGGCTGTTTTCGGATGAAATATTGGTGCAATAAGCATTCATGTAGGTTGGTGTGAGTGGCACGCGAACCCCAACATTGCGAGACATATGCACGCGATGTTGGGGTCCTGCTGTTGTATTGGCAGTCGTTGTGGGTGCACTGATAGGGGTTGAAATTCAGAGGCCCATCAACAAGGCATAGATGATTGGATGTTGTCCGGGCAGTTCCGCGCTCGCGACTGCTCTACCGCCTGAAGTTGGCTTGGAGATCACCCAGCCCGCCATTCAATAATCGTACGTTGCCGTCAACCGCACATACCGCGGCTGCTGCCGCGTCACTGCCGATCCATACAGTGGATCAGGCGTTCCCGGCGAAATCTGGTAATACGGGTACGCATTCAAGATCGCTTGCGAGTTGAACAGGTTGAACACGTTCAACGACAGTGCCAGCCTGCCAGCCGGAACCGGCGGCAGATACGTCACACCCACGTCCACCTGCTTGAACCACGGCAACCGATGCGTGCCGGGCGGGGAGGGCTGGCCGCCGCACCAGTGGTAGAAGCTGCCGTAGCCATCCGGATCGGTCTGGTCGGGACCGTAGTAGCCAAGGCAGTTGCGCGGGTTGCCGGAAGCCAGTTGCACCGTGCCCGATACCAGCCATTGTGGCGTAATCGAGTAATAGCCGAAAAGCTTGAACTGATGCGTGTGATCGTTGCTTTGCGCGCCATTGCTGGAGGACATCAATGCGGGGAAATCCCAATCGATGCTGGTCGATGATGCCGTCTGCTGGATATCCGAACGCAGTTGTCCTTCCGTATCGCCGTAGCTGCGCGAGAACACGTAGTCGACCTTGCCGTACCACTTGCCGTCGAAAGGATGCTCAAGGAAGGTTTCCAGCGCGTAGTACTTGCGCTTCATCTGCGGGAAGCCCATTTCTGCATTCGTCAGCGGCACGCTGCGGTAGCTGCCGTTTGCATCGATCACGGTGAAGATGTTTTCGCGCCCCGGATTGATCAGGTAGCAGCTGTTGGTGGCATTGACCGTATAGCCTAATGCAGCAGCCTTGTTTTCGATCGTTTGCACATCGCAGTAGTCGTCGATGACGTTGCGCAGGATGCGGCGCGTGAACTTGGCGCCGTAGACCCACTGGTTGTCGATGGCTTTGGTAAAGCCGAGGATGAATTCATCCTGGTATTCCGATTTCAGGTTCGATGCCGTCACCGTCCTGGGATCGGGCAAGATTCCATAGGTGTTGTTGGACGACACCGCATTGGAAAACGCCGTGACACCGGTGGGCGTGCCATCCGCCGCAATGCCGCCATACGTGTAGTACTGCTGCGTGGACACATAGGCGCCAGCGGCATTCAAGGCAGGGTTGAGCGGCATGCCCAGGTAGTAGCGGCCGACATTGCCGTATACCTTCAGGCTGGCATCGCCGAATACGTCCCAGCTGAAGCCAAGCCGCGGCGCCCATTGCGGCCTGGTCTGGCGGATAAAGGGCTGCGAATCGGCGTTGTAGTTGGTGAACTGATCATTGCGCAGACCCAGCGACAGCAGCCAGCGGTCCGTTACCTGCCACTTGTCTTCGACGTATTGCGCGCGCTGCGCCGAACGCACGCTGGCGATGGAGCTGTTGACGTTCTTGATGGCGTAGTAGCCCGAAGCGCCGTCAGGATAGTTGGCCGGCGCGCCGACGCCGAGCGAAGGAATCAATGCCGCCGTGGGCGTGGTCGTATAGGCGTATTGCCAGTAGTAACCCGGACCCGATGCCTGGCTGCCCTGATCGATCGCGCTAGCGTTCTGGTTGTCGATACCTGCCGAAATCGTGTGCTGCCCGAGTTGATAGGTCAGGTCGATGCGCAGGTTGTTGCCCTGATTATGGCGATTCGGGTTGTACAGCGATTTGACGACCTGGTTGTTGCTGACCGGTATGCCGCCGTTCAAGGCCGGGTTCTGGTACTGGATTCCAGTGAGATACGTCAGGCTGCCGTCATAGCCACCCGGCACGTCATAGTTATCCAGCCGCATCTTGCCGTACAGCGCACTCAAGGTGAGGTTGTCGGTGATGTAGCTGGTGAACTTGGCGGTGTACAGGTCGCCGCCGGTTTTGATGCGATCCGCATCGGCGATGACGTGGCCCGGTTGCAGCGTGTTGTAGTTGTAGCTGTAGATCGTGCCCTGGGTTTGCTCGCGGTTCGATGCGCCGGTAAGTTCCAGGATATTGCTATCGGTAATGTTCCAATCCAGCTTGCCGTACCACTTCGGAAGCGTGTTGTTGTATCGCACGTACGGCTGCGCGTTCGACACACTGTTGACGGTGGTGCCGTCCTGGGTGGACGTTTCGCCAGCCAGGAACAGGAACAGCTTGTCCTTGATCAGCGGTCCACCGACGTAGGCATCGTAAGTGCGCGTCCATTGATGGTTCTTGCTGCTCGGGTCGTAGAGATTGCCCGCAATGGGCGAGTTAGGCAGACCATTGGTGTAATAGGTGTTGGTGCCATTGGCGCGCGCAAAGTCCGGCTCCCACAGCACCTGCGCGCCGGCGTGCCACTCGTTGCTGCCACGCTTGCCCACCATGTTGATCACGCCGCCGTCCGAGCGACCGTACTGCGCGCTGTAGCCACCGGTGTAGATTTCTTCCTGCTCGATCGCGCCGTAGGGCAGGGTGAGGCCACCCATGCCGCGCTGCGTTTCGGTGACGTTGAAGCCGTTGATGTAATACGCGTTCTCGCTGGCCGCCGAACCGCCGAAACTCACCAGTGATTGCCCAGTCGGACCGGTATAGCCGCCGCTGTTGTTGACCACACCCGGCGCGAGTTGCGCGATCGCTTCGGCGGAGCGCAGCAGCGGCAGTTGCGCGAGTTGCTTGGAGGTGATCACCGTGCGCGAGTCCACGCTGGTGACGTCGATGGGCGGTGCCGCGTTGGCCGTTACGTTTACCGCGCCAAGGTTCTTGGCAGCGGCTTCGTTGAACGACACCTCCGTGCCCGCGCCCACGTGCAGGTTGATGTTGTCGCGCGTGTCGACCACGGCGCCGTTGCGCAGCAGCGATACCGTATACACGCCAAGCGGCAATTCCGTGGCGACGTAGCGTCCGCGATCGTCGACGGTTACCGTGCGCGCAATGCCGGTATTGCTCTTGATCTGCACGCTGGTTCCGCTCGCCGCGGCAACCTGCCCAAAAATACTGCCGGTGGTCGATTGTGCCAATGACGCCGTGCTTGCCAGCGTCAGGCTTGCGGCAATGGCGTAAGTCAGTGTCCGTCGCGAAGAAGCAAATGGATTTTTCAAGGTAGAGGCTCTCGGTGTCGCTCGCAGAGCAAGCCGTTGCGATACGCGCAGGTTGGGGAGGTCCGTGCACGTTGCTCTGGATGAAGTAAGTGGGTGCTTTACGTCCCCTGATGCGTCAATCGCATCGGCGGAAAGCTGGCTATATAGATACTTTGCTGCGTCGCAGAAAGATACGCTTTTACAGATGAGCGTTCTGACTGTGGGTATGACGAGGAGTGATAAAGGGGGTGTCCAACGTCGCGGTTGATACGCGCATGGCGATGTTGGGGTGCGCTTGCGCTCACCCCAATCTACGAGGCATTTGATTTCGTCGCCGCTTTGGCGATTTTTTTCTTGCTTTTTACGTAACGTTACGATAAATTCGGGCCGCCCAATTTCAAGGAGTTACGCCATGGTCGATCCCAAAGACCCAGGGACGATCGCCATGCTGTTGCGCCCGCGCCGTGGGCGGCCGCCAAGCGGCAAGGCGAAGTCCGCCGCCGAGCGCATGCGCGCCTACCGCGCACGCCATGTGACGGTGAAAAGCGATGTGCTTCGTTCGGTGATTGCGCAATGTCAGGAAATCCAGCAGCTGCTGGAGAGCAATCAGGCGTTGCGGAGTGAGTTGGATGCGGCTTATGCGGAAATTGCGAGGCTTCGGTTGGGGGAGTAGCGGGGTGTGACGCTGGTGCGATAGGTATGTGCTATCGCGCAAGGTTGCCGCCTGCGCGGCGGGCGTTTCGGTCCGCTGACGCGGCCCGAGTCACTTTTCTTTGCTGGCCCAAAGAAAAGTAACCCAAAGAAATGGCCTAAAAGGCTCTTGGCCGAGAAAGTTACAAGCTCGAACGTTTATCGCCAGAGAGATGGATTGTCGCCTCGGGTTCTACGTCGCCGCTATACCGCAACGCGCCGTTGCGCTGCGGCACATAGAGAGAGCAAAAGCAGCTCTGGTGACGTGCAAAGTTGGATGCGGCACCGCGCTTTTTGTACTTGCCTCAGCGCTCCGACGCGTTGCGGTATAGCGGCGACGTAGAACCTGAGGATGTAAATCATTGGCTTGGCCTCGAAGGTTCGGCTTGTAACCCACATAGCGCCATGAGCTCTTGAGGCCATTTCTTTGGGTTACTTTTCTTTGGGCCAGCAAAGAAAAGTGACTCGGCTGCCGACAGGCAGTCGAAACGCCCGCCGCGCAGGCGGCACCCTTGCGCGATGGCACACACCTATCCCACCAGCGTCATTACGTAGGCTGGATTACCTCTGACTTTGTTGAGGCGTAACCCAACCTATGCGCAACGATTCGTCAGGCCAACCACGGATACGCAGTCCGGGGTAACTATTCGTCATGCACTGCCAGCACCAGCACGCGCATCGTTCTCCGTCCGTTGCTGCGCCTTCCGACGGAAATGCCTGTCCGCCACAAACCGGTTCATCAATATCAAGTTCCTGGTGCGGATGACGCGGCTGCCAACGCGCACGGCGTCAAGTTCGATCGGAATAGGGCGCGCATTGATTCCCAGCGTGTAAAGGCTGTATCCATAACCGCACACCTGCTGCAAGGCATCCAGCAGATCGGACCAGGCTTTTCCGGCAATTTCCTCCACGGCCTTGACGATCACGTAATCGACGCATTGCCTGCTGAGCAAACGCTGGGCGCCGCGCAACACATAGGCTTCGTGTCCTTCCGCATCGATTCTCAGGCAGGTGATGGGAAGGTCGTAGGGGAATTCGTCATCCAAGGTGACGATGGATGTGTTGACCGCTTCGTCATTGCCCAAATATTCGATAGTTCGAGTGCGTGCTTCGACATGCGTGTCGTCCGCGATGGAGGCATCGCCCAGGCGCGAGGGATTGAAGTGCAGCATGGCGTGCCCGGGTCGCTCGCCGACGGCAACGTTGGAGACGATCAATCGTTCGTGCATCCAGTTCATGGTGGCCGAGTGCTTGAGCATGTCCGCAGCGAGCGGGTTGGGTTCATAGGCATACACGCGGCCAAACGGGCCGACCATGCAGGCGGCAAGCAAGCTGAAGGCGCCGACGTTCGCCCCAACGTCCACGAAATAGTCGCCACCGCACAGCACTTTTTTCAGGAAGAGCTCTTCGCGAAGTTCGTAATAGCCTTGGTGGGCGATTTTGGGCGTGACGGACAGATCCTTGCCGGAGAGCATGATGCTGGGTCCGTGCACAGTCTTGCGGATCAACTTTTCGGAAACCGGATAGGCCTTGGCCTTGCGTGGCAGGAACAGGCGGATCACGACTTCATTGGAGTGGATCCACTTTTCGCATTCCTTGGCGATGCCGCGCGCGCGGCGCAGCCGAAGCAATTTCAAATGACCTTGCCAGCCGAATTTGCGCACCAGTTTGACCCAGCCGCGTATCCACGAGCCTTCCCACAGATGCGTGCCGAAAGTGTGGGGGTGCGGATCACAAGGCTTGTCGTTCCAGTTGTAGGGATAGAACGTTGCCCGCGGCAGTACCGCGATGTCCTTGCGCCATTTGAGTATGCGCGAGAACAGGACCGGTCCGGTCGTTACGTTGGGTGGCAACGACCAGTCGGGCGGATTGCGGTCCAGGTCATCGACGATTTTGGCGAGCGCAGGATGTCCGGCCACGGCACCAAACGCAGCGTTCGTCAGGATCAGTCCATCCTCGCTCGCGATAAAGAAGTCATGCGCGGCCGCAAGCTCGTCGAGTGGCCGATGCATGATCACGTCGGAATCCAGATAGATGCCGCCGTAATTCAGCACTGCCTCGATACGTACCAGGTCGGCCTGCTGCGCGCCGCTGCGGGTTTGCTTCCAATATTTGGCAAGCCTGAAGCCTTCTGGCGCTACCGGGTCCTGCCAGATCATGACTTTCCAATCCGGATGCAGCCGCCTGGCTATCTCGATCGCTTCCTGCTGCGCAGGGGTGGCAGGGTTGGGAATCTTGAAGTGGATAATTTTAGGAATGGGCATGTTCGAGGCTTCTCGTCTGTACGAAGTAATGCCGTTGGATGTTTGCCGACGTCCGCCGCGCGCTCCGCTTATGTCGCAAGCGCATTGCCATGGAGGCATTCGCTTGCCGCGGGCACGAGTGTTTTTGTCATCGCGAGTTAGCCATATCGATGCCGCGCAACGTCATCGGCGCATGGGATAAAAAAGGGCGCCGATCCCACGGCGCCCAAGCAAAGAAGAGCATCAAGGAAACGCAAGGGACTGTCGTCATCAAAGTCCGCTGGAGCCATTGCCATGGGCCAACGCGGCGCTGCTCACCAGGCTACCCAGCGGTACTAGCTGACTGAGGAAGCGGCTCCATTGGGTAATGGCCGAAGCGCCCACCCATACCACGTCGCCGGCCTGCACATGGAAGTTGTCGGCCAGCACATAGGCTTGCGGCGAACGGGCGTTGAGTTGGTAAACCGTCGCCGGCGTATGTGCAATGTCTTTGACGCCGCGAATCACGTACACCGATTTGCTGCTGGACGTTACCGGGTCCAGTCCACCGACGCGCCCCAATGCCTGGGTGAGCGTTATATCGTCGGTCCTGAACGATACGGCTTGCGGACGCATCACTTCGCCCAGCACGTAAACCTCTTTGTTGTCGTTGTACGCCAGATACAAACGATCGCCGGGTTTGAGATAAATGGCTTGCTCGGTCGCGTGGTTGAGCGTGTTCAAGTCGAGATGAAAATCACGGCCATCGCGCGTCAATACCAGATCCGAAAGGTCGGCATGTGCGAGATCGATGCCGGCCGTACCGACGGCTTGTGCAAGCGTCAGCGGAACGGTGGTGGCCTGTTGCGGATCGTTCTTGGCGAACGCGCCCTGGAAGGTGATCAGTTGGCTGCCGTAGCTGGTCACGGCCACGTCTACTTGCGGATTAGGCACGTACTTGGTGAGCTTGCTGGTCAGTTCTCCACGCAGCTGATCAATGGTCATACCCGCGGCTTTGACGGTGCCGGCATACGGATAGAACAGCGTGCCGTCTGAACGTACCAGGCGGCTGTTGGCGCTGGTCTGTTGTTGCGAACCGGCCGGCGCGGTCAGTTCGGGGTGATCCCACACGGTGATGTACAGCATGTCGCCGGGACCGATCTTGTATGACTCCGGCTGATAGCTCAGCAATTCCTGCGGCACCGTTTGCGGTTGCACAGGTGGCTGGCTGGCGAGCCAGTCCGGCGTAATCTGCACCATCTGGACGTGGCCGTCTTGAGCGCCGCCCATCGACATATGTTGTCCTGGAATGGCCGCGCATCCGGATAACGCGATGGCTGTTGTTATAGCTATCACAGCAAATGACGCTTTCATGTTCACCCCGCAATGTGTGGTGTGTGTTGCCAATAAGTGCTGATTGCGTGCAATCGACCAAAGGCGGCTTCGCGATAACCCGGTGGCCGGGAATTTTCTGCATTAATTAAGCTTGTGAAGTCGTCGCGGCTGCGTCAACGAAGCGTTGACGACGATGCCGTTTTTTCGTCACGTGTGTGCACGGAATGTTTTCGTTGCGCTTTGGTTGGGGAAAATCCATGCGGATTTGACGCGGATGGGTATATATCTCTGTCATGTCCGCTTATTAAGTTCACCCGTTATCGACACAGGCATCATGATGATGATGGACGGCTGCGCATATGTGCAGCGATTTGGCATGAAGGTGAAAATTCATCGGGCCGCTACGTGATCATCAGATGAAGAGGTTGAATAGACCCATGAGTTTTCTCCACAACGTCGAATCTCAGCAGCCGTTCCTCCTGGTTCCGGCTTTGGTTGGGAGTTTTGAGGCTCGACACCCATGAGGATGAATTCTTGCGTTCATACCTGCGGAGAGAGTGCCGTTATACGTGTTCAAGCACATCTTGATTATTTGTGTGGGAAACATCTGCCGAAGTCCCGCCGCGGAGTTTTTGTTCCGCGACCGGCTCCGTCATCGCGACATTCAGATCCGCAGCGCGGGTTTGAAAGCCATGGTGGGCTATCCCATGGATGACAACGCGATGCGAGTGCTCAAGGCATGTGGCATCGACGCGGCCGAGCATCGCGCGCGGCAGCTCAATGCGGACATGTTGCGCCAGGCTGACCTGGTGCTTGCCATGGAACGTGAACATCTGGCTGCCGCGTCGCGGCTGGCGCCGGAGGCGAGCGGCAAATTGTTCTTGCTGGACAAGTGGCGCGATGCGAGCGATATCCCCGATCCGTATCGTCGCTCGCCACAGGTTTTCGAGCATGTTCACGGATTGATCGAGCGTGGTGTAGAGAGCTGGCTGAATTATTTGTAACAACGAACATCCGATTCCCTTTTAGGAATTTCCTTGTTAGGAGTGGCACATGACCACCAAACAAACCTTTGCAACACGCGATGAAGATGTCGATCTGCGAGCGTTGCTGGGCACGCTATCCGATAACAAATGGCTGATCGGCGCGATCACCCTGGTGTTCCTGCTGATCAGCGTGCTCTATGCCATGCTGGCCACACCGGTCTATCAGGCCAGCGCCTCGGTGCAGGTTGAACAGAAGGCGCCGACCTTGCCGGGCATGAGCGACCTGTCGGAGACGCTCGGTATCTCCACCTCGCAGGCGACGACGGAAACGCAGTTGCTCACCTCGCGCAAAGTGATCGGGCAGGCGATCGAGAACCTCAAGCTCGATATCGGTGCCAGCCCGAAACGCTTCCCGCTCATCGGTTCGTACCTGGCGCGCAAGTTCGTCGCCAACCACCCCGGCGAGCTGGCCTCGCCGCTGTTTGGATTGAGCCGCTACGACTGGGGCGGATCGCAACTGGATGTCCAGCAGCTGGACGTGCCCGCCGCGATGCTCGATGAGAAGATGCTGCTGATTGCCGGCGGCGATGGCACGTACACGCTGCAGGATTCCAGCGGCAACGTGCTCCTCAACGGCCATATCGGCCAGACGGTCACGAGCAATGGCATCACCATGCAGGTGCAGACCTTGCGGGCCAATCCGGGCGCGCGTTTCGCCGTGGTCAGGCACTCGCACATGGACACGATTGCCATGCTGCAGAAAGCCGTCGTGGCGAATGAAGAGGGCAAGGATTCGGGCATCATCGGGGTCACGTACAACAATGCCGATCCGATGCTGGCCACCAATTTCCTCGATCAGGTCACCAGCTTGTACGTGCGCCAGAACGTCGACCGCAGCGCCGCCGAAGCAGCCAACAGCCTGCAGTTCGTGCGCGAACAACTACCGAAAGTGAAACAGGAGCTGGAGCGCGCTACGCAAGCATTGAACGCGTTCCAGCTCAAGGAGCGTTCGGTCGACCTCAACATGCAGACGCAGTCGCTGTTGAGCCAGAACGTATCGATCGATACCGCCTTGGAACAATTGCATCTGCAGATGGCCGAAGTGCAGCGGCATTACACGCCGGAGCACCCGGAATACCGCGCGGTCGAGAAACAGATCAGCGAACTGGAAGGCGAGAAGGGCTCGCTGGAACACAAGATCGGCTTGTTGCCCAACACGCAGCAGGAATTGCTGAAGCTCAACCGCGACGTGCAAGTAAGCAACCAGACCTATACCAACCTGCTCAACCAGGCGCAGCAACTGGATATCGCCCGTGCCGGCAGCGTCGGCAACGTGCGCGTGATCGATCAGCCGGCAGTGAACCTGGCCCGTCCGTGGTGGCCGCGGCCGATGTGGGTGATTCCCGGTGGCCTGGTGCTTGGCTTGATCGTGGCGCTGGCATACATCTTCCTGCGTCAGCTGCTTGCGCGCGGTGTGGAAGACCCGGTGGAGATCGAGCGGCTTGGCCTGCCGGTGTACGTGTCCATTCCGCTGAGCGATACGCAGCGCAAGGTATTTACGCGCCAGCAGCATCACCGCACCAGCGGCAGGCATGTGCTGGCGTTGAGTGCGCCGGCTGACCTGGCGACGGAGGCCATGCGCGGTCTGCGTACCAGCCTGCATTTCGCGCGGCTGGAAGCGAAGAACAACGTGCTGATGATTTCCAGCCCCAGCCCCGGCGCCGGTAAGAGCTTCGTGGCATCCAACCTCGCCGTGGTAATGGCGCAGGCCGGCCAACGCGTGCTGTTGATCGATGCAGATATGCGCAAGGGCTTGCTGCATCGCATGCTCGGCAGCCGGCCGGACAACGGCTTGTCCGAACTGATCGCCGGGCAGGCGCAGATCAGCGACGTGGTTCGTCCGGTGGAAGGCGTGGGCCAGTTGATGTTCATCCCGCGCGGCAAGATTCCGCCGAATCCGTCAGAACTGCTGATGCACGCCAACTTCAGCTCGCTGCTCGATACCCTGCGTCCGCGCTACGACCTGATCATCGTCGATACGCCGCCGGTGTTGGCGGTGACCGATGCGGCAGTGATCGGTCACCATGCCGGCACCAGCCTGTTGGTGGTGCGCTTCGGCGTCAACCAGATCCGCGAAATTGCGCTGACCAAGCAACGTCTGGAGCAGAACGGCGTGATGATCAAGGGCGCGATCTTCAACCTGGTAGAGAAGCGCGCGGCGGGTTACTACGCGTATGCGTATTACGCCTATCCGTCGGCGAAGGTGTAGTGGTTTGTGTGTCCCTGGCGCCCTCTCCTTTCGGGAGAGGGCGCAATCCGTTGCTTTCCCCTGAACCTGGACTCGCTCTCGAAGTCGAGAGGAAACTGGCTGCCCCAACGTGAATTCTTCAGCTTCCTCCATCCCCTTTTTGAATCGTTTGCCACGCGAATGGCGCAACGCACTCGGCGCCATCTCGATGCTATGGATCGCGACTGCATTGGGCGCAGTCCTCACGTTTCTTACGCAAGCCCTACTCGCACGCAAGCTGGGACCGTCCGAATACGGCTTGTTTGCGTCATCGCTGTCGACCATCACCATCGTCGCATCGCTGGCCGGTTTCGGGTTGCCGGCGTATTGGCTGCAGGTCTATGGCGTGGAAGGTTGGCAGGCCAACCGCTGGCTGGGACCTTCGTGGCGCTTTATCGTCATCAGCACCGTTGCCAGCCTGTTGCTGATCGTGGTGTGGTCGTTTACCGGCTCGACAGCGGATGCACGGCCGCTGCTGCTGTTGCTGTTGCCTCTGGTATTCGGTGTGCTGGTGGTCAATTTGATCAGCAGCCAGCTCCGCCTGGAAGAACGCCATCAATCACTGGCGTGGTGGCAGTTGATCACGCCGGGTGGCCGCGTGATGGTGGCAGCCTTGCTATGGTTTCTGCCTGGCGTGGACGGGCGGGTCGCGGCGGTTGGCTTCAGCGCTACGTCGATCCTGATGGTGATGCTCGCCTGGCCGGAATTGCGCGCGATGATGCGCGGCGATATTCGCTTGCATGGACACGGCCCGCGTCCGGAGCATCCGATCGTCGCTCCTCCACCCAGCATGGGCAAACTCTGGTCGCTGTCCTGGGCCTACGGTCTGGATGCATCGCTGTATACGATTTTCTTTTCGATCAGCATCGTGCTGTTGAAGTACCTGAGCAGCAACGCGCAGGCGGGCATCTTCGGCATTGCGCTGGGCGTGATGATGGCGATCTACCTGATTCCCACCACGATCTATCAGAAGTTTCTCTTATCCAAGCTGCATCGGTGGGCGGCGCACGATACCGACAAATTCTGGAAGGCGTTCCGCTACGGCAGCATGGCGATGCTCGCCCTGGGCCTCTTGGTAGGCGGCGCGCTGGTGGTGGTGTCACCCTGGGTAGTGCCGATGATTTTCGGCGAGAAGTACCAGCAGGTGGCGAAAGTGCTAATGGTGCTGGCGATCTGCGTGCCGGCGCGCTTTCTTTGCACCGTCATGACCACGGCCCTGCTCAACGAGAAGCACACGCGTTATCGCGTCGGCGCGACGGGCTTCAATGCCCTCGTCGTGGTGGTGTTCAACGTGATATTGATTCCCCATTATCACGTGATGGGTGCGGCATTCGCCACGGTACTCGGTGAACTGTCGTCGCTGTTGTCGATGTATCTGGGTGTGCGGCGGTTTCATGCGCACCGATAATTTGGCCATCATTCCCGCTTGCGCGGGAATGATGGCCAAGGGTCAAGCTATTACTGTTTCATCGGAGTGATGGTGTTGCCGTACTGCGTCACACCGCTTGCCGAACCGGAGATGGTGATGTCGCGCAGCACGTAGCCGAGCGTGAACACCGATTCCCCGTGGGCAACCAGCCAGGCCGCACCGTTGTAGTTGATCGTGTTGTTACCGAGCGACACGTTTTGCGTGCCGGCATCGATGTCTACACCGAACAGGTAGTTCTGGGTAAGCCAGTTATTGGTGATGGTCACGTTGGTCGCGCCCAGCGTGAATACGCCGTAGCCATGATTGGCCTTGGCGGTGTTACCGGTCACCGTCAAACCGTTTACGGCGTCGTGCACTTCCAGGCCGCAACCCATGTTGTTGGAGAATGCGGATTTCTCGATGCGGATCGACGTTGCGGTACCGAGGGTCTGCGGCTCGATGTCGATACCTGCTTGCGGCGCCGTGCCGTTGGAGCCGTTGAGGTTGCTGTTCACCACATACACCTGGTTGGCACCTGTAATCGTCAGGGCCTGGCGCCGGCTGTTGGTGCTGGTGACGCGATTGAGCGTGATGTTCGATACTGGCGTGAACTTTCTCCAGCCGCTGGTGGTGCCTACCAGCACGCCGTCGCCCCAGCTGTCGGCAACGGTAATGTCGTGCACGTAAACGGTGCTCGACTCCTGGATGCTGATGCCATAACCCAGTCCGTTGGTGCCAAGGTGGTGATAGCGCTCACCTTCGATGTGCCCGCCGAGAATTTCGACATTGCTGGCGTTCCACACCTTCACCACGGCGGCGAAGCTGGCGTTGTTGGGAATGGCCTTGAGCGTTGCGCCGGACCAAAGCGAAAGGCGCACGTTCGAACGCAGATTGATGCCTTTCGTCGCGTCGATCATGTACGTGCCGTTCGGCACCACGATCGTACCGCCGTTGGCGGGCAATGCATTGATGGCGGCCTGGAAGGCGGCAGTGTCGTCCATCACACCGTTGCCATTGGCACCGAAATTGGTGACGTTGACCACCGTGGGGCCGATGTAGATGTAGGGAGTTTGGCTCCACCACTGCGTGGCGGCGGCCGGGAGTGCTACTGAAAGCAGGGCCAGCGAAGCGCCGATGCCTGCAAGACGTTTCAAATGTCGGGTGGAACGGGAATGAGATGAATGGGAAGGGGACGGGCCCTTGTGCGGGATGGACTTCATCAGCGAGTCACGCAGCAAATGCCTTTTTTTAAGCACGTAAACAGCCTCTAGTTCGTCAAAAGTCCGTCTAGAGTCAATCATTCACGTACTACATGCAAATGTGAAACACGGCACTAGCTCACACTATGGGCCACTGACTTGTGCTTGCCATTTTTCACACTAATTCGTTTCGCTGCGAAGAAGCTGCCTGCGAAGAACGAAGAATGATTGTGGACATGCCGCTGCGCTGCTCATCATGCGTGCGAAGAAATTGGCATTTTTCGCCTATACGTATGCGCTTTTTTTGATTGTTGCCAGAATGAATCCATGTGCATTCGCGCACGTGATTTCAAAACGATGTGTCGCTTCAAATCCTCGCCTTGATGATGACTCGCTCTTAAATGGAGTGGGCGAGAGCGTTGCTTTTTACGCGGAATGACAAAATTCGAACATGTCACTAACTTCAAGTTTGCATTTATCGCGAGGCAGATTGGGGTTCGGCTTTGCCTCTACCCAACCTGCTCGTGTTGTTCGAACGGGATCCGACTTGCCAGTATCAATCGATCGGATAGCCGATCGGATCGCCGAATTCCTCATCCGGGTCGCGCTTGTTGGTGTACGTGTTGTTGCGCAGCCTTACGTTGGTCGTGGTGTTCTGCACGAGCAAATCGGCGCCGGTCGATTTATCCGGATCTGGTTCAACGCCGTCGAGGATGCCGATCGCTGTTGGCGAAAGCGCTCCGTGCGATGTCGCCCATTCGTCGTAAGGGCCGTCGCCAGGCTTGAACGGATAGCGAAATCCATTGCCTGCCAAAATGTTGTCGGCAAGCAGCGCGCAATTGGTCTTGCCGAGAATGATCGTGCCTTCCAGCCCATTGCGGGTGACGTTGTTGCTGGTAAAGCTCAGTCCGGTGAGTTCCTTCTCTCGCCACCATGGATTGGATTCTTCGTGGGTGACGAAGCCGTAGCCGAAGTTGTCGCAGATCGTGCAATCGTGCACTGAAACACCCACCACGTTGCCGTGGATCTCCATGCCCGTACCGCGATTGCGCGTCATGATGCAGTGGCTGACAACGACGTTGCGCACGTAGCCCTGGCCCTGCGGCTCGATATCGATGCCCGCCATCGGATCGGTAGCTTCTTGCGGGCCGGGACCGGGGCCGCTGAAGCTGAAAGTGGAATTGGTCACCATCATGTTTTCCACCGGCCCGATGGAAAGACCCTGGCGGCGATTTTGAGTGGATGTCACACGGTTGATCAGCACATTGTTCGAGGGGACGTGCTTGGGAAAATCGGCGTACTCCTGATTGAACCGCTCATCGCGTTCGCTCCCGAAGGCGCCCACCCATATGCCATCGCCCCAGCAATCGGATACATGCACGTCGCTGACGACGATGTTGTTCGAACTCTGGATGCTGATGCCAAACCCTTGTTCGTTTTGTCCAGGATCGGTATGTACCGGATCGGTGACATGCAGGCGCCGCTCGCCGACCAGGCGGCCACCGACGATACGCACGTTGTTTGCATGCCACACCCGGATCATTCGATATAGCGAAGTGTTGGTGGCAAGCGCGGCCAATGTCGCGGCCGGGTCCATCAAGAACAACATGTTCGAATGCAGCGTGATCGATTGTTCGACATCGATCCGGTAATCGCCGCGCGGCACGATAAGCGTTCCGCCCGTGAGCGGCACGGCGTCCACGGCCAGCTGGAAGACTTCGGTATCGTCAGTCCGGCCGTCGCCTTTTGCGCCCATGTCGCGCACGTTGATGATCGGGCCGGGAATGCCTGCCTGGCTGTCGTGGCCAAAGCTGGAAACAGGAATCGGGTTGAGTTGAGAATAACTGATCATCGCATGCGCTCCCTCTCTGCAGATCGGTTTTGCTGCAAGGCCGTCCTATCGATTGGCGCGGCCGCTCGTGTGACTCAACAACCACGGAAGAACAATGGCGAGCAGGTAGAACTTGGACGCGAAGAATTTGTTGTCCATCAATTTGCGATGTGCGTCCAGCCATCGCGTTGCGCCCGGCAGTAGTGCTTTTACCTCCTGGGCATAGGCGTACACCTGATCGAAACGCAGCTTGGCCAGCCCGCACAGATCGAAGCGGAAACTGCCCTTGGCTTTGACATACGGCAATTGCTCGAAGCACTCGGCAATGTATTGCCGCATCAGCACCTTGCTCACACCGCCAGGGCCGATCAATCGATCATCCGGCACCTGATGGAAAACCCAGTCGCGGAATTGCGGATCGGCGTAGGGATAGGCCAGGCGCAATGACATCGCACGCGCCGCGTACATGCCTTTGCCGAGATTGGAGGATTCGCCGATCGCCACCGCAAGCCGGCGCTGCGCTTCCGGCGTGACGGCCGCGGCGATGTCGGCCTGGAATACCTGCATGCGTTGTCGCGACTGCGCGGCAATGGGGTCGCCGAAGAGATCGTCCACTTCGCTGTCGCTGAAACGCGAACCGGGAAAGTTGCGTTCGAAGCGATCCATCTGCAGCGTGGAGAGCGCCACGCAAAGCGGAAAATTGGTGCTGGCCAGGCGGAACAGGCCCGGTGGTACGCGTAGCCCGCGCGCCAGCATGGACATGATGCGATCCTGTCGGCGCAGCGGCACGCCGAAATATTGATCGGCGCATTGCGCATCAAGAATGCCGTCACCCTGATGCCGTGCCACTTCGGTGGCAAGGTCGGCATAGGAAAGCGCGGCAAAATCCGCGCAAAGCAAGGGTAGGCGAGGGAGCATCGCCAGATAGCGGTCGTATGCGCGGCCCGGATCGCACACCAGCACTTCATGTCGAAGTCCCAGGTGTTGCGCCACGAAGTGCGCCGAGGCGACTTCGTCCTCTTCCTTGCCGCCGAGATAGGTAAGGCAGGTGGTATCCGGGCGTGCTTCAGCCAGTGCGATGGCCATCGAAGTGGAATCCTTGCCCCCGCTTTGCAGCAGCCATGGCGCATGCATGCCGCGCGTTGCGCGTGTGATGGCCTGGCACAGCAAGCGATGGTAGGTATCGATCAGTACATCGTCTTCCACGTCCTCCGAACGCGGACGCGCAGTTGCCCGCGCAGAATGAAACGCAAAATGAAACTGCGGATCGTCATACATGTCTTGCGCAGGGTCGAAGCCTGTCGCGGCAATCTTCACGTCCGCATAAATGGTATGCGGCGGATACACGAAGGCATTGCGAAATACGTCGGCGACCGACACTTTGTCGACAACGGAAATGTTGCGTTCATGCCTGGCCAGCGGGCTGAAATCAATTTCGCCCGAAGCAGGAGACGTATTGATCTGGATCTTCACGGTTGCGGTGGGGCGCGCGCGATGTTCCGTGCGGGGTAAGTTCATACTGGGCCCTGGTTAACTGTGCGGCGATTCATGCGCATCGGTACGACCGTCCTCCACACGGGGCAGGATGGCGAAAAGGGGCCGATAACCGTGAGTAGTTCCATGGCCATTGGCATGTGTGCGCTACCACATGAAAACCGGTAGGCGCGTGCAAAGTCCTTCAGCCAGCGATGCGAGTGCAACATGCATCGCCGTGCAACGCAGCATAGCGATGGAAATGTATGCGTTTCGCCATGAAACGGTGCAGGGCGCGTGGAAAGGCTTGCGCAAAGCTTAAGGATGCTCTGATCGATTCCACGTATTCATCATTCAAGGCACAGTCCGCATGGCTTCTGCATCGCTGCCATCCGGATGAAGCAATTCGGCGTACACGTCGAGTGTTTGCTGGATCACCAGGCGTTCGTCGAATTTCTTCAACGCCTGCTCGCGCGCGCGATCGCCCAGTTGCACCAGCCAGTCGCGATCGTCATCCAGCCGGGCAATGCAGTCTGCCAGCGCTTCGGCGTTGCGCGGTTCGACGCGCAAGCCATCCACGCCATCTTGCGTCACTACTTCGCGGCAGCCCGGCCGATCCGTGGTGATCAGCGCCAAGCCGGCGGCAGCGCCTTCGATCAGCGACTTGGGTACGCCTTCGCGGTAATAGCTGGGCAAGGCCATCACGTGCACGCTGCCGAGCAGCGCCGGCATGTCGTTGACGTGTCCCAGGCAGTTCACCAGTCCCGCTTCCGTCCAGCGGCGTAATTCGGCGCGCGAGATCGAATGCGGGTTGCCCGGATCGGGCGTGCCGGCCAGTAGAAATTCGATGTCGCGCTCGCGCTTGCGCAGGATCGCAGCCGCTTCGATGAATTCGCGTACGCCCTTTTCCTCCAGCAGGCGGGCGGCAAGCAACACGCGCAGCCGCTCGTAACGATGCGTGGTGCGATTGGAGGGATGGAAGCGGAAGGTGTTGACGCCCGAACCGAGAATGACGCGCACTCTGTCCGGCGCAACCAGGCCGGCCTGTGAAAACGCCAGGGCGTCGTCATGGTTCTGCAATACCAGCAGCGATCGTTTGCCGCTCAGGGCGATGCGCAGCAGACTCCTGACGAGCGGCCGCAGCAAGCGCGCCTTGAGCGCATCGCTGGTAAAGACGTAACCCATGCCGGATACCGCGCTGACCATGGCCGGAACACGTGCGATGCGCGCGGCAAGGGTTCCGTAGATGGCGCATTTCAACGTAAAACCATGCACGATGTCGGGCCGCTCGCGTCGGAACACGTTGACAAGACGGCTCAACGTGGCCAGTTCGCGCAATGGGTTGAGGCTGGCGCGTTCCATGGCCAGCGGTATCCAGCGGCAACCATGCTCGACCAGGCGTTTGCCGAATTTGCCAGGTGGCGACACCATCACGACTTCATGCCCATCCGCGAGCAGGCGCTGGACGGTGGCGAGCCGGAAGTTGTAGAGAT
The DNA here is from genome assembly GCF_035277725.1 of Dyella sp. Classification (GTDB taxonomy): domain Bacteria; phylum Pseudomonadota; class Gammaproteobacteria; order Xanthomonadales; family Rhodanobacteraceae; genus Dyella_B. The sequence continues at coordinate 12,022 of NZ_DATEJY010000176.1, read as the reverse complement.
ACCAGGTGGTGTTGGCAAAGAAGATAAATTTCATTGAGTGATGCCGTTGATGATGCTTGTTTTACTACCTTCCTGGCCCGCGTGCCGCTGTCGATGGCGGTCAATAGCGCGCTTGGCTATGCCAGCGCCAGGCGCTTCTTACAATGTCGTCGATGTTTGTGATGGCCGGGCTCCAACCTAGATGCGCGCGCGCCTTGGCATTGGAGGCCACCAACACAGGCGGATCGCCGGCGCGGCGCGATGCGCGCTCGAACGCGATCTCCGCGCCGGTGACGCGTTTGGCCGCTTCAATGACTTCAAGAACAGTGAAGCCGTTGCTGCTTCCCAGATTGAAACAATGCGCGCCGTCATGTTTGTCCATGAAATGGATGGCGCTCAGGTGCGCTTCGGCCAGGTCGTTTACGTGGATGTAATCGCGCACGCAGGTGCCGTCTTTGGTCGGGTAATCGTCGCCGAAGATTTTCAGTGACGAACTGTGCCCGAGCGCTGCGCGCAAAATGTTCGGAATAAGATGCGTCTCCGGATCGTGCGATTCGCCGATATCGCCGGAGGGATCGGCGCCCGCGGCATTGAAATAGCGCAGCGATACCGAGCGCAGGCCGTAGGCAGGCGCCGCATCGGCCAGTATGCGTTCGACCATCCATTTGCTCGCGCCGTAAGGATTGATCGGACGCGCGGAGTGCTCTTCGTCGACCAGCGGGGTGCTGGGCTGGCCAAATACGGCGGCGGTGGATGAAAAGACCAGTTTCGAGACGCCGGCTTCGCGCATGGCGTTCAACAGGCACAGCGTTCCGCCGACGTTGTTCTGATAGTAGTCGTAGGGCTTTTTCATCGACTCGCCCACCAGCGAATGCGCGCACAGGTGAATGACGGCGTCGAAGCGGTGCTGGCCGAATGCCGCGCGCATGGTGTTCGCGTCTCCAATATCGCCAACGATCAGTGGCACCTCGTCAATGGCCTGGCGGTGTCCGGTCGACAAATTGTCGTAAACGATCGGTTCGTGCCGGTGAGCGAGCAAGCAGCGCACCATGTGCGAACCGATGTATCCAGCCCCGCCGCAGACGAGCACCTTCATCCCTAGATTCCTAATTCAGGCCAGAAAAACGTGGGTTCCAACGTGCCAAGGCCACGACGTGTGGCGCGATCAACGATATGTCTCGGCAACGTGAATCCAGCTCTTAGTCCCATGTACCGGGTAAGCGACCCAAAACTCACCATGCATTAGGCCCGCCAGCTCGTCGCGTGGATGTAAACGAAGCGTGCGCAAGCCGGCGCATTTTCATCACGTGTGTGTACGGAAAGCGTCTGGTGATGACGGGGACGCAGGGCCGCGCGGCTGGAGCGTGAAACACACGCCGCCCTCGACCAGCCTGGTCGCTGCGTTCCGGTCACAACGTTCGGCTGAATATCAGGAAACGGAGCGTGACGCGGAGACGTGCGTGTAAGGCGTGGTCAGTTCGCCGTAGACGTCGATGGTTTTCTGGATCACCGCGCGCTCGTCGAATTCACGCAACACTTTCTGGCGCGACCGCTGGCCCAGCTGCGTGAGCAGGTTGCGATCGTTATCCAGGCGCGCGATGCACTTGGCCAACGACATCGCGCTTTGTGCTTCCACGTGCAAGCCATCCACGCCGTCCTTGCTCACCACCTCGCGGCAGCCCGGACGATCGGTGGTGATCAGCGCCAGGCCACAGGCAGCACCTTCCAACAACGATTTCGGTACGCCTTCGCGGTAGTAGCTGGGCAACACCATCACATGCACGGTGTTGAGCAGGCCAGGCATGTCGTCGACGTGGCCCAGCCAGCGGATAAGCCCTGCGTCCACCCATTCACGGACTTGCTCTTCCGGCACGGAATGCGGATTGCCAGGGTCGGGCGTGCCGGCGAGCACGCATTCCACGTCGTGGCCCCATTGGCGCAACAGCGCGGCGGCCTCGGCAAATTCCGGAATGCCCTTTTCACGCAACAGGCGCGCCGCCAGCAATACGCGCAGGCGCCCATCGGGATGCAGCGGCGGCACCGCCGGGTGGAACATCATGGTGTCCACGCCGGTGCCGCGGATCAGGCGGATCCGTTCCGGCAAGATCAGGCCCGCATCGGTAAACGACATCACGTCATCGGGATTCTGCAGGATCAGCAGCGAGCGATGATCGCTCAGCGTCATGCGCATCAGCGCCTTGACCAGCGGACGCAGCATGCGCGCCTTGAGGGCGTCGCTGGTGAACACATAACCCATGCCGGCCACGGCGTTGACCACGGCGGGTACGCGGGCGAGGCGCGCGGTCAACGCGCCGTAGACGACGCATTTCATGGTGTAGTTGTGCAGCAGATCGGGTTGTTCTTCGCGCAATATCGAGATCAGCCGGCTCAGCGTTGCCGCTTCGCGCAGCGGGTTGAGGCTGGCGCGATCCATCGGCAACTGGATCCAGCGGAATCCGTGCGCGGCAAAACGCGCGCCGAAGGGGCCGGGCGGAGACAGCATCACCACTTCATGGCCGTCCTTGCGCAGCTGAAGCGCGGTGGAAACACAGAAGTTGTAGAGGTACCAGTCGGTATTGGCAAAGAAGATGAGTTTCATAAGGGCATCCGTGATGTAATGGTCAGAACGTGGTTCCCGGTATAGCGATGTCGCGGGTGCTGCACGCCGCGCCCCTCGGGCGCTGTCGTGTTGAATCTGCGCGGCATCATGGCGGCAAAGCTGCGCCGCATGGGGCATTGGCGTTGCTGGCGATGCTGGATGGCCTTGCAGTGCATGAACTGTCGATAGCGCGAATCACGAAGCCGCGTTGCGCCGCGCCAGTACCAGTTCTTCACGGCGGCGCGTGAGCGTGATCACCCAGCGGCGTGCATAGCGAAGCACACCCACCGCATCGGCAAGCCGCCACAGCCACCAGCTCAGCAGGCCTTGCTTGTGCAGGGTTCGGCGCACGTCCACGACCGCCTTGTTCATGGCGACCAGGTCGTTGCTGAGTCCACCAGCGCCATACGGCGGCTTGTGGTACGAAGCGAGCACCTGATTGAGTCGTATGCAGCGATAGCCGGACAACAGGATCTGCGCCCATAGCAGAAGATCTTCCGCCAGCCGGCGCGATTCGTCGAAGCGGAAGGGCAGGTCGCGGCGCAGAATGATCGAAGCGGTGGGAAATTGAGTGCGCCGCAGGAACAGGTGATGCGCCAGCACATGGGTCACGAGCAGCGGGTAATCCAGTGCGGGTGACGGCGCGGTGCGCGACTGCACGTTCATGTCGTGGGCGATCAGCATCGCCTGCGGATCGTCAGCCAAGGCTTCCATCTGAAGCTTCAACTTCTGCGGATGCCAACTATCGTCGGCATCCAGAAAGGCAATCCATGGTTGGCTCGCGTGTGCCCAGCCGCGATTGCGTGCCGCCGATGGCCCGCCGTTGCGCGGCATGGCGATGACTTTTACCCAGCCCGGCGGATACGTGCTGGCAACACGGTGCAATTCTTCCAGCGTGCCATCGCCACTGCCGTCTTCCACCAGCAACACCTCGGCGGGTTTCATCGCTTGTGCAGCTACCGAGGCCACGGTGTGTTCGATGAAACGCGCGCAGCGATAGCACGGTATCACCACGCTTACCGGTGCGTTGTCGTTCACCGGCAAGTGCGGTGCATCACCGCCGTGCTCGGCCAATCGGCTAACGGATGTTGCCGATGGATCCGGGATTGGCGTGTGATGAGTCGGCTGCATAATCAACGTTGCTCCGCGTTATGTTCAAGCACAAGATTGCTGGTAGCGGCGTGCATGGTTCGTGCAGGTTTTGTCCTTCTCATGCATGCGCATCGTGACGCGTTTATTGCGGGTATCCGTAACGCGTGATCCTGCATTGACAATCGTAAGTTGCTCGCAAGCTTTGCTTGCGCAGCGCCAGGCGTGTCGTCAATGCCAATCCGTTTGCGGTGAAAATGTGTTGCTATCCGTGGTGATCTGATTGGCAGCATCTTTCACCTCCAGTTGCCGCCCGCGTATGAAGCTGCTGTTCTTGGCCTGCGGCGAATCCGTTTTCATCGGATAGCGCGCGCTGTTGTTGCCGAGCGTGTTGCCGGTGGCGCGCACGTAGCTGCTGTGCCCGGCGATGGAAAGCCCGGCCAGGCCGTTGCCGGTCATGGTGTTGGCGTTGAGGGTCACTTGCGTGGCGGCATCCACGGTCAGCACGCCATAACCGTAGTTGTTGGTGATGGTGCTGTTCTTCACCGTCACGTTGCTGACATTGCTGTGGATTTCCAGCCCGCTGCCGCGGTTGTCGATCAAGTTGCAATGGTCGATGGTGATGTTGTTCGCCTGGCCCTGCGTTTGCGGCTCGATGTCGATGCCGGACTGCGGCATGGTGCCGTGCGTATTGCTGAAGGTGGAGTTGGTGATGGTGACGCCATTGACCGGACCGATGGAAAGTCCCTGGCGGCGGTTCTCGGTGGAAACGACGTTGTCGACCGATACGTCGGTGGACGGTACGGCATTGGGAGCTTTGCCAAGTGCGCCGATCCACATGCCATCGCCCCAGCAATGAGCGATGTGCACGTCGGAGACATGCACATGGTTGGACGCCTGGATATTGATGCCGTAACCCCATTCGCCGCCTGCGCCGGTGTGTCCCTCGCGTTCGCCAATGATGGTGCCGCCGGTGATGTTGACGTTGTTGACGTTCCAGACCTTGATCATGTACGACCGCTGCGAACTATTGGGCAGCGCCGCAATGGTGGCGTCCGGTGCGAGCTGTAGCGTCATGTTGGAACGCAGGTTGATCGAGCGCATCGCATCGATCATGTAAGTGCCTTTCGGTACCAGTACCGTGCCGCCTTTTGCGGGCAGGCTGTCGATGGCCGATTGAATCGCATGGGTGTCGTCATGCACGCCATCGCCCTTGGCGCCTTTGTCGCGCACATTGATGACGGTGCCGGCGGTGCCTAGCTGCGATCCCGCGTAACTGGACGTGCTCCACGCGTACAGCGCGGCCAGCGGCAAGGCCAGCCACAAGGCGTGCAGCGAGCGGCGCCGTGGCATACGAAAACGAGAACGGGCGGCGGTGTGGGTCATGGTTTCCGGGTGATAGGCGTCGGCCGTGCCGACCGGTCGGGAGGATGCAGGTTGCTGCGGCTCGCCAGCCACGGCAGCGTGACCGCGAGCAAGTAGAACTTCGACGCAAAGAACTTGTTGTCGAGCAGACGCCGATGAACTTCCAGCCAGCGCGGCACGCCCGGCAGGATGGCGCGCGACTGCTGCGCAAAGGCATACACCTGGTCGAAGCGCTGCTTGGCCAACCCACGCAGATCGAAGCGGAAGGAGCCTTTGGTGCTTACATACGGCAGTTCGGCGAAACGCCCGGCAATGTGCCGGCGGATCAGCAACTTGTTGACGCCACCCGGGCCGATCAGCTGGTCGCGCGGTACGCGGTGGAGAATCCAGTCGCGCAGCGGCGCGTTGCAATAGGGGTATGCCACGCGCAGCCCCATCGCCTTGGCCGCGTACATGCCTTTGCCCATGGCGGGTGCTTCGAGCAAGGTGAACGCGATGATGCGCTGCACTTCGGTGGAATCGGCGGCGGCAAGTTCGGCGCGGAACGTTTCCATGCGTTGTCGCGAGCGTGCCGAGATGTTCCAGCCGTACAGTTCATCCACCTCCGCATCGCTGAAGCGCGAGCCGGGGAAAAAGCGCTCGAATCTGCTCATCTGTAAAGTGGCGAGCGCAAAGCACAGCTCGAAATGGTTTCTTATCACAGGCCAGCGGAACAGGCCCGGCGGAAGCCGCAGGCTGCGCGAAAGCAGCCTGAGCATATGATCCCTGCCGTGCATCGGCGCACCGAAATAATGATCGGAACCCAGCGCATCGACGATGCAATCACCACCCAGCAAGCGCACTTCGGTTGCGAGGTCCGCGTAGGACAAGGTGGCGAAATCAGCGCTCAACAAGGGCATGCGCGGCAGCATGGCGAGGTAGCGGTCGTAAGCGCGGCCCGGGTCGCACACCAGCATTTCATGCCGCAAGCCCAGCTTCCTGGCGACGAAGCGCGCCGAGGCCACTTCGTTTTCCTCGGTGCCGCCAAGATAGGTAAGGCAGGCGGTATCGGGGCGTGCTTCGGCGATGGCGATGGCCATCGAAGTGGAATCCTTGCCGCCGCTCTGCATCAACCAGGGGGTACGGTTGCCGGCGAGGGATTGCTTTACCGAGTCGCACAGCAGGCGATGATAGGTTTGCGTCAGCGCAGTGGTGTCCGCTTCACTCGCATGGCTTTCCGATCTGGCATGCGTCGTGCGGAAGGGGAAGCGGAAGGTGGGGTTATTGTGCAGATCTGTCGATGGATCGAAGCCTGAAAAGGCAACCTTTGCATCGCGATAGATGGAGTGGGGCGGATACACAAAGCTGTTGCGCAGCAGATCGGCAATGGACACCAGGTCCAGTGGCGCGTTGCCCGGGTCGAGTCCCGCAAGCGGCGAAAAATCCACGCCGCGCTGGTAGGGCGACGCGTTGACCTGGATGCGGGTTAAGCGCGGGCCAGTCGGCAGATGGTGCGAGATCGTGCTGGCTCTCATGAGATCACCGGAATCCTTTGGCGCGGACGGACATTCGTCCGCAGCTGTTCCGTTTTCTCAGTGGCCCGGCGGCTGGCGTCATGATGCAACTGCCTCGGCACTGCGAAAATCGTCAACGGGAGAGGTATGCCGCATGCGGCTGTACAGCCATGGCAGCACCATGGCGAGCAGATAGAACTTGGAAGCGAAGTATTTGTTGCCAAGGCGGTCGCGATGGGTTTCCAGCCAGCTCGGTGCACCCGGTACCAGTGCCTGCGTCTGCTGTGCGAAGTTGTAGACCTGGTCGAAGCGTTGCCGTGCCAGGCCGCGTACGTCGAAGCGGAAGCAGCCTTTGGTCTTCACGTAGGGCAGGTTGTGGAAGTGCCGGTCGATGTATTGGCGCATCAAGACCTTGTTCACGCCACCCGGGCCGATCAGCAATTCGTCCGGAACATCCTTGAAAACCCAGTCGCGGAATTGAGGATCGGCATAGGGATAGGCAAGCCGCAACGAGGTCGCCGCGGCCGAGTGCATGCCCTTGGCCAGGTGAGCGGACTCGCCGATCACCAGCGAAAGTCGGCGCACGGCTTCGGCAGAACCGGCTACATCGAGATCAGGCTTGAAGACGTCCACGCGACGGCGGGACAGCGATGCAAGCGGTTTGCCCAGCAAGGCATCCACTTCGGTATCGCTGAAACGCGAACCGGGGAAGAAGCGTTCGAACTCGTTCATCTGCAAGGTTGCCAGCACGACGCAAAGCTTGAAGTTCCGGCGGACCAGCGGCCATTTGAACAACGACTGTGGCACGTGCATGCTCCGCGCGAGCATCGCCAGCACGCGGTCCGGCCAATGCAGCGGAACACCAAAATATTGATCCGAACCCAGCGCATCGATCATGCCGTCGCCTTGCTGCAGGCTTATTTCGGTGGCCAGATCCACATACGACAAGGTTGCAAAATCCGCCGTCAGCAACGGCATGCGCGGTAGCATGGCGAGGTAGCGGTCGTAGGCGCGACCGGGATCGCACACCAGGGTTTCATGCCGCAGACCGAGCTTGTTCGCAACGAAACGTGCCGAGGCGACTTCGTTCTCTTCCCTGCCACCCAGATAAGTGATGCAGGTGGTATCCGGTCGCACGTCGGCCACGGCGATCGCCATGGAGGTGGAATCCTTGCCGCCGCTCTGCAACAGCCACGGTGCACGCATGCCGGATGTCGTGCGCATCACCGCCTCGCATAGCAGGCTATGGTACGTCTCCAATAATTTGCGGCTGTGAATGGCGTCGAGCGGTGGACGCGGCGAGGCAAGAGCGGGTTGGTAAAGGTAATGGAAGCGGGGATTGTCAAACATATCTTGCGACGGGTCGAAACCGGTCGCGGCGATTTTTACGTCTTTATAGATGGTGTGCGGCTCATAGACGAAGCCATTGCGCAGAATGTCGGCGATCGATACCGGATCGATCGCCGCCAGGCCTTGCCCATAGCCGGCAAGCGGCGAGAAATCCCACGCGTTGTCGTTGGGCGAGGTATTGATCTGGATTCTCTGGCCCATGGCGACGGGTACGTCCTCACATTGCAGCGATGCATTCATACGAGAACCTGATTGGATACGTAGTAATAGAAGACCGCGCAGGACACGATGAGTCCGACGCGCAGCAGGATGGGATTGCGAAGCATCGATAAGCGACTATGGAAGAAGATGGCAGCCACCATCAGGGATATGGCCAGGTAGGCCGAAAGCAGGTAACGGTTGGAGAAGTTGCCCCAACCCAGCAGAAAGAACGGCAGCAGCATGACCAGATACACCGCCGTACTGTCCTTCAGGCGCGTGCTGTAGGGCTTGCGCACCAGGCCCGACAAAAAGAGCGGAAGCAGGTACCAGAAGATGGAGAACAGCGCGAAATCGATGCGCACGCCCGATTTGTATTTGGAACCAAGTTCATAATCCATCACGGCGTCATAGAGCGATGGAACGGCCGAGCGCACCACAATTAATGTGAGCCCGCTGCAATAAGCGATGAAGCCAATGATGGCGGCAATTCGCAGGAATTTCAGGTTGATCAGCAATAACGGCGCACAGGCCAGATACACCAGCGACGAATAGTGGAAGCAGGTCGCGACTATCCCGAAAATAAAGAAATCCCGCCATTGCCGTTGATGGAACGCGAGCAAGGCCATGAATACCGGCAGCGAGGCCAATCCCTGCCGGACCGCATTGATCGACGCGTTCACGAACATCGGCGAAAACAGCATGAACATCACGCTGGCACTAAGAAACGTGAAAAAGCCGCGCGAACTGCCCAGATAATCGAAATACCGGCGCGACGCGAGCACCACCATTACCAGCAGCAAACCGAACAGCACGCACTGGTACGCCTGCAAGCTGAAGCCGAGACCGCTCAATAGACGGGTCAGCAGCAGGAAGCCAGGTTCGAAGCGCGACTCCACCAGGTGATTGCGCAGTTCGCTGAACACTTTCGCATAGACGGCGGTATCGCTACCCACGTCGATGCCGCGCAACCCGACCACCAGGTCGGTAAACAGGAATACCGGCACCAACAGGATGATGCTAAGAATCACCCGCGCATTGGTGGTGATGTTCGACGGGCGGGAGTATCCGACGTAAGAAGCAGTGTGGGTGGCCATGTTCGATGCTCAAACGCCGTAGCGGGTGGGTCGTGCGCCGTGAGGACGGCGAATAACGTTCAACGTGCGTCGTCGCAGATGGCGCAACCACGCCACCGCTTCCACCAGCTGCCATTGCCACCAGCCCAGCAGGCCGGTGCGATGCAGATGGCGGCGAACGTCGATGGCAGCGACGTACATCGCGTTCATGTCGCCGCTGAGTCCGCCGGCGCCGAACGGCGGCTTGTGATACGACGCGAGCACTTGCTCAAGCTTGGCGCAGCGATAGCCGGACAGCAGGATCTGTGCCCATAGCAGGAAATCTTCGGCACGCTTGCGTGTCTCGTCGAAGCGAAAGGGCAGATCGCGGCGCAGAACGATCGATGCGGTGGGAAACGGATGGCGCATCATCAGCAGATGGCGTGCCAGCACGCGCACCTGCGGCGGCTGCCGGAGCGCGGGCGGCGGCGCAGTGCGCGACTGCACGTTCATGGCGTGCCCGATCAGCACGATCTCCGGATCATGCCGCAGGGCTTCCATCTGCCACTGCAGTTTTTGCGGATGCCAGCTGTCGTCGGCATCGAGAAAGGCGATCCACGGCTGGCGCGCGTTATCCCAGCCACGGTTGCGTGCGGCAGACGGACCGGCATTGCGCGGTAGCGCAATGACTTTGATCCACCCCGGTGGGTAGCTCCGTGCAAGCGCTTCCAATTGCTGCAACGTACCATCCCCGCTGCCGTCGTCCACCAGCAGCACTTCGGCAGGGCGAAGCGTTTGGGCGGCGATCGATGCTACCGCCTGCCCGATGGTATGCGCGCAACGGTAGCAAGGTACGACCGCGCTGACGGGCGCGAGGCTGGCGCCGCGCCCTTCGGTTTCGGAGCCTTCCACGTCCGCCGCGGCAGCGGCCGATGGCGGCGACGCTGTCCGGGGAGTGTTGCTTGCTCGATCAGTGGTAAGCAATGGCATGTTTTCCCATCGATGATGACGCCGCGGGTGATAGACGCATTCATGCGTTCACGCCTGCTGTTGCTCCGACGAATCCACGCTTTCCTGATGAGTTTCGTTTTCATGCTCCTGGTAAGGCCCGACGGTAGTCGGCTGCAACGGTGCGGCGAGCGAGAGCTTTTGCGATGCACCGATCGTCCGCGCCGTGGCCACCATGGCTTTGCTGGCCAGCTGCATGCGGTAGATGCGGCCCATCAGCACGACGTAGATCGCGGTAACCGACGCAAAGGCGAGCAGGTTGCTGCCATGCGTGAGATGGCGCGTCCACGTGCCGACGTACACCAGCGTCATCGCCAGGCCCACCAGCATCACCAGCGTGGTGTGCGCGCTGAAACCGGCATTCATCATGATGTGATGGATATGGCCGCGGTCCGGCTTGAACGGCGATTTGCCTTCGCGAAGGCGGCGCACCATCACTTGCAGGGTGTCGAGCACCGGCAGCGCGACGCACCACAGCACGTCGACCGTCGACAGGTGCGGCTGCGCCTGCTGGCTGAGCTGGATGAGCGTCCACGCCAGGAAGTAGCCGATCATCATGCTACCGGCATCGCCCAGGAACACTTTGCGTCCGAGCAGATCCAGGTTGGCGGCCAGGTCAGGCAGCAATGCCGCCGCAAGCAGCAGCAACAGAATGACGCTGTGCCATTGCGAAATGCCTTGATACACCGTGATGGCGCCAATGCTCACCAGCGTCAGCATGCCGGCCAGGCCGTCGATGCCATCCATCATGTTGAAGGCATTGAGCAGGCCGATCACCGAGAGCAGGGTCAACGGGATGCCGAACGCGCCAAGTTCCAGGTTGTAGCCGAACAGATGGCCGAGCGTGTGGATGTAGGTGTGCGTGCAATAGATCATGGTGAGCACGGCCGCGGTCTGAACCAGCAACCGGCTGCGCACGCTGAGGTCGAAACGGTCGTCGAGGGCGCCGGTCAGTGCAAGCACAGCACCGGTGCCAAGCAGCGCATTGGTAAACAGCAGCGATTCGCCTTCGAAGCACATGCCGGCGATGACGCCGAACAAGGCGGAAAGTCCGCCGATAAGAGGAATGTTGCCCACATGCCGCTTTCGTTCGCTCGGTTTATCCACCAGACCGATCGATTCGGCGTGGTGATAGAGGAATATCAATGCGACTGCAGCAGAAAGCATGGCGATGACGCAAGAAATAAGCGCGCGGTAACTCATCGGTTCTCCCAACTACAGACAGTTTTTAATGTGGCGCGAAGCCCCTGCTTTCCTTCGCGATGAGCCAGGTGATATATGCTGCGACGCTTTGACTGTAAGCGCTCCTATGAATCAAACGTGGGATGCGTTGTTCCAGCGAGTTTCCTCGCTACGGATGGCTCTTTCGATGTGTGTATGGATATGAAGTTGGCGTGACGGGATCAGGTCGCACGGCTCATATGTGGTAATCAGCGGCGCCTCCCGCTTCGATAGCGAAATTTGCATACGTGAAGACATAAAAGGATGTGCTCAGCGTGGATTCGTTGCGCAATTGTCGCTATGGGTCCGTGTTCGTTATGTGTGCAATGCGACATGGAATGTCTTGCAATCCTGCACATTCATGAATGTGCTTCGTCATGATGATGTGCGCGATACGTCATGCGTGGCGTCAAATCGCGGGCAGGTTTTTGCTAAGGCGCCGCATGCGAGGGTTTACGCGTGATGGATGTGTCGTCGTGCATGCCTTGCATGCATCAGGTCGACTCCTTCGCGTGGAAGAGTCCGTTAAAAAAACAGACGCTTCTTCACATCACACATAGGCGAGTTTTTGACGTTGTTTTGGAGCAGAAATGCAGGATCTCGGCGGTTCGCTTGCGTCGAACTGACAGCGAACGCGTTCAGCTTCTTCACGAAGCGTGGAGTAA
>NZ_DATEJY010000175.1:0-47740 GCF_035277725.1 Dyella sp. | reverse complement strand
TGCGCGGCACCGCCACGGTCGGTGCCATCAGCAGCCCCTCGCCGTGCACGAAGTCGACCGCGGCCACTTCCGCGTCGCGGAAATACGCCTGCACCTTGAGGCCGCGCCTGGCCGCCCATTCGTCGCTCGCCAGCAGCACCGCGGCGGCGCCGTCGGAGAGGCCGGTGGAGTTGCCCGCTGTGAGCGTGCCGTGGCCGGAGATCTTGTCGAATGCCGGCTTGAGCGAGGCGAGCTTCTCCATGGTGGTGTCCGGACGCAGGAAACCGTCGCGCTTGAGGCCGCGGAACGGCACGACCAAATCTTCGAAGAAACCGGCCTCGTAGGCGGCGGCCAGCTTCTTGTGGCTGTCCAGCGCGAGCTGGTCCTGCGCCTCGCGGCCGATGTGCCATTCCTTGGCCATGCGCTCGCAGTGGTCGCCCATCGACATGCCGGTGCGCGGCTCGGCCACGCCGGGAAACGAGGGCTTCAACTCGCTGAAAGAGAAACCGCGCACGGCGGTTTGCAATTTTTCCAACGGTGTCCTGGCGCGATTGACCGCCAGCAGACGCTTGCGCAGGCGTTGGCTATAAACGATCGGCACGTCGCTGGTGGTATCGGAACCGCCGGCGATGCCGGCCCCGATCTGCCCGGCGGCGATCTTGTTGGCGACAAGTATGGTGTTGTCCAGCGAGGTACCGCAGGCGCGGGCGGTGGTGATCCCCGGGGTGGTCGGCGCCAGGCCGGAGCTGAGCAGGGCTTCGCGGGCCAGGTTCCACTCGGAGGAGTGCTTGATCACCGCCCCCATCGCCACTTCACCCAGTTCCACGCCGTGCAGCCCGAAACGTTCGACCAGCGCGCCTAGCACCTTGACTGACATGCCGAAGTTGCCGACGTCCGCATAGGCAGTGTTGTTGCGGCAGAACGGGATGCGCACACCGCCGATGACGCCAACGCGCTGCTGCGTGTTTTCCATAGCCTTGAATGGGTCCCGATGCATCGATTCAGCAAGGCTAACCCGCGCGGCGCCCTGGCGAAACCCCGCGCGGGCGGTCGATCAGCAAATGTTAGAATTGTCAGGGATGCTCTGATCTATTCCACGTGCCCGGCATGACGTCCAGAAGGCTCGCAGGGTGTATTGCGTGGCGCCGGGAAGACTGGCCGTCTTGCCAAGCCACGCGGCACACCCTGCGGGCCTTCTGGACGTCACCCCACCGTTTAAATTCAAGACGTTGGGGCATCGCTTCGCCCCGCCGTCTCGACGATGCGCCAGTCTGCCTTCGCCGTCGGTGCTGTGCGATGCGCGCATACAGTGCGGTGACGGGTACGTGGAATAGATCAGAGCATCCTCAACTGTTTCCCATACGCGTGATGCATGTCGAACCCGTGTCTCGACAGCATCCGGCTCGAGGTATCGATCACGTGGAATCCGCCAGCTCACTCGTCGCCCTGCCCGCCGTCCTGGCTCTGGAACTGTCCCCCGGCGAGCATCCGCCGCGCCTGATCCTGAGCCGTGACGAAGCCGCCGACCTGGCCACCCTGGTGGCGGAAGACCTGCACGCCCTGGTACCCGAGGTCGCCCAGGCGCGACTGGCCCTGGGCGGGGCGGTGTTCGATGCGGTGGAACTGTTGCGCCCCGGCTTTCCGGTGTGGGCGACACTGGACGAGCTGGCTCGCCGCGTCCCGCGCGGCCAGCTCGGCAACGTGGTCGCCTTCGGCCACTACGAAGGCCGCATGCCGGCCCAACCGCTGGAGCCGGCGCTTGCTTACGCGGACGGCCCCATGCGGCTGCTGCCGCTGAGCCTGCTCGCCGCCGACGATATGGCCGATGCGCTGTCCGAGCGGCTGGAAGTGGAACTGGTCGGCCGCGGCGAAGCCGGTGCGCGCACCGCAGACTGGCTGATGCGTACGCTTGGCATCCGCCTGGAGCATGCGCGCTACCTCAGCCGCAACGACCTGCTTGCCCTCACCTGCGTGCAATACGAACACGTCAATCTCGCGCCGTTATGGCAATTGCTGGAAGCGGCCATGCTGACGCCGTACCGGCCCGAAACCACCTTGAGTGCACGCGGCCTCGCGCTTCGCTATGAAGATGGCAAGGTGTGGATGCAATCGCCGGCGCAATGGCTGGCGGCGCAGCACGGCGAGACTGCCGAACGCAGCCATGCGTTCGCCGGCTCCGTGTTCGAATTGCGCCAATACGCGGCCCTGTTGCAGGCCCATGGCATGACGCTGCAGCTGGAAGGCGACGCCGTCACGGAAGGATCGGGCTGGCTCGCCGAGACCCTGGCGCAGCCCGATCCCGCGTACGGTGCGCCAACCCTGTTCGCGCACGAAGCGGCCGGCCTCGGGGTGGTGGCCGTGACTGTGGCGCAACGCGGCTCGGCGGGACGCGCCAGCGTGCTGGCGCATGGCTATCCCCTGCGGTCTGCGGCGCTCGGGTCGTTGCTCTCCGTGCTGGCCGATCGGTTCGGCGCAACGAGCGACCTGCATGCATTGGGAAAGATTCAGCTTGATGAGCGCGGCGTGCTTGCGGCACCTGCCGTTGCCTTGCATTGAAAGCAGGCTGGGATGTGATCCAGCACCTGGACATCACGAAACGCTGGGATTGGCATCCCAGCCTACGGGCTCCCGCGCATCAGCAACGCCGTCCCACAGGTGCAAACAAAGCACGATCCGGCGCATGATGTGCGGACTCACGGCCGCACCGGAACCGCATGTCCAAGGTGACGAATCCCGTCGACGGCAATCCATCCGCCCAGGAATCGGGCCAGGGTTTGCTTGCACACGTCGTGCAGGGTGTGCCTGCGCTGATGACATATATCGATCTGCGCGAACATTTCGTGTTCGCCAACGAGGCGCACCGCCGCTGGTTTGATCTCGATCCGGCCCTGATCGTCGGCAAACCGGTCAGCGACGTGCTGGATCCGGAAAGCTATCTGCGCGTGCGCGCCGCACTGCTGCAGGCGCTGGGCGGACATGATTCCAGCTACGAAGGGCCGCTGTTCAATCGCAGCCAGAATCGCTACGTACACGGCAGTTTTACGCCGGATCGCGACGAACACGGCCGGCTGCGCGGCGTCTTCACCGTGTTCACCGACATCACCGAGCGCCACGCGCTGGAAGAACAATTGCGCGAAAGCGAGCAGCGTTTTTCGCAGGCGTTCCAGCACGCCGCCGTCGGCATGGCGCTGGTGCTTCCCGATGGCCGCTACCAGCGCGTCAATGCAGCGCTGTGCGACATGCTCGGCTACACCGAAGCACAACTGCGCACAATGACCTGGCGCAACGTGACGCATCCGGATGATCTGCCCGTAAGCGACGCCTTGGCGACACAAGTCATCAGCGGCCGGCGCGAAGCGTTCCAGACTGAAAAGCGCTATATCCATCGCGATGGGCACGTCGTGTACGTGCTGCTCAGCATCTCGCAGGTGCGCAACGATGGCGGGCAGCTCAATTACCTGGTCAGCCAGGTGCAGAACATCACCAAGCGCAAGCAATACGAAGAAGCGCTGTTCCGCGAACGCCAGCTGGCCGAAGTCACGCTCAATTCGATCGGCGATGCGGTGATCACCACCGACGTGGCGCTCAACATCACCTCGCTCAACCCGATCGCCGAGGCGATGACCGGCTGGTCCAGCGCCGATGCGAAAGGCAGTCCGCTCGACGACGTTTTTCGCCTGCGCGACATCAACAACCGCCAGCCGCTCGACAATCCGCTGCGCCAGGCAATGCGGCGCAACGTGATCGTCGATTTCAGCGGGCGGGCGATCCTGCTTCATCGCAACGGTTTCGAAACGCCGATCGAAACGTCGTCCGCGCTGATCCACGATCACACCGGCACCGTGACCGGCGGCGTGCTGGTGTGCCATGACATCAGCGAAAACCGCACGCTGGCGCTGAAGATGATCCAGCTGGCCCAGCATGACACGCTGACCGGCCTGCCCAATCGCAGCCTGCTGTATGCGCGCATCGAGCAGGCCACCACCATGGCGACGCAGCGCCATCGTCAATGCGCGCTGCTTTATCTGGATCTGGATCACTTTCGCCGTGTCAACGACACACTTGGCCATGGCGTCGGCGACCAGGTGCTGCAAGCGCTGGCGCAGCAGATCCGCAGCGTGCTGCGTGATAGCGAAGACATGGCGTTCCGCTACAACGGCGACGAATTCGTGGTGTTGCTGCCGCGCGTGGACGATGCGGACGAAGCCGCCAGCTTCGCGCGCAAGCTGCTCGATGCTTGCGCGCAGACGCAGGTCCCGCACGTACCGCCGCTCGAACTGCGCGCCAGCATCGGCATCAGCCTGTTCCCGCGCGACGGTATCGAACCCGATTCGCTGGTACGCACCGCCGATGCGGCCATGTACGAAGTGAAAACCCAGGGCCGCGACGGTTACTGTTTCTACGCACCGGAAATGAGCCAGCGTTCGGCTGCCAGCCAACGCATCGAAAACGTGCTGCGCCACGCACTGATGCACAACGAGCTGAAGCTGCAATACCAGCCCAAGGTCGACGCAAAACTTGGCCATATCGTGGGCGCCGAGGCACTGCTGCGCCTGTACGTGGATGGCCAGGAGATGTTCACGCCGGATCAGTTCATTCCGGTGGCGGAAGACACCGGCCTGATCGTTTCGATCGGCACCTGGGCACTGCGCGAAGCCTGTCAGCAGGCGCGCACCTGGCAGCGCGAAGGACATCCCATCGCGATCTCGGTAAACGTGTCGCCGCTGCAGTTCCAATACGCCGGTTTCTACGAACGGCTCGACAGCATTCTCAACGAGACTGGCCTCGATCCAAGCCTGCTGGAACTGGAACTGACCGAGCGCACCATGATGAGCGGCGGCGACGGCATCATCCGCTTGCTGCGACGCATCCGCCAGCGCGGCGTGCGGCTATCGCTGGACGATTTCGGCACCGGCTACAACAGCCTTTCCTACCTCAAGCATTTCCCGGTCGACGCCTTGAAGATCGAGCGCGCGTTCGTGCGCGACATTGCGCAGGATGTGGAAACGGCCGCGATCACCCGCGCCATCATCGGCATGGCGCGCAGCCTCAACAAGGATGTGATCGCCGAAGGCGTGGAGACCGAAGTGCAAAGCGCATTCCTGCGCGATGCGGGTTGTTCGCACATGCAGGGCTTCTTGTTCGGTGCGCCGATGCCACCGGAAAAGTTCGAGGAACGGCTGGCGGCGAACAGCGTGTAGGTTGGGGTGCGAACCCCAACCTACGTGCGGAAGACTCTGCGCAGCTCCTGCTGCGCGCGCTCCACCAGCACCTCGGGCAAGCGATCCGAACGCACCGGCGCAGGCGGCGTGGCGCGATCGATCACGTGGTTGTCGGCCAGCATCTGGATCATCGCCAAGTGGTCGGCGGCGAGCAGCGCATTGCCCAATTCGGTGACGGGTGCCTTGCCGCGTACCTCCAGCCGTTCGCGCAAGGCCACGATCACGTTCGGCGGCAGCTCCCAGTGCTTGGCCGCGCGCAAGGTGAGATGGTTGGCAAGATGCACGAAATTAAGCAGGAAAGCGCGGCTGAAAACCCCGAGCGTGGGCGGCGCTTCCTGATCGAGCACGCGGATCATCGCGCCGACGCCGGCGTTGCAGACGATGCCGGCGAGATACGCCTCAAACGGATCGCCCTGCCCGCGCGCCAAGTACGTGCTGACGTGCGCGCAGCGTTCCGCGTGATCCCACAACCGCTGGCCCGCCGAATGGGCGAGCATGCCGGCGCTGGCCTGCAGGATCGGCTTCATCACGTGTTGCGTCACCATCTGGCGCAAGCCATCGTGGCCGAGCAGCACGACTGCATGTTGCAAACTGCTGATCGGCCGCGCCGTGCGATAGTGCGCGCTGCGGCTGACCCGCATCACTTCACCGACCAGCACCGGATCGCGCCCGATCAACTTGGCGACCTTGGTGCCGTCGGAGTTGTCGCTTTTAAGCAGGCGCAGCAACTGCGGCAGCACCTCCGGCAAACGCGGCAACGTCGTGATGTCGAAACGATCGCCGCCGCATAGTTCGTCCAGCCGGCGCAGCATCACCTGTTCCTGCGGACGCATCTCCGCCGCTTCGGAACCGGGCATGCCCAGCACCAGGCGGTAAAACCAATCCTGGATGTCCGCGCTGCTCAGCGACGGGACCGGCTCCTGCGGCGTGCTTTCTTCCGGCCACGGCAAGACCACGCTGAGACGCGGCCGCTCTTGTGCCGGCTCGTCCCCCGTAAACAGTCGTTTCCAGAATCCGCTCATATCCCGCCCAGGTTTGTCCCCTTGCAACGGATATCGGCAGGGATGGGCGGGGCTTGATGGGCTTGCCCTCCCCGCTATCGCGGAAGGAAGGAAATCGTCGCCGCTTCGTTCGGAGGCTGGGATGAAATCCCAGCATCAAGAGACCGCCAAGCATGCTGGGATTGTCCTCCCAGCCTACGTCGCTCCTCTCCCTTCAACGCTTGCCCTTAAGGCCGTCATTCCGCGGGAATGACGGCCATATATAAGCGTTACGGGTTAAGCATTACTTGCTACGCGGCTTGAGGATATCGCCAAGCACATCCTTGCCACCCGCCCGCACCAGATGCGGGTAGCGCAAGCCGTCGTGGTAATCCACCTTCACCGTGCTGTACACGTCCACGTTCTTCACCAGCAGTTCGATCGGTGCCGAGGATGTCTTGGCGGCGGTGATCGCATCCTTCATAGCGTCGGTGGAGAAGTCGCGCCCATTGACCGCGACGATGGTCAGGTTGGGTACCAGGCCGGCTTTGAATGCCGGACCGTTCCATTGCACGTCGCTGATACGGCCTTTCTGGTTGACCGTCAGGCCGATCGAGTAGGCCAGGTTCATGCCGTGGCGGATGCCTTCATAGGCTTTCTCCTCGGCATTGGGCGTGTCGTTGTAGACCAGCTTCCAACCGCCGCGCTCGATGCCGTGCTCGGGCAATTCGGTGCCGGTGTAGTCGAGGCGGTCGCGCAGGAATTTCGCCCAATCGAACGGCTGCACCTGGTTGAGCGTGTTGACCACGTCATCGAAGGTATAGGTCTTGGTGACGTAGCTGCCGTTATCCATGCCATAGAACGCGTGTGCGAAATCATCCAGCGAATGCTTGCCGTTGCTGAGTTCGCGGATCTTGGTATCGACGTCCAGCCACAGCAGCTGGCCTTCCGGATAGAAGTCGGTATCGCGGATCCAGTTGATCCAGCTTTCCGAGCCGTAATAGGTGAGCGGCGCGGCATCGGCGGTGTCTTGCAGCGAACGCCAGGCGCGGCCGGTGCGATAGCTCATGGCGCCGGCGATATTGGCGATGGAGTCGCGATACTGCTCCGGCGTCCACAGGCCGGCGCGCGCGGTAAGGATGCCGCACCAGTAATCGGTGAGGCCTTCGTACACCCACAGCAGGTCATCCTGCATTGGCACGTTGAAGTTGGGCGTCCACAGATCCGCCGGGCGGCGGAATTTGCCGTTCCACGAATGCACCATTTCGTGCGGCATCAGGCTCGCCGCCACCAGATGCATGTCGTCGTCGGTGAAGAAGTCTTCCGGCAGACGATCATCGCTGGACTGGTGATGCTCCAGGCCGAAGTGGCCGGTGTGATCCGACAGCGTCAGCAGGAAATCGTAGTGACTGTAGTGATGCGCGCCGAACAGGTAGTTGGTTTGCGCCACCACGTTGCGCTGCTGTTCGAGTTGCTTGTCGGTGAGCTTCACCGCTTTGGCCGAATCGCCGACCACGTTTAAGTACACCGGCGCTCCGCCTTTGGGTGTGAGATCGACGCGATTGAAATGCGAACCGGCGATCAGCGGCGAATCGACGAAATTATTGAAGCTCAGCGGCTTGAAATGAATGGTGTTGCCCGATTGGTTGTCCACTTCCAGCGCACTGCCGAATTTCCACCCTTGCGGCAATTGCACGCTCGGCTGGATCTGGATCTGGCGCGTGTAGTAGCCCGCCGGATAGAACGCCACCTGGTTGAACTCCATGTCCACCACGTCGGGCGAGGTGGAAACGCTGGCGCCGAAGTTGCTGCCCTCGCCTTCGCCCGGCGAGAGGAATTCGAATTCCAGGTCGAGCTGATTCGCATCCTGCGGCACGTCGACGTGGATCGCATACATATCGCGCAGGTCGCGGCGCCACGACAACTGCTTGCCGTTCGCGCGAATGATCAGGCCCGATACGTTCGACACCGGACCGGACGGTGCGTGCTCGCCCGGGATCCACTTCGGATAGAACAGCGTGACCGCACCCGGCTTCACCGGAATGGTTTCGTGCGAGCGGAAGATGCGCTTGGCGGCATCGGTGAGATCGACGTTGACCGTCAGCATCCCCGCATAAGGCTGATCGACCGGCGCCGGTACGTTGCCGGAAAATCCATCCTGCGCGGCGGCGGTGGCGGATAAGGAACAGGCTGCCATCACGGCGGCGGCAATCACGCTGAAACGCAGGGCTTGGGACTTCACTCGATAACTCCGGCAGGCGCCGCCGCGCGGATGGCCCGCAAGGACAGCAGAGGGTAATGACCGCACAACAGGCGGATTGCCGGCGATGTTAGAGCGAAGACCCTACGCGACTTCCCCTGCCAGAGGTCATGTTGTTGGGCTTTTAAGATGCACGGCGAAGTGCAGTTATGGCTATCGCAGTGCATCACGCAAAAGCCTGCGACTGCCTATTCCTGCATGGCTCCCGCGCGTGCTGTCGTAGGCTGGGATGACAATCCCAGCTTTTTTGCTTCCGATGCTGGGATTTCATCCCAGCCTACGATGGCATTTCAGTTTATTTATCCACGCGGCTATGCCGCATGCCGTAGCCGAAATAGATCACGCAACCCAGCGCCATCCAGATGATGAAGCGCTCGAAGGTGATCCACGGCAAACCGCCGATGCGCTGCCAGCCATTGGCATCCGACCACGGCACGCCGAAGATCAGCAGCAGCGAGAACAGCACGCCCAGCGGCGATACCAGCGCCAAGGCCGGCGCGCGGAAGCTGCGCGGCACGTGTGGCTTGCGGACGCGCAACACCAGTACCGCCGTGCAAATGATGATGAACGCGCTGAGCGTGCCGATGTTCACCAGCTCCGCCACTTCGCCAATCGGCAGCAGGCCTGCGACCAGGGCGGTAAACACGCCGAGGATCACCGTCGGCCGCGCCGGCGTACCGAAGCGCGGGTGGATATGCGCGAACCACGCCGGCAGCAGGCCATCGCGTGCCAGCGCAAACCAGATGCGTGCCGCGCCGAGCATGAAAGCAAACAGCACGCTGGTTACGCCGATCACCGCCGCCACGGCAATCGTCACGCTCAACCAATGCAGGCCGATGGATTCGAACGCCTGCGACACCGACGCATCGCCACCCAGGTTGCTGTAGTGCGTGATGCCGGTGAGCACCAGCGACACCGCGATGTACAACACCATTGCCACCGCCAGCGACAGCAGCACGGCGCGCGGCAGATCGCGTTGCGGGAATTTCGCTTCTTCCGCCGCTGTCGTCAGCGTGTCGTAGCCGAACACGGCAAAGAACACCACGCTGGCGCCGGTCAGCACACCGGCCCAGCCAAAGTGCCCAATGCCCTGCGCATCAAGGATGCGAGCGGGAATGAACGGCTGCCAGTTCGTCTTATGCACGTAGAACGCGCCAACCAGCACCACCAGCAGCACGCCAATCACCTTGATCGTCACCACCAACGTATTGAAGCGCGCGCCCCATTCCGTACGAATGGTGAGCAGCGCCGCCACCAACAGCGACACGGCGGCAGCGATCACGTTGAAGCGATGTCCATCGCTAGGCCCGGCGATCGCCTGCCCGCCATGCACGCCGAACCATTGCTGCAGGTAGTACTCCATCGTCTGCGCGCTCATGCTCTGCTGCGCCCATTCCGGCAGATGGATGCCTGCCGAGCCGAGCAACACCTGCACATAGCCGGACCAGCCGATCGCCACCACCGCCACAACCAATGCATATTCCAGCAGCAGATCCCAGCCGATGATCCAGGCGACGAATTCACCCAGCACCGCGTAGCCATAGGTATAGGCGCTGCCGGTTACCGGAATCAGCCCGGCAAATTCGGCGTAGCACAGCGCGGCACACGCACTGCCCATGCCGGCGATGATGAAACTCAAGGCGACGGCCGGTCCCGCATTCGCAGCAGCCTGCTGTCCGGCCAGCACGAAGATGCCCACGCCGATGATGCCGCCGATGCCGATGGCCGTGAGCTGCCACAACCCCAATACACGGCGGAAATCGCCACGCCGGCCCGCTTCCGCCTGCAACTGTTCGACGGACTTATGGCGCAGCATCCTGCTCAGGACACTCATCGGCGGCTCTCCAAAAACGAAAGCGCCGATCATAGCGAAAGCAAACAGCCGGGACGGCTGCCGGAAGGGATATCCGACACGCCTTTTGATGCTGCAGCGCAACGGGACCGTAGGTTGGGTTAGCGCAGCGTAACCCAACGTTTCTGAGCCCGAAGAATGGTTGGGTTACGCTGCGCTAACCCAACCTGCGCAAGCC
The DNA here is from genome assembly GCF_035277725.1 of Dyella sp. Classification (GTDB taxonomy): domain Bacteria; phylum Pseudomonadota; class Gammaproteobacteria; order Xanthomonadales; family Rhodanobacteraceae; genus Dyella_B. The sequence continues at coordinate 37,269 of NZ_DATEJY010000175.1, read as the reverse complement.
CTGGCGACGGCTTTACCGTCGATCGAGCGAGAACTTGCCCGGCCCGGTCAGGCATAGCAGCAGCAAGCCGCCGGCAATGCCCATGTTCTTGTAGAAATGGATCATCGTATCCAGGCGCAAGCCACCAGTCAGCGCCCAGAACCGGTGACCGATCAAGGCGGTGATCAAGGTGTACAAGCAGAGCGCGAAGGCCAACGGCCGCGTGTAGAAGCCGAGCAGGATGGCCACGCCCACCACCAGCTCCATGAACAGCGCAATCAACGACGCCAGCGTGGCAAACGGCAATCCCACCTGTTCCATGTAATCGGCCGTGCCGGAAAAATTAAGGAACTTGTCCCAGCCGAAGATCACGAACAAGGCCATCAGCAAGATGCGGGCAATCAGCAGCAGAACGTCCCTGTAACGTTCGAACAGCGATGTGTAACGCATGATCATTCTCCCGTGGAGAACAACACACGCCCGGCCGGGCAACGCCAAGCCAGGCGGACCCTCTGGTGCACACTATGGAACAAACCGATGCGGGTTCCAACTCATTTCATCACTCAGCGACGCAGGTTGGGGTGAGCGCACGCGAACCCAACCTACACGTTAGCCGCTGCGGATGAACGTCGCTCGTAACCCACCAGCAGCCATAGCGCGACGGCGCTCATACCAAACACCATAACCAGCGCCATGACGATGCGCGCATCCAACTGCGCGATGCCGAACCAGCACCCGCTGATCGCCACCAGCACTGCCGTTCCCGCCGTGCGCAACAGCTCCAGCCATATGCCGATGCGGCACCCTTCCAGCAAGAAGCCAAGCGCCCACAAGCTGTACACCAGGTACGCCGCATAGGCTGCCGCGGGTATCCATGCCATCTTCGGCGCGACATCCAGAAAGTTCACGCCAATCAGCAGCAACACGCCCAATTGCACCAAGCAATAGAGCTTCAACGCCCGCGATATCGGCGGGTTGTAGCGCGCATGCCGGATATCGAAATCCGGCTTGGGAAAACGCGCTGCCACCTCTGCAGGCCGCCAGCCCGGCGGCTTGATCCACACGCGCAACTTGTCCAGCCAACCGTGTGCATGCCAGCTGTCCCTGAGCATCGCGCCATACACTTCCACGTTCGCCCACAGCGGGTTCCAGCTTTGCAGCGGTGAGCGCGTGCCGTACACCGGCGGGTCGTCGTCGTTCTCTTCGACGAAGCTGCCAAACACACGATCCCAGATAATCAGGATGCCGCCGTAATTTCGATCGAGATAGCGATCGTTCACCGCGTGATGCGCGCGATGGTTGGAGGGCGAACAGAACACGCGATCGAACCAGCCGAGCCGGCCGATCACCTCGGTATGCACCCAGAACTGGTAAAGCAGGTCGATCAGCGCGATGACGGCAAAGACTTCGACGGGATAGCCAAGCAGCGCCATCGGCAGGTAAGCCACCCACCCCAGCAGAAAACCACTGCCGGTCTGGCGCAGCGCAGTGGTGAGGTTGTAGCTCTCGCTCTGGTGATGTACCACGTGCGCCGCCCATAGCACGTTCACCTCATGGCCGAGGCGATGCAGCCAGTAATAAAGCAGGTCATAGAGCAGCAAGCCGCTGATCCACACCCAGATGCTGTCTGCCGGCAACGTCCACGCGGCCAGATGCGCCGCACACCAGCCATAGATGCCGATGTTGAACAGTTTGGTAAAGACACCGACGATTTGCGAGATTGTCCCCAGCCCAAGGCTGTTGATCGCATCGTTGATGTAGTAGACGTCGCGCTTTTGCCATTTCGCGACCAGCAACTCGATGCCGATCAGCACGAAGAAACCCGGTATGGCCCAGGCCATGATGCGTTCGGGCGTGATCATCTCGGCCGCGTGCCTCCCCAAGGCGTGAAGCGCTTGGGCCGCAGTATATCGATGGCACCGGCTTGTGGCGCGCGGCTTTCATGTTGCTGCGCAGCGCCGTGACTGCTCCCTCCTTAAGAAGGGAGCAGTCTTTGTCTTCAAGCCAATCAGAACTTCGCGTTGATATTGAAGAAGTACTGACGCGGCGCACCCGCCTGCAAGGTCTGGTTATAGCCGTTCGGATCCGACGCCACATAGCCATTGGTACCGGTGGTGGCGAAGTAGTGCTTGTTGGCCAGGTTGGTGATGTTGAAGCCCAGGCTCAGGTCTTTCAGGATCGAGACCGCACCGATGTCGTAATTCACGCCGGCGTTGAACAACCAGTACGCCGGCACCGACGAATCGTTGATGTAGGTGATGTAGCGGCGGCCGGTGTACTTGCCATCGATGTTGAAGGTGAAGCCGTCGAGGGTATAGCTCAGCGCACTGGTGAACATCCACACCGGCGTGCCGACTACGTATTTGCCGGAGGTCGCGACCACGCCGTTATCCAGGTAATTGTTCTGGTACTTGGAGTTGTCGTACGACAGCGTGTTCAACCAGCGCATGTGTTCGATCGGCTTCCAGATCAACGCCAGGTCGATACCCTTGCTCTTCACCGAACCCACGTTGTTGATGATGGCCGAGCACGTCTGTACCGCGCTGCACGGCGTCACCGCCAGCAGGCGATTGGTGAAGTGCGTGAAATACGCATCGGCCGAGGCTTCAAAAGCGGCACCCTGTACGCGGTAGCCGAACTCGAAGGTCTGCGATTCTTCCGGCTTCAGGTTGGACTTGGCGTTGTCGAACGACGTCTGCGACTGCGAGAACGGCAGGAAACCATACGCCGCCATGTTCTTGGTGTAGGACGCATACACGTCCTGATGCGCATCGAGCTTATAGTCGACACCGGCCTGCGGCAGGAAGTTGTCCTTGGCGGAAACCTGGCCCGCGGATAGCGCACTGGTCGGCACCAGCGACTTGGCCGTGGTGGTCACGTCCAGCGCCTTGGTGCCGAAGTTCACCGTCAGGCGATCATCCATGAAGTGCAGCGTGTCTTCGATGTAACCCATGCGCGTGGTGGTCTGGTAGTTCTGCAGGAAGCCACGCAGGAACGGCTGTTCGGAATCGTAGAAATCGCTGAGGAAGGTGTACTGGCCGTTCAAGTAGAAGTAATTGCGTTCCTGGTTGGTGTTGGCGTCTTCCACCCAGGCACCGATTTCGATGTCGTTGTTGGCGATGTTGAAATTCAGCGACGCCGTACCACCGGTACGATCCAGACCGTAGTCGGTCGTGCGCATGGCAATCGGCACGGTGGCCGACGATGCCACATACGGCGTTGCCCACTGACCTTCACCACGATCGCCGTGATAGTAGGTGCCGAGATTCAACGTGGCGTTGCTGCCCAGCGCGAACTGGCCGCTCAAGCCCACCAGGTTGTCGCGACGGATGCCGCCACCGGCGTAATAGTTCACGTCGCCCTTGTCGTAATTGGCCGGCAGGCCGTTCAACGAAGCGGGATAGGCACCCTTGCCCTGGATCGCCAACGCCGTCTGCACTGCAGACGTCCAATCCGGCTGCCAATAGTCGTAGTTCCAGCCGAGCACGCGTTCGCTAGTCAGCGACAGATCCTGATAGTCGTATTCCTTGCGCTTGGAGCTGTCGACAAACAGGCTGACGCGATTGCCGTCGCCCCACTGATACAGGCTCTTCAGGTTGACCTGGTTATCGACCTGGTCGCCGTAACCCTTCCACTTGCCGGTATCGGCGCGATTGAACGACACATACATGGAGTAGCCGTGAAAATCGCCGCTATCCAGGCGCACGAAGGTGCGGTACGTGCTGTCGGAAGCAAACGCCTGGCTGACTCGCGCGCCCGCCACCGCATCCGGATCGGCCGAATAGAACTGCACCGTGCCGCCCAGGTTGGTGCTCGACGGCGTACCCAGCGCACCGGCGCCTTGCGCGATTTCCACCGAGCTCAGGTTGTCGCTGGTGATGGCGCGTGTGACTTGCAAGCCATTGGTCACGCCGTAGCTCATGTTGCCCAGCGGGATGTTGTCCAGCGTAAAACCGAGACGGCTCTGGTCGAAGCCGTGCAAGGTGATCTGCGTCGACCACTCGTATGCGCCCCACGGATCGGACGACTGAAAGTTCACGCCCGGCAGTTCATCCAGCGCCTTGAACGCGCTGCTGCCCGGCGGCAGCGCCTTGATGTCCACGTTGGACACGCTCTGCACCTGGATGGTCTCGCCTGGCGCCACCACCGAGATGGCTTCCAGCGATTTGGCCTTGTTCTTGTCCGTGGCCGACGCATCGGCAGGCGCCGCGACGGCAGATGTAGTACCGGTGTTGTCAGCCGCAAAAACCGCCGCGCCATGCAACGCCGCCACGACGGCAAGCGCCAACCCGGACATGCGAATCGAGATATGACGAACAGACATTCGGAAATATCCTTTGCGCAGCTAGCCCTGCAGCAGGCTGCCGCATCATGTGTTTATGGATTCGAGACAGAAGAGAACGCCGCCCCTGGACGGCGCGGCGTCAAGTGTTCATCACATAGATGAAAGGGGCTTTACAGAAATATGGAAGGACGTGGCATTCCATATGTAAGTGATGTGTCACGCATGTTGCATGACCGACCTTTCCTGTCCCTACAGGACCAGCCAAGCACATGAAGACAGACGGCAAACGTAAGCACGATGGCTTCCGAGCCAGCGCAGCAAAGCCTGTCCCTTATCCAGCGGCGAAAAAAAACGCACCCGGCAGAACCAGGTGCGTCGTACGCAAGCTTCGCGAGCGAAGAGGCTGCCGTGTGCAAAAACAGCGCTGAGGAGGCGAAGCCCCCTCAACGCCATTGCTCTAGACAATCAATTCGACTCGGTGAACTGGATATATGGCGAGGCGCCACCCGTGGCGCTGCACGAACCCAGGTTCAGATTATTGGTTTCGCCGGTCGAGCCTGCGTTGGCCAGGCAACTTGGGGCATTCGTGCTGCCATCATTGACCTGTACGTTCACCGTCACCGATGAGCCGGTGTTGAAAGTCGCCGCGGAACCGCCGCCATTGCCGACGATATTGAACTCCGACTGTTTCCACACGTAGGCGATGTCGAGCGTGCTGTCGGCTTCGCTCACGGCATAGGCATTGGCGCCGTTGGTGAACGTGACGGTGTCGTTGCCGTTTTCCGCAACCGCACCAGCCAGCTTCATGTTCGCCAACTGCGTCGCCGGCACGGTAACGCTGTTCACCGCACTGCTGTTTTTGTAACAGCCGTTGTAGGAGCTGGTGCGATATTGACTCCACCCGCTCGGACACTTGGCATGTGCCGGAATGAACATCCAGTTCTGCATGAACACCTGCGCCCCCTTGCCGACATAGTTGGACGAATAGATGAACTGCTCCCACACCTGGCAGCTGGCATAGCCGTAGTGCGCGCACGCCGGCGAGGCATTGGCCAGGTTCGTCGCCCCCGACAGCATGTACGCGCGACACCACAACGCGGCGATCAAATACGAAAATCGTGTTCACCGCGACAAGCGGCGCACCATGGCGGAGCCGTTACGGGGCCAGGGTCATTCATGCCTGACATGCAGTGATATGTAAGCATCGCGCAAGCCGAGCGTGCTTTCGCTTAAGCAGCAGCGTCCCTGTTTCACGCCGGCAAGTGCGTCATCGATCCACTTCTTGGAACTTGAAGAGGAGGAAGCTCATGTCCCTCGCATCAAGACCGGCCAGCACACTCATCACACTGTTCACCATGTGCATGGCTCTGTGTTTCATCCCGCCGAGTAAAGCCGATACGTTCAATCCCGCACCATGGACAGCCCTGTTGCTACCGGCACCACTCGGCTATACGCCTGACAACACCAGCGTCTGCATCAACGGCGATATTTCATGTGTCGACCATGTCGACAGCAACCTGCAGGCGCAGCTTGCATCGTTGCTGACGGACTGCGATCACAAGCTGGTATTTACGTTCTTCCTGGACCGCATGGTGCAAGCCTATCGCACTGCGGCGCTTACGCCCGGCTATTTCGAAAATACTGTTTACACCAATCAGGGGGATGCATTGCTATACAGTTATTACACAACGCAATACCAGGCCTGGAACAACCACAATGTGTCGCAGGTATCGCCGGCGTGGCAGATCGCATTCGCTGCCAATGACGATAAAACCGTCAGTGCGCTGGGTGACGCATTGCTTTCCATCAATGCGCACCTCAATCACGATGGACCGTACGTGCTCGATCAAATTGGGCTGGTATATCCGAATGGCGATTCCGCCAAAGGCGACTATGACAAACACAATGTATGGTTGTACGCCGCCGAGCTGCCCACGCTGGACGAAGGCGCCCGCCGCTTCGATCCCGGCATGAACCAGCCAGCCTTGATCCTGCAGCCACCGTTCAATCTATTGGACTTCCAACTGATTGCTGCCTGGCGTGAGCAGGCATGGCGATTTGCCGAGCAGCTGAAGCTGGCCGAGGAAACCAACGATCCGCTTGCCTATCAGGCGACGGAAGCGGCCATCGATGCCTATACGGTGACGCAGGCAGACATCATCCTGGCGGCGACGGCTATCATGCCGCAGCAAGCGGTCAACCGCGATGCCTACTGTATGGCGCATCGCTACGATCCTTAGGCGTAATGGCGAGGAGCTTGATGCTTTTTGCTCGTCATTCCGGCGTAGGCCGGAATCCAGTTCAAATACGCAGTGCGAAGCACTCAACATAAAAAGTGCCGTGTCCTTCGGACGCTTATTCAAACTGGATTCCGGCCTTCGCCGGAATGACGGGCGTCAGATCTGAGGCGACTGAAAGATCCTATTTAAGGGCTGCCCTTACCGGCACCCGAACCCACCAGCGACACACGCGCAAACGCATACAGCGGCCCATCCGTCGGCGCAGTAAACACCAAACACAAGGTGTGCTCGCCATGTTGCGCTGGCAACGCCGCATCCAGCGAAAACTGCCGCGCACTGGCCGCCGGATCGGGCAGCGGCGCCGTCGCGATCACTGGCCCATCGCAACGATCCAGATGCGCGACGAATTCACCGTACGGCGTGCTGTGCGGCCGCGACACCACCAGCTTGATGTCATGGGCGAGTGCGTAATTGCGTTCCAGCCGTGCCGCTTCGACGTGGATCGATGCGATGCCGTCCAGTGGCGCAGCCGGATATTGCTGGCACGTATCAAAAACGTTGATGGCATAGACCGGCGCCATGCTGGTGGCGTCCGGCATGGGCTGCACATGCAAACGGAAATCGCTTCCCGCGCAATTGGTAAGTTCGGTGCCCGCTCGCGATAGCAGATGGTCGCGATCGATCACGCGCGTGCGCGCAGCAGCCAGGGTCTCGCCATCGTCCGCATACACCGCCGCCTTGACCGTGGCCGGCCATGCCACGGTGAATGGTTTGCTATACAGCGCAGCGTGGCTGCTCGGGGGGCTGCCATCGGTCGTGTAGCGAATGGCGCCATAGCCAGCCTGGTCGGACAGCGTCACCTGTGCTCTGCCGTTTTTCAGCGCGGCGTTGACGTCGAATTGGACGACCGGTGCGAACGCGCTATCGGCCACTTCCACATGCTGCACGGCGTAACGCTGAAACTGTGCCGGCAGCCGCGCAAGAAAGCCCTTCCAATCACGGGAGGAGGCCGGCGACCACGCTACTTCGCTCAAGGCATCCAGGCGCGGGAAGGCGGCATGCTCGACATGGCGCATGCTCGGCATGTGCTCGGTCCATATGTTCGCTTGTACGCCCAGCACATGCGCGGCCTGCGCGGCATTCAACACGGCAGGAATGGCCTGAAAGCGATAGACGTCTTGCAGGCTGCGCACGGGATCGCGGCCAGCCGCTTCATCGGGGAGGTTGCTTTGCAGGCTGTCCAGATAAAGATCCGGCGCGGGCGACATCACCACGTCATGACCCAGCTTGGCCGCCTTGATCGCACCATCCGTACCGCGCCAGGACATCACGGTGGCATCGGCCGGCACGCCGCCGTCGAGAATTTCATCCCAGCCGATCAACCGTCGTCCATGCGCCGACAAGTAACTGCCGATGCGGCCGATGAACCACCCTTGCAACGCGTCTTCGTCTTTCAGATGCAACGCATGGATTTTTTCCTGGATCGCGGGCGAGGCTTTCCATTGATCCTTGATCGCCTCGTCGCCACCGACGTGGATGTAGTGCGAAGGGAACAGTGCCAGCACTTCGTCGAGCACGTTGTCGATGAACTGGAACGTCGCATCGTTCACATTGTAGAGGTAGGGATTCACACCCCAGTCAACCGACACCGACGGACGTTTGCCAGTGACGCCGATGTCCGGATACGACGCCACCGCCGCTTGCGCGTGCCCCGGCATGTCGATTTCCGGAATGATGGTGATGTGGCGCAGCGCTGCATAGGCCACCACATCGCGGATCTGGTCCTGCGTGTAGAAGCCGCCGTAACGCTGCGGTTCGCCGTCGTGCCCGGCATCCGGCGGCGTGCGCCATGCACCGATGCGCGTGAGTTCCGGATAGCGTTTGATCTCGATGCGCCACCCCTGGTCGTCAGTGAGATGCCAATGCAGCACATTGAGCTTGTGCTGGGCCATCTGGTCGAGCAACGCCTTGACGTCATCCACCGATTGGAAATGGCGCGCGGAATCGAGCATCACACCGCGCCAGGCGAAACGCGGCCAGTCGCTGACATGCAGGGCGGGAACTTGCACATCGCCCTGCTGCGCATCCGGCGTGAGGAGTTGATAGAGGCTGACGGCACCATAGAACAGGCCAGCGTCATCATGCGCTTGGATACGGATACCCTGCGGGGTGACATCCAGCGTATAGCCCTCGGCATGTGACGCGTTGGAACTGCGCTGGAACACGATGGCGTGATCGGCCGAACCCTCCTTTACCTGCAGATGGATACCGCGAACGCGTGCAACCAGATCAGCGAGGTACTGGGCGGACGCATCGGCCGCCTGATCATTCGCGGGTACGACGATAGCGGTACTGCCGTCGACCTTGAAGGTACCGTTAGCCTGCTGCAGCTGTGCCGGCAGTGGGATCAGCGTCACAGGGGCAGCATGGGCGAAGCCACACAAGGTCAAGCAAAGCAGTAGAGCGGCGAATCGCATGGCGTTTTCCTATCAATCTATCTGTCGTCGCAAGAGTTGCATTACGTCGTGCATGCCGACTCCTACCGGACGTTATTCCCGCTTTCGCGGGAATGACGTCCGGAGAGTTTGAGCATATCGGACCAGGGTGCCGAATCCATGCACGCCCCTGCTCAATCATGCGGCAAGCTCACCGCATACAAATACCACGCATCGTGCGGCAGCCATTGCTCTGTCCAGCGCCAATCGTCATCGCGGCCGGTCTGGGCATAGCCGAGGTTGAAGGCGATGCCGTCCTCGTCATCCAAGCCCGCCGTGATGCCGTTGATGATCGCGCCCGGCGCGCTGGTGTATTCGTAGGAACGGAAGAACATGTACTGCGCATTGCGCTGGCCGCTACCCATCAGCATGCTGGTGTTGTACGGGTTGCGGCCGAGTATCCAGTGCAGCTGATGCCAGGCGTAGTTTTCCAGCTTCGCCTGGAACGCCAGGTCATCCGGGAACAACGGTTCCGCCATGCGCGCTGCGGCGGCCAACGACGCGATGCGCGCATTTTCGCCTTGCCACCACGGTGCAGCTTCCGAATCGTGCGGGAAGAAGAACGCGGTGCGCAACGTGCCATTACCCATGCGCAAGAACTGGCGGGCATAGCCGAACGGGTTGTTGACCTCATCGGTCACATGCAATTCGTAGCCGAGCGAGCGACGCACCGCGTCACGCACGGCCGATTGCTGCGCGGGCGTGGCAATCAGGTCGTATTCCAGCAAGGCCACCACCGGCAGGCCGGCATCGGTCGGATGGAAAAACGGACGCGTGCCCGCGTCGGCACGCCAGTAGTCGGCTTGACCATCATGCGTGACCAGGCGCGCCATCAAGCTCTGTGCGCGACGGTCAGCGGCATGGCGCCAGGTTTCATCGCGGGTCGCGCGGTAAAGCTCAGTTGCCGCCAGCAGTGCGCAGTAGTCGTCGACGATGTTCTCGACGCCGTCGTTGAGCAATGCCTTGTTGTGCGCGTCGAGGAAACGATACGCGTCTTGTGCTGCGCGCAGATAATCCAGATGAGTGAAATCACCGTCGGCAGGCACCGTGCTGGCCAGCGCCAGCGCCGCAATCGCCAGGCCACCGCCGGCACGGAAGCTGGACTCGTAAGCATGAGGACCATGCGGCGGTTGCTCGATTTGCGCACCGATATCGCCGGCACTGCGCTTGATCTGCGTACGCCAGTTGGGATCGCCAATACGGCGGTCCCGTGGAAGCTTGTCTTTGCCCGGCGCGTCGATCGATTCGTAGAAGGAACCATCCGGCCGCTTGTCGCGCACCAGAAAATCGGCACCGAACAAACCCTCGTCCAGCAAGCGACGCAGATATTGGCTGAAATTCGGATCATGCCGCGCCTCAAGCTGCTGATAGCTGCGCAATAAACTCCAGGCCACCAGCGGCAATTGCTGGGTATTGAAATACGACGTCAGATTCTGGTGCGACAGATGGATGCCATAGTCGCCGGTGGCGTCGTACCAGCCACCATGAATATCCAGCGTGCCGGGTTTGCCATCCGGCCGCGGCAGCTGGCGATCCGCCTTGTCCATCAGGCCACTGGCACGCTGACCCTTGAAGTAATAGATGACGTTGGAGAGCGTATTGCGTTCCAGCACGTTGTCCTGGATCAGGAATTCATAGGAGTGGATGCAGGCATCGTGGTCCTTCAGTTGAAGCACATAACGGCCCGGCGTTTTCAACGAAGAAAAATCGGCGCGCCAATAATGCTGCTTGCCCCAGTTGTGAATGGCTCCCGTGTCCTGCAGCGAGCCACCGTATACCGGCTTGCCGGTGCCGGTGTCGATGACTTGGAAATCATGGAGCGACTGCCCGGCGTCCGCCGAAATGATTGCCTGTTTTTCGGCTGCCCGATCATAGCCGACCTGATCGACCAGAATCGTCGGCGTAGCCGCCCCTACCTTCAGCACGCATGATGCAAGACAAGTCAGGAACAACCGCGCAACGGACTTCATCAGGCAACTCCTTGGGTCAAGCACCGCCCTAAAAAAATGGACCTGGCAAACCATCACCAGGTCCTTGGCGGGGAAGAAGAAGACTAGATCAGAGCTTGAAATGCGCTTCGAGCATGAACTGGCGACCCGTCACATACTCCTCGGACAACTGCGTCTTGCTGCCCAGGTACGCGTAGTACTTGGAGTTGAGCAGGTTCAGCAGGTTCAGCGTGACCGAAAAGTTCTTGTTGAACTGATAGCCCGCGGAAGCATCCAGCTCCTTGAAACCGTCGACATAGGTAGCCGGAGCACCTGCAACGTAGCCACCAGCCAGATAGGCGTCGCGATAGTTGTACGACACGCTTGCGCTATACGGCCCCTTCTCGAAATACGGCCCGATGTTGTAGGAGTTCTTCGAGTTGTACGGCAGCCAACCACCACTCGCAGTGCTTGCATCGGAATAGGTGTAGTTGGCGCGCATGCCAAAGCCGCTATCGCCGAACGCCTGTTGATAGCTCAACGTGGCGCCCTTGACCTTGGCGCGGCCGCCATTGACGGGTGCCGTTACGCTGTATTGGCAAACACCGGCGCTCGTGCAGAGACCGGCGGCAACTTGCGCATTGCCGTTTGCTTGCATATAGCCCGGAATGGTCCAGGAACCATTGATCCGGCTCTGGTATGTGGCGGCATTGACGATGTAGTTGAGGACATCCTTGTAGAACACTGAGGCTGCGAACATCGATTCATCGTTGAAGTACCACTCGATCGATGCGTCGAAGTTGGCCGAGCGATAAGGCTTCAGATTCGGATTGCCGGCGGTCGCGGTCAACACCGTGTCGTTGGCTTCGAAGTACGGAGCCATCTGGTTGTACGGAGCGTACGCCACGGTTTCCGACGCTGCACCACGCAGAATGAGGCTCGGCGTGATGTTCCAGGCGACGTTCAGGGCCGGCAGTATATTGGTGAAGGACGTCTTGGACGTCACCCAGCCGAAACCTGGGCCGAAGTTGCAGTTGAACGTATCCGCGGCGGCGCAATAGCCAGGAACGTTGTAGCCGGATGCGGTGAACTTCGTATCGACGAAGCGCAGGCCGACGTTGCCATGCACGGTGTCGGTGCCAAAGTTCGCCTGTGCATAGGCGGCCTCGTTCTCCTGCTGTACCGCCCAGGTGTTGTCGAAGTAGACGTTGGCGTCCTTGGAGACGCCGAAACCTGGTGTGCTGAGCACCGCGTTCTTGATCGCATTGAAGCCGCTCGTCTGCACGTGTCTGACGAAACTGTCGGAGAGTCCGAGATCCGACATGCCAGACAAATTGGTCAGGCCGCCATAGCCGATCTGATTCAAGGTCAACTGCTGCGGACCGGTATAGGCATTTTCCACCTGGCTTTCCCAGTGGCTGGCATAACGCACGCCGACCAGTACCTCGTTGACGAAGCCGTCGAAATCCTTGCTGAAATCGAGCTGGCCGTAAGTATCGCGAGCCTTGTACAGGATGGTTTCTTCGTTACCGCCCCAGCCATTGTCTGCCCAGTAGTTGGGGTTGTTGGCGGTGCTTGGATCGGTGTATTGAACACCGTTGTTGATGTTCCAGTTGAAGCTGCCGCCGTAATAGATTTCCTTGATGAAGGACGTCATCGGGTTACGCGAGCTGCTCACACCCGCATTTGCGCTCAGGCGCCAGCCATCACCGAAGTACGTGCCCTTCCAGTCCGCCCCTTTGGTGGTGACCGCCGATCCGCGTGCATAGTTATCGGAGAACGTGGATGCATTACTGGTGCAACTGGTGGTGTTGAAGCAGGGCGTACCCACCGAGCTGCCACCCGTGATGATGCCGTTCGGGCCTTCGGTCAGCGACGTAATGCCGGCCGGCCTGTTGGTGGCCCACGGATACGTCGATTGGTTGACGTTGTCGAGGTCGTCACGCATGTACATCAGGCTCAGCGTGCTCTCGAAATTCTGGTTCGGACGGTACTGAATATTGGTCAGGATGCTGCTGCGCTTTTCCGTCTGCTGGAAATTGGCCGCGCTCAACTCGTTCGGAATCAGGTCGCCCGGCTTGATGCTGCCGGCGTTGATTTCGTTCTGGATGGCGTTGTTACCTGCAGCGACGGCTGCCGCGTTGACCGACGCCACCGTGCTGTAGCCATAGTTTTCCATGCCCTCGCGCGAGGTGTATTCCTCATAGTGCTGGGCGGATACGTCGATACCGAACGTTTTGTCGCTGTTGTGCCAGGAGTAGAACACCGATCCATTGGGACGCTGGCTGCCGACCATGTCGTTGTAGTTGACGCCGAACGAACCGTTTAGCGTGTTGGAGGCCACGTCAAGCGGCTTCACGGTGTGCATGAGCACCGTGCCACCGAGGCTGCCTTCGACGATGCGCGCTTCAGGGCTCTTGATGATCTCCAACTGGCCGAGAATTTCCGGCGGCAGCAGCGAGTAGTTGAAGCCGCGGTTGGGGTTGTCGCCAAACAACCAGATCGCCTGCGCCACCGGATGGCCGTCCAGCAGACTGACGTTGAGGCTGGGGTCCAGACCATCGATGCTGACGCGCTGGGTGCCCGGAATGCTGCGATCGAGCGTGACGCCCGGAACCTGGGCCAGCGCTTCGGCAACGTTGGTGGCGGGGAATTTGCCGATGTCCTCGGCCGTGATCGCATCCACAATGGCGTCGGCATTGCGCTTGGTGTCCATCGACGCCTGAAGGCTGGCGCGGATGCCGGTAACCGTGATGGTGGCCAATTCCTTGGCGTTGGTTTTGCTGGTGGCGCTGTTCGTCGTGTCCTGGCTCTTGGTCAGCGCGCCGACGCCATTGTTGGCGGTGGTCGTCTGGCTCGCATCCTGCGCATTCAACGTACCGGACAGGCAACATAGGCCCGCGATAATGCTCGCGGTAAGCAGAGTCTTGCGATGTGACATGGCTTCCTCCCCTCAGAGGCTTTTTTCAGCACGGAAACGTTCGCGGCATATCCGTACTGCGTGGCGTATGGGCTTGCGCCCGTTCGTTTCAGAACACTTCCTTCAACCCTTTACATCTCTCACACGCAACTCAATGCGCGTGTTGACCATCCAGATACAAACCAGCGGCGCCGATCACGCCGAGCTGGCCGTGCTCCATCAATCGAACCGGTACTTGCTGCAGAAAAGGGCGCATTACGCCCTTGTTGAAATAGCGTTCGGCGAAGGTGCTCGACAGCAGCAAATCGCGGATCTGCGGCAGGATGCCGCCGGCGAGATACACGCCGCCGCGCGCGCCATAGAGCATCACCAGATCGCCGACGAAGCTGCCGAGCAATCCGCAGAACACATTCAAGGCTTCGACGGCTGCAGCATCCGTGCGTTCCACCGCGTTGCGCGTGACCTCGGCCGGCAGTTGCAGGCTCGGCGTTGCACCACGCAAGGCGCAGATCGCGTTGTAGAGATTGAGCAAGCCGGGGCCGGACAGCGCGTGCTCGTAAGAGACGTACGCACGATCGCGCGCCAGCCAGCGCAATATGTCGATTTCCAATTCGTTGCCGGGCGCGAGCGAGATCTGCCCCGCTTCCGTCGCCAGCACGGTGGCGTGCGGCTTGCCCGGCAACAGCACCGCCGAACCCAGGCCCGTACCCGGCCCCATCACCAGCACGGGACCGGCCACCTGCGGCGCGCTGCTTTCGATCACCGGCACGGTGTCGGCCTGAGTCATGAACTGCGTGGCGTAGGCGACCGCTTCGAAGTCGTTGATGACGGCAAGGCGGGAAATGCCCAGGCTCTCGCGGATGTCGCGAATGGATACCGGCCACGGCAGGTTGTCGTTGACGATCGCATCGCCCAGCACGTAGCCGGCACTGGCCACGGCGCAATGATCGACATGCGTGCCCGCGCTGAGCTGCGCGACGAAATCTTTCAGCACCGCGGTAAGGCTCGGCCATTCGGCGCAGGCGTAGCGGCGGTACTCCAATACCGTGACGGGGCGCCGGCCATCCGGACGCGGGCTGACCAGGCCGATGCGCGCATGCGTGCCGCCGACATCAGCTGCCAGGAATACCGATTCCATGGCCGGTTCCGGTGACGGCACCGATTGCGCCTTGCCATGTACGACAGCCTGAGCCACGCCCCCTCCTCACGTTTTTGTTCGCGCCTTGCCTACAGAACCTGCGGGCAACCCTTTCGGCACGTTTCGGTGACGGAGTCTGGTCAGGAATGACAACGCTGTCAACAGGGGGAAACACAAGCGCTCTAGGGACTTGTGCCGCGGTGCGATATGCCGTCGCGCATGGTTACAGGTGCAAGTTTTTAACCCTTTGACATGTCGTCATTTTTGGATCGATCATGTAGGCCATATGGCCTATTCGCCAAGCTGCTGCGATGCATCACATCAAAGCGCTTGCCAGCGCCAAATGACGCACGTTGTCGGTGCTGTAAAACGGCTTCGATTGACAACGTTGTGCCTTGAGGACAATAAAGGACCGGATCGTCTTGCATCACGGTGATGTCGGTTGCCGGCATCGGGTTCATCCATGGGGAAAGCGCTACATGTCGTCCACCACTTACACCGCCGACGCACCACGCACGTCGACCTTGCTGCCGATGATGATCATCGGCGTGCTGTTCTTCATCATGGGATTTTTCACCTGGCTCAACGGGCCGCTGATCTCGTTCGTCAAAGTGGCTTTTACGCTGGACGACATCAACGCGTTTCTGGTGCCGTTTGCGTTCTACGTGTCGTACTTCGTGCTCGCGTTGCCGGCAGGTGCCGTGCTCAAGCGCACCGGCATGAAAAAAGGCATGGTGCTGGGTCTTTTCATCATGGCGATCGGCGCCGCGCTGTTCGGCGAGTTCGTGCGCATTCGCATCTATTCGGGCGCACTTACTGGCTTGTTCGTGATCGGCGCAGGGCTGTCGTTGCTGCAGACGGCGTCCAATCCTTACATCAGCATTCTTGGCCCCATCGACAGCGCTGCGCAGCGCATTGCATTGATGGGTATCTGCAACAAGGTCGCCGGCGCATTGGCGCCATTGGCGTTTGGTGCGCTGGTGATGAAGGGCATCGATACCTTCCTTGGCCAAGTAACCGGCATGGCCGAAGGATCGGCGCGCGAAAGTCTGCTTAATGATTTCGCCGCGCGCGTGTTCTGGCCGTACATGAGCCTGGCCGGGTTGCTGGTGGTGCTGGCAATCTGGATCCTGCTTTCCTCGCTGCCGGAGATCAAACCTTCCGGCGCCAACAGCGAACGTTCGATTGGGCATAACAAGGGCGGTATTTTCAGCTTCCCGCATTTGTGGCTCGGCGTGCTTTGCCTGTTTCTTTACGTCGGCGTGGAGGTAATGGCGGGTGATGCCATCAATACCTATGGCCAGGGTTTCGGCCTGCCATTGAATATGACCACGCACTTCACCACCTACACCATGCTGTCCATGCTGGCCGGCTATCTCATCGGTTCGGCGCTGATTCCGCGCGTCATTTCGCAGCAGAGCTACCTGGCCGTATCGGCGGTGCTTGGCGTGCTGTTCGCCATCGGCGCGTTCTTTACGCACGGCTATGTATCGGTGGCTTTTGTGGCCGCGCTGGGCTTTGCCAACGCCATGATGTGGCCGGCGATCTTCCCGCTGGCGATCAAGGGGTTGGGCAGCCACACCGAGCTGGGCTCGGCGGTGCTGGTCATGGGCATCGTGGGTGGCGCGCTGCTGCCGCAGGCATTCGTGCACCTGAAGCAGTACATCGACTTCCAGCTCGCGTTCGTGATTGTCATCGTGCCGTGCTATCTGTACATCCTTTACTACGGGATGCGCGGGCATAACGTGGGCACGCACGCTGGCTAAGGCAGCTTCGTGAAGCCGGGCGCATACCTTTCCACCACCATCAAGCCGGGGCCCTGGGCTACGATGCCCACCCAATACCCGGGAGGATCTCTCGTTGCACAGCCCCACCATCAAGGACGTCGCCAAACACGCCGGCGTTTCGTTGAAGACGGTTTCGCGCGTCATCAACCACGAGGCGGCAGTACGACCCGAGACCCGCGAAAAGGTGGAGCGAGCGATCGAGCAGCTCGGCTATCACCCGGATCCTTCGGCACGCAGCTTGCGCAGCAGCTCGCACTCGTATGCGATCGGCCTGGTCTACGACAACCCGAACGCGCACTACGTGATCGACATGCAGAACGGCGTGCTGTCGGCCTGCCGCGAACGGGGCTTCGGCTTGCAGATTTATCCCTGCGATTCGACGGCACCGGGCTTGGCGGAAGAACTGGTATCGCTGGTACAACGCGCGCGCCTGGCCGGGTTGATCCTGGCGCCGCCAATGTCGGAGCAATCCGCCCTGCTCGCCACGCTGCAGGCGAACGACGTGGACTTCGTGCGCATCATTGCCTCGCGCGAAGATCCCAAGGACGGCATGCCCTGCGTGTACGTGGACGATCACGACGCGGCGTATGCGATCACCGAGCATTTGATCCAGCTCGGCCACACGCGCATCGGATTTTTGTGGGGCGAGCCGCATCACCGTTCCAGCCCGGAGCGTTACCAAGGCTATGCGGATGCGCTGAAGGATTACGGCATCGCGCTCAATCGCAAGATGATCTTGCCTGGCCGCTATGCCTTCGACGACGGCTTTCGCGGCGCGCGCAAATTGCTGGCGTTGAAGGAGCCGCCCACCGCGATCTTCGGCTGCAACGACGAGATAGCTGCGGGCGTGCTCGCTGCCGCGCGTTCGGCCGGCCTGGACGTGCCGTGGGATCTATCCATCGCCGGGTTCGAGGACAGTCCGTTCTCCAAACAGGCATGGCCGGCGCTGACCACGGCGCGGCAATCGACCAGCGAAATCGGGCGGCATGCAGCGCTGCGCCTGATCGGCGGCTTGCAACACGAAAACAGCAACGAACTGGCCAACGAAGGCTTCATGCCGGAGCTGGTGGTACGCGGGTCGACCGCGCCGCCGCGGCAGACTTGATCACTCCCGCTTACCTATCACCTCAATCCTCTTCCCAGCGGGAAGAGGAAGCAGTGCAAGCTGCGTTTTATTTTTTACCGGAGCCTCCATGAAATCCGCTCGTGACACCCTGATGTACAACGAGGCGCAGGAAAGCGCCGCCGCCGTCGAACGGCAGCTTGCACAGAACGCATCGATCCTGAACACGCTCGGCGAACGCCTGCGTGCAAATCCGCCGCGCTTTATCGTGACCTGCGCGCGCGGCAGTTCCGATCATGCTGCGGCCTATGCGAAATACGTATTCGAAACGCGGCTTGGCCTGGTCACTGCGTCGGCATCGCCGTCCATCGCGTCGATCTACGATGCGAACCTCAAGCTGGATGGCGCGCTGTTCGTGGCGATCTCGCAATCCGGCAAGAGTCCCGATCTGTTGCGTAGCGCCGAAGCCGCGAAGCAGGCCGGCGCCTACGTGATTGCCCTGGTAAACGTCGAAGATTCGCCGCTGGCAGCGCTGGCCGATACGGTGATTCCGCTGCGCGCGGGTCCTGAGCGCAGCGTGGCAGCCACCAAGAGCTATCTCGCCACGCTCGCTGCCGTGCTGCAGTTGACCGCACATTGGTCCAACGACGACAAGCTGCATGCTGCCATCGCACGCCTGCCCGACGATCTGCGGCGCGGCTGGGACGGCGATTGGAGTGCGCTGGAGCAAGGGCTGGTCGGCGTGCACAACTTGTTCGTCGTCGGTCGCGGCTACGGCTTCGGCGCAGCGTTGGAAGCAGCGCTCAAGCTCAAGGAAACCTGCGGACTGCATGCCGAAGCCTTCAGCGCCGCCGAAGTGAAGCACGGCCCGATGGCGCTGGTCGGCGAAGGCTTTCCGGTGCTGTTCCTGGCGCAGGATGACGGCACGCTGGAAAACACGCTCGCTGTTGCCAATGAATTCCGTGCGCGCGGTGCGCGCGTGTGGGTGGCGGCGCCGGGCGCGCAAGATCCGGATGCGCTGCCGCTGCCCAATGGCATCGATCCGATCGTGACACCGCTGCTTGCGGTGCAAAGCTTCTATCGCGCCGCCAGCGCCTTGTCGCTCGCGCGCGGGTACGATCCGGACGTTCCGCCGCATCTGCGCAAAGTGACGGAGACTGTGTAATGCCTCCGAGTCCGCTGATCGCCCTCGTCAACGGCCGTGTACTTGGCGACCATGGCCCACGCGAAGGCCTGGCCGTGCTGGTGCGCGGGAAGCGCATCGTCGCGATCGTTGCGCATGATGATCCGCGCCTTGCCGATGCGCAGCAGCATGATCTGCACGGCCACCTGCTGCTGCCCGGCTTTATCGACGTGCAGGTGAACGGCGGCGGCGGCTTGCTGTTCAACGATGATCCCAGCGTGGACACCTTGCGCGGGATTGCCGCAGCGCATCGCAAGTTCGGCACTACCGGCATGCTGCCGACGCTGATCACCGATACCGCTGGAAAGATGCGCGCCGCGTTGCAGGCGGTCGACGAGGCGATCGAGCAACACGTGCCCGGCATTCTCGGTATTCATGTGGAAGGCCCCTTCCTAGCCAACGCGCGCAAGGGCATTCACAACGCCGACCTGTTCCGCCTGCCTGACGATGACGACGTTGAAGCATTGATCGCTCCGCACAAAGGCCCAGTGATGCTGACGCTGGCGCCAGACCAGGTGCCGATGCCCGTCATTGCACGCCTGGCTGGCGCCGGTGTCGTCGTGGTCGCTGGCCATACCGCCGCCGACTACGCCACCGCGCGTGCCGCACTCGATGCCGGCGTATGCGGCTTCACGCATCTCTACAACGCCATGACGCCGCTCGCCAGTCGCGATCCGGGCGTCGTCGGCGCTGCGCTGGATGACCCGCACAGCTGGTGCGGCTTGATCGTGGATGGCCATCACGTGCATCCAGCCACCTTGCGCGTCGCCATCGCCGCCAAGCAGCGCGGTAAATGCGTGCTGGTCACCGACGCCATGCCGCCGGTCGGCAGCGATCGTCCCGAATACGTGCTCAACGGCCAGACCATCATCATGCGCGACGGCATCTGCCAGAACGAAGCCGGCGTGCTTGCCGGTTCCGGTCTGGATATGGCCGGCGCCGTGCGCAACACCGTGCAGATGCTTGGCCTGCCGCTGGCGGAAGCGTCGCGGATGGCGAGCAGCTATCCGGCGGCATGGATCGGCCTGGAGCGCACGCATGGGCGGATCGCGGCCGGATATCAGGCGGATTTTGTGGTGATGGATGATGCGCTGACGGTGCGCGAGACATGGGTTGGTGGTGTGGCGTACTCGGTTGCTGCCTAAAACTATTTGCTGCGTGTAAGTTGGGCGCTCCGGCGCACCTAGTGCATCTCATATCGATATTGTTGGGTTGCTCAACGCCAACCCAACCGTGGCCGTGCCCCATGCACACGAGATATCGGCAACAATCGCCGACCGACGAACAGATGTATGCAATCTTGGCCTGCATCATGATGGGAATACGACCGATACAGAACACAGTCAACGATCAGTAGGATGCAAAGAAGGAGCAGGCAACTCGATCCGGAGTATTGCTAGCAATGTTGGAATGCAGCTTTGAGTTAAACAACCGTCCCATGAGCGTGCTCAAGATTGGCGCCCTCTCCTTCCCTGCATTCCCCGGGAAAGACGGATACAAAAACATTCACTCACTTATGTGCACACCCGGCTTCGGCGCCATACCTGCCGGGCGCTATTACATTTTCGATCGTCAATCAGGCGGCTTAATCGGCCCGATCAGGGATCGGCTCGAGGAGATTTTCATTCGCAACAGAAAGAGCGAATGGTATGCCCTTTATGCGATTGACAACCATGTCGATGACGACATGACGTTGTGCGATGGGCTTGAGCGAGGAAACTTCAGGCTGCACCCAAAAGATCCCGCAGGCATTAGCGAAGGCTGCGTTACCATTGAGCACCTGCACGACTGGGTCCGCATCAGGGCTGTTCTCGGAAACATTCCCAAGCAAGCTGTCTCTGGCTCGTCCCTAAAGGCATACGGAGTGTTGACGGTAAAATGAAACCAACCTCCTTCACACTGCGCTATACGTTGTTCTTGCTTGGTGTAACCGCAGCTGCCTTAGCCGTTAATGGCGTATGGTGGACGCTTAATAGCGAATGGCTGCCCAATATTGAAAATGCACGCTGGCGCGCTATTTGGAGAGCATTGCTTGACGCGTATGGCGCAAAGAGCTTCGCCGAGCAGAACGATTTCGTCATCATTGCTTCTTCCACCGTCATTTTTTTTGTGATGTTCACGGCAGGGCTATGCACTGCCGGATGGTGGCAAAAGCGAAGCAAAACATCCCCTCATCTGCTCTCATTTGTATCTCTGGCCACATTTGTCACCGCGACCCTGTTGATCATCAATACCATTTGGTGGAATGCGCACGGCGGCTTGCTTCTTGGAGCGACAAACTCTCTCTGGGCCGCCTTATTGCGCGTATACGGGGCGACAAATCCGTACCATGACGTTCAATTAGCTTTGATCTTGTCGTCCATCGCCATCGTGGCTGCGGTCGCCTTGATTGCGTGCAGATTGGCCCGTCGCGTGCGAAAACCCGCAGGCTGAGATGCAGGCTCCGGCATACAGATATGCCGCATAAGCTGTCACCAATGTCGGCCGTTTGAATCAGATTGGAGCGTCCCCATGGACGAATAGCCTCCGGCTATCGTGGATATAGATGAGGGCATCTCCAAAGGCTAGGATAGCGGCGCCCCTTCGCCATCCGGGTATAAGGATGTCTCCATGCACGGCATCGACCATGACACCGAGCAAGCCGTCCAGCGTTTTCTAGCGTTGATTGCGCCACGCTACGCCGTGGCCGGTGCCATCCTTTATGGCAGCCGGGCTCGCGGAACCCATCTTCCCGATAGCGACGCGGACGTGGCCGTGCTGCTGCAAGGAGACCACCAGTGCTTCGTTACCACCAAGCTCGCGATGTCCGATACGGCATTCGATGTCCTGTTGGAGACTGGCATCAATATTTCGCCATTACCCATTTGGCTGGACGAATGGGAGCACCCGGAGAACTTCTCCAATCCCGAGCTACTTCGAAAAATCGCCAGGGAGGGTATTCGTCTGTGAGCAGACTTACACCAGCAGCCCTCCTGGCAAGGACCGAGGGCGCTTGTAATCGTGCGTACTATGGAATGTTCGATGTCACCAGAGCCGCATTGCTAGCTTCACGTACACCCGTAGCGCCGAATATTGGCAAAACCCATAGCGGGTCGATGTCGGTATTCAGCGAGCGCCTCATCAAGACGACCCTGGTTTCCAAGGAAATGGCAGGTCGCCGAAACGCGCGGAGGAGATTCATTTGATCGCTGATTACACAGGCGATCTTATTGATCTGACCGATGCGATGGAACTCGCTGGACAAGCTGAAAGCTTCTTCGCAGCGATGCAACACGTTGTAACACGCTCACGTTGATGCGGCCGAACAGGTCCACGCACATCACTGATACACCCGCAACCGATTGAACGTCCACCCGTAATACGACTTCACCAGCGACTTATCCGCGCAATCGGCATACAAGCCATGGCATCGTTCGCGCAATGACGTCAGCGCGGAGAAATACGAGTCCATCGGCAGATCGGCCGCCTTCAACACCATGCCCGGCAGATGCGCGATATCCAGCATCGGATACGTCGGCAACGCGGCGCCGGGCACGTTGCTCTTGATCATGTAGTAGGTGAGATAGTCCTGGTAGGGCACCAGAGCCGGTGGCAGGTTGCGCGGCAATGTACGCATCAGATCGTCGAACGACGGCTGGTGATCGCCAAAGTGCACCAGCACGGTGGGCTGCTGGCGGTCGAGAAAATGATGTTCCAGATCTTTCATGGCCACATCGGAATCGTGCACGCGTTGCAGATAGGTATCGAAGTTCAATGCGCTCGTCGGCGGCAGACCTTGCAATAGATTCTGGAACGGCTTGGGCAAGGTCGACATGGGATCGTCATGCGGCCCATGCTGATTGATGGTGAGGATCATCATGAAGACCGGCTGGCCCGGCTTCTTCAGCTTGTCGTAGACGCGCTTGGCGGCATCGAACATTTGCGCGTCCGTCTCGTCCCAATCGTCCAGGCCAAGCTCGCCGGCACCGTAGAACTGATCCACGCCGTACGCTTTGTACGCATCGCGGCCGTTGAGGAATTCGCCATGCGTCGGATAGATGGCCACCGTGAGATAGCCGAGTTTCTTCAGCAGTCGCGGCAGTGAATCTTGCACGTGCGGAGCAAGCACGTACGGCGCGTACATGCCACCCGGGCCGAAAATGTCCTGCGGCATGCCGGTCAACGCAGCGAACTCGCTCACCCAGGTGCCGCCGCCGAACGTATGCACGCGCATCACACCCGTGCCGCGTGTGCGTGCATCGGCCTGGAACATGTCCAGGTGACACTCGGGCACGGTGCAATGCGTAAACGGCGCTGGGTCGAACGTGCTTTCCTCCAGCACCTGCACGATATCGGGATAGTGGCCGGGATCGACGGTCGACGGCAATTCGGTAATGGTGGACTGCCAGTCATGCGCCGCCGTTGCCGCATCGGACGTAGCAGGCACACGCACGCTGGAATCGCGCAGGTTCACGAAGAAATTGGTGAGGTCCGCATCGTCGGACATTTTTTCCCACGTACCACGCGCATGCACGCGATGGAACGGACCGGCGGGCAACAGGCAAATCCAGAACGCCAACGCGGACAAGGCGATGGTCGCCATGCGCAACAAGGCGCGCGACGCTTTGCGCCAACCCGGCAACAAGGGCCGATCGTAATGCCACGCCAGCCACAGCACGATCGGCACGGCGATGCCCACACACAAGCCCACGCTGTAAATGTTCGGATAGCGACGCAGTGTTTCGAACAGGCTGGAGCGCACGTAATACACGAAATCCGCCGGCATCAGGGGGGATTCCAGATACTCCTCCTTCAACACCGTGATCGCGCGCAACAGCAGGAACAAGCCGCCGCTGACGACGAGCGCAAACGCCATGCGCATGAACACGAACAGCGATACACCCAACACACACAGCATCAGCGTGGACACGAACACGCGCTGCTCAAGCAACGGTTCCTGCCACGCGGTAAACCACACGCAGATGGCAAAGAAGCCCCATGCGCAAACAGCAGCTACGCGGTTCCGCGAGGCGCGAAACGGAATCAACGGCATGTATGTCCCCTGGGTCGGCGGCGCCGGGAAAGGCGCTCTTTTCTGGTTGTCAAAGTCGCGTCATTTTAGTGTCTTTTGGCCGCTCCATATGGGCCCCTGGCAGGCGCGAAATGTCATCCATATCTGCTAGGTTCATGCATTTGACGCTTTCGAACCGCTGCCCATGCGCCAACGCTTCCGTTTCACCGCCCTTGTCGCCACCCTCCTGCTGGCCGGTTGCGCCAGCCAGCCGCATTCCGCGCAGCCCCGGGCCCAGCCGCCGCTGCCGGACGGCCTGCGTGCGGACGTCGCCGTGCTGGAAACCACCGACCTGCATTCCAATCTCCTCAGCTACGACTACTACAAGCAGAAAGCCGACCCAACGCTGGGCTTCGAACGCACCGTCACCCTGATACGCAAGGCGCGCGAGCAGTACACCAACAGCATGCTGTTCGACGCCGGCGACACCATCCAGGGCAGCGTGCTGGCCGATTACCAGGCGCAGGTGCAAAAGGTGGGTTGCGGGGAAGAACTTGCGATCTACAAGGCCATGGATGCGGTCGGCTACGACGGCGGCACTATCGGCAACCATGAGTTCAACTATGGCTTGCCCTTCCTCTCGCAGGTCACCGGCACGCCGATGAACGTGGATGGCGGCGCCACCCAGCGCTGCGCCGGGCCGCACTATCCGCTGGTGCTGGCGAACGTCAACGGCGCTCGCGACGGCAAGCCGATCTTCCAGCCGTGGACTATCGTCAACCGCAAGGTCGCCGCGTTCACGCCGGACGGCAGCAAACTGAGTGTGCCGTTGAAGATCGCCATCATCGGCTTTGCGCCGCCGCCGATCATGCAGTGGGACAAGCAGAACCTGCAGGGCAAGGTGACCGTTATCGGCGTGGTGGAAGCCGCGCAAAAGTACCTGCCGCAGATCCAGGCACAGCATCCGGACCTGGTGATCGCGATCCTGCATGGCGGCATGAATACGTCGCCCTATACCTCCGACATGGAAAACGGCGGCTGGTATCTGGCCGGCGTGCCGGGCATCGACGTGCTGTTGATGGGACACGAACACACCGACTTTCCCGGCCCGCGTTTCGAGCACATGCAGGATGTGGACGATGCGCACGGTTTCGTGCGCGGCGTGCCGGCGGTGATGGGCGGCTTCTTCGGCAAGGACCTGGGCGTGATTCGCCTGGCCATGGTGCGCCAGCAAGGTCATTGGGTAATCGATAAGAGCAAAACCTTCAGCGAAGTGCGGCCCATCTGCCCGCCCATGACGATCGCCGGCAAGCTCGCCGTTTCCGCATCGAATTGCGTGCCGGCCGATCCGCAGATTTCATTGGTGGTGGGCAAGACGCAGCAAGCGGCGATCGATTACGTGAACACACCGATCGGTCAAAGCACCGTGCGCATGAGCAGCTACTTCGCCGACGAGGGCGACATGACGGCACTGGCTCCAGTGAATGCCGCGCAGATCGACTATGCGCAGCAAGAACTGTCTACCGCACATCCGGAACTGGCGAACGTCCCGGTGCTTGCCGCCGCCGCGGCATTCCGCAACGGCTTTGGCGGCCCGGACGATTACACCGACGTGCGACCGGGTCCGCTTACGCTGCGCAGCGCCGCCGATCTATATTTCTATCCGAACACGCTATCGGCCGTGAAGATCGACGGCGCGTCGCTCAAGGCGTGGCTGGAAAAATCGGCCGAGCGTTTCAATCGCATCGACCCGCATGCGGAAGGCGAGCAGCAACTCGTCAATACGAAATATCCGGGCTTCAATTTCGATCAGCTCCAGGGCGGCATCAGCTACATCATCGATGTATCCAAGCCGGTCGGGCAGCGCATCGAAAAGCTGAGCTATCGAGGCAAAGCGGTGAAGCCGTCGCAAACGTTCGTCGTCGTTACCAACAACTATCGCGCCAGTGGCGGCGGCCGTTTTCCAGGCTTGGACGGCAGCCATATCGTGCTCGCCTCGCCGGATGGCACACGCGAGATTCTTGCGCGATGGTTGAAGACGCATCCCACGCTTGGCGCGGATGATTTGCCGCGCACGTCGTGGCATTTCGCCAAGCTGAAAACGCGCGGCACCGTGGTGTTTACGTCGGCGAGTGACAAACAGTCGGTAGCGGAAGCGGATGGCTTGCACAACATCCGGCAATTGCGCGACAACAGTGACGGCACCGCCGTATACACCATCGACCTTTCGCAGTGAGGCAACGCTTTCGTAGGCTGGGATGCAATCCCAGCATGGCCATGCACATCAATGCTGGGATTGCATCCCAACCTATGAAAAGCCGCATGTATCGGTTTCCACTGAAACTTTTATCACTTGACCTCATGCAATAGTTTCATTAAGCAACTGTTGACAGCCGCTGCAGCGCACAACTATCGTCGGTTCCATGTCGCACGCATCCACGCCAGCACGCATCAACATCGCACCGGTCATCACCGGTCGAGCTGGCATGGCAGCGACAATCATCATCGCCACGATTATTACCACTACCACCGGAACCGGAACGACCGGGTCTGGGGTGGTGTCTGTGCGCGAATAGTCTTCATACGCAAACGGTCCCGCCCTCGACGAGGCGGACCGGCACTCCCGAACCGCCAGCGAGCTAGGGGCCTCTACCGGAGGCCGTCATGGAAAGCTGTGCATCACTCATCGCTGAACACCCACACCGTTTGCCTCCGCTGCAAGCCGCGGTATCGCGACGACGAACGCTCGCCGTCGGCCTGGTCGGCCCGGGCCGCGTCGGCAGCGTATTGCTGGCCCAACTGCGCGCGGCGCAAGAGCGCCTGCTGCGCGAAGCCGGCCTGGAACTGAAACTCTGCGGCGTGGCCGCCAGCCGCCGCATGTGGCTGGATTGCGACGATCCGGAACTCAACGCACAGCACGACGCGCAGACCTGGCGCCCCACCGATCTGGATCAATTCGCCGCCCACCTTCGCGGCGACGGCGGCCGCCACGCCATGCTGATCGACTGCAGCGCCAGCGATGTGGTGGCTTCGCACTATCCCTACTGGCTCGCCTCCGGCGTGCACGTGGTGACGCCGAACAAACTGGCCAGCAGCGGCCCGCTCTCGCGCTGGCAGGCGATCCGCGCCGCGAGCCAGCATGGCGGCCGCTTCCGCTATGAAGCCACGGTGTGCGCCGGCCTGCCGGTGGTGCAGACCTTGCGTGACCTGCTCGATACCGGCGATCAGTTGCTCTCGGTGGAAGGCATGTTCTCCGGCACGCTGGCCTGGCTGTGCTGCCACTACGACGGCAAACGCCCGTTCTCCACGCTAGTACGTGAAGCACATGCATTGGGCTATACGGAACCCGATCCGCGCGACGACCTGTCCGGTATGGACGTGGCGCGCAAGCTGGTGATCCTGGCGCGCGAAGCCGGCTGGCCGATGTCCCTGCACGACGTGGCAGTGGAAAGCCTGGTGCCGCCGGAACTGGCGGACGTTCCGCTGGACGAATTCATGGCGCGCCTGGACGAACTCGACGCCCCGATGGCCGCACGCCTGGCCGAAGCGCACGCCTGCCATGGCGTGCTGCGCCACGTCGCCAGCCTCGACCGCAACGGCCGTGCCCAGGTCGGTTTGCAGGCGCTGCCTTCCGCACATCCGTTCGCGCATACGCGGCTTACGGATAACATCGTGCAATTCCGCACACAGCGTTACCGCGATAATCCGCTGCTGGTGCAAGGTCCCGGTGCCGGTCCGGAAGTGACGGCCGCCGGCATCTTCGCCGACTTGCTGCGCATCGCCGAATCGCTGGAGGTGCGCGCATGAACGCTCCTCTTGCCGTGAAGCCCCCGATGTCCGCGCAACGCCTGCAAGCCGCCTCCGCAACCGCCTTTGCCAGTGTCGGCAACGTGGGCGTGGGTTTCGATATTCTCGGCCACTGCATTACGGGCGCGGGCGATCGTGCCGACGTCCGCCGCATCGACGCACCGGTGGTGCGCATCGCCAGCATCGACGGCTGCGTGGACGTGCTGCCGATGGATGCTGCCAAGAACACCGCCGGCATGGCCTTGATGGCCTTGCGCAAGGCACTGGGTTTGCAGCACGGCTTTGAAATCGCCCTGCATAAGGGCATCGCGCTGGGCTCCGGCATGGGCGGTTCGGCCGCTTCATGTGTGGCCGCGCTGGTCGCGGCAAATGCCTTGCTGGAGCGGCCGCTGTCGCGCGAATCGCTCTACGGTTTCGCGGTAGAAGGCGAAGCCGTCGCCAGTGGCGGACGCCATGGCGACAACGTTGGCCCGATGCTGCTGGGCGGCCTGGTGCTGGCCACGCGCGAACGCCTGGTACGCCTCCCCGTACCGCCGAGCTGGCATTGCGCACTGGTGCATCCACATGCGGTATTGGAAACGCGCAAAGCGCGCGCGGCGCTGGCCGGCGACTATGCGCTAGGTGAATTCGTGGCGCAGTCGGCCAATCTCGCGCTGGTGCTGGCCGGCTGCTTCCGCGGCGATGCGGACCTGGTACGCGAAGGCCTGAAGGATGTGTTGGTAGAACCACGCCGCGCATCGCTGATCCCGAATTTCGCACGCGTGAAACAGGCCGCGCTGGATCACAAGGCGCTGGGCGCCAGTATCTCCGGCGCCGGTCCCAGCGTGTTCGGTTGGTTCGAGCACCGCGCCGAAGCGGAAGCTGCCGCCGAAGCGATGCGCAGCGCCTTCGCCGAAGCGGGACTGGACAGCGACAGCTTTATCTCGCCGGTGGATGGCCCTGCCGCCACGCTGGTTCCTTCGGTTGATGCAGGTGAACACGCATGAGTGCAGGGTTGCGTTATCTCAGTACACGCGGCGCGAGCCCGGCCGCTAGCCTGAGCCAGGCGATCGCCGCGGGCTTGGCGCCGGATGGCGGTCTGTACGTGCCGGATCATCTCCCCACGCTGCGCGTTGAAGACTTCAAAGCCGGCGGTAATCTGGCGCAAACGGCCGCGACGCTGCTTGCACCGTTCTTTGCTGGCGACGCACTGGCTACAGAATTGCCGGCGATTTGCGCCGAAGCGCTGACATTCCCGACACCATTGCGGTCGTTGCCACAGCACCCGAATACCTCGGTGCTTGAGCTGTTCCATGGTCCTACCGCCGCGTTCAAAGATGTGGGTGCGCGGTTCCTTGCCGCCTGCTTGCGTCGCGTGCGGGGCGATCAGACAACGCCACTGACCATCTTGGTCGCGACATCGGGCGATACGGGTGCTGCGGTCGGTGCCGCCTTCCATCGGCAGCCCGGCATTGAGGTGGTGATTCTTTACCCCGATGGCCGCGTCTCGCCACGCCAGGCCCATCAGCTCGGCTGTTTCGGCGACAACGTGCAGGCACTGCGCGTGCAAGGACGTTTCGACGACTGCCAGCGCATGGTGAAAGCCGCCTTGAACGATGCCTCGCTACAGGCGCAGTCGCCCCTTTCTTCCGCCAACAGCATCAGCCTGGGCCGCCTGTTGCCGCAGATGAGCTACTACGCGCACGCCGCCCTGGCGTGGTGGCGCAAGCATGGGCAACCGCTGAACCTGGTCGTGCCCACCGGCAACCTGGGCAATGCACTGGCCGCCATATGGGTGCGCGCCATGGGCCTGCCGCTTGGGCAGATCCGCCTGGCCTGCAATGCCAACGAAACGCTGCCGGATTTCTTTGCCGGCCACGACTACACGCCACGCGAAGCAGTCGCGACGCTGGCGAACGCGATGGACGTGGGCGCGCCGAGCAATTTCGAACGCCTGCGCTGGACGTATCCGGATGCGAACGACCTGCGCAAGGCTTTCAAGGCGCAGTGCGTGGACGATCACATCATCGCCGCGACCATATCCCTGCACGCACGCGAGTACGGCGAAGTGTTCTGCCCGCATACTGCGACGGCGATGCACGTGTTGGATGAGTTGCGGGCAGCCGGTGATAACGCGCCGTGGGCGGTGGTGGCGACCGCGCATCCGGCGAAGTTCGAGAGTGTGGTGGAGCCGTTGATCGGTAAAACGGTGGATGTGCCGCCTGCGTTGGCGGCGATGCTGCGTCGTTCGGCGTCGGCGGAGCCGATGGTGGCGGAAGATCACGTGTTGCGCGAGTGGCTGCTGGAAAAGGCGGCGCGACAGTTAATGTTGTCGCCATAAATATCGGCGCCGTGGCCCTTGTAGGCTGGGATCACAATCCCAGCATTCCGGCCCGACGTAGAAGCTGGGATTATCATCCCAGCCTACGCTAGCGAATGAGGTGATCGATTCCCGCCCTCGCGTGAATGACTGCTTTGCGGTTAGACAAGCGCGTCGCCGTTGGTTTCGATCACCCGTGCATAAAACCTCGCCGACGTCTTCGGCGTACGTTTCAAGCTCGCATAATCCACGTGATACAAACCGAAGCGCTTGGCAAACCCCAGCGACCACTCCAGGTTATCCAGCAGCGACCAGGCGTAATAGCCTTTGAGGTTCACACCGTTTTCAATGCACTGATGCAAGGTACGCAGATGCTTGCGCAGATAGGCGACGCGTAGCGGATCCTCCACTACATCCCCTTCCGCCACTGGTGGATCGTAGAAAGCCGCACCGTTTTCGGTGATGTACAGCGGCAGGTTGCCGTAGCGATCCTTGAACCACATCAGCGTATCGGCCAGCCCCTGTTCGTAGACCTCCCAATCGGTTTCCGTGTGCGTGGCATGTACCTGCCGCACGCGCGAGGCTCGGCAGGGATAGCCTTTGTCGTCATGCTTCACCACCGAGCGGGTGTAGTAGTTGATACCGACAAAATCGACCGGCTGCCTGGTAAGCAAAAAATCCTCGGTGGGGAAATCCGGCCATGCGTCGCCAAAGACCTCTTTCAGTTCCGGCGGATAAGCGCCCAGCAACGCAGGATCGGCAAACTGCTCGTTCATATAGGCATGCGCACGACGGGTTGCCGCCACATCTTCGGCACGTTGCGATGCCGGATATTTCGGCTCGATGTTGAACACCACACCGATCTCGTGCCGCCCCACAGCGCGATAGGCCTGGATGCCGGCGCCGCTGGCGCGCATCAGGTTATGCGCCGCCATCGGCGCTTCGTATTTGCTGCGATGTCCCGGCGCAAGCGCGCCGTGCAGGTAGCCGCCATCCGTCACCACCCACGGTTCGTTGATGGTCGACCAGCGCTTTACGCGGCCGTCCAGCGCTTTGAACACCACGCTGGCGTAGTCGGCGAACCAGTGCGCGCTATCACGGTTCAACCAGCCGCCGCGGTCATCCAGCGCGGCCGGCAAATCCCAATGAAACAGCGTGACATTGGGCTCGATGCCGTTTTCCAGCAGCTCGTCGACCAGGCGCGAATAGAAATCCAGGCCTTTGGGGTTCACGCGGCCGGTGCCTTCCGGCAGCACGCGCGCCCAGGCCACGCTGAAGCGGTAGCTGTGCAAGCCCAGCGCACGCATCAACTGCACGTCGTCCTTGTAGCGGCGATAGTGGTCGCACGCCACGTCGCCGTGATCGCCATTGGCCATCATGCCCGGCGTATGCGCGAAGCGCTGCCAGATGCTGGGACCCGCACCATCGGCCAGGGGCGAGCCTTCGATCTGGTAGGCCGACGTGGCAGCGCCCCAAATAAAGCCGTCCGGGAAGCGATAACGGGTCATGATGCGAGACTCTCCATGCCGCACTGCGGCTTGATGTAATCGATTACGCAAGGAGAATAGCCCAACGCTGCATGCGAATGGGGCAATACATTTCGATGGCGACGGTCAGTCTTGAGCAGGTCCGCAAGGTCTATCCCAATGGCCACGTCGGCGTCGACGATGCCAGTTTCGAGATCGCCAATGGCGAGCTGCTGGTGCTGGTCGGCCCTTCCGGCTGCGGCAAGACCACCTTGCTGCGGATGATCGCCGGATTGGAATCGATCTCGGCCGGCACGCTGCGTATCGACGGGCACGTGGTCAACGACGTCGCGCCCAAAGATCGCGACATTGCGATGGTGTTCCAGAACTACGCGCTCTACCCGCATATGACGGTGGCAGAAAATCTCGGTTTTGGCCTGCAGTTGCGCGGCAAGCCCAAGGACGAGATCGAGCGTCGCGTGCACGAAGCGGCACATCTGCTGCAGTTGGAGCATCGCCTGGATGCGCGCCCGGCTGCGCTTTCCGGCGGCCAACGCCAGCGTGTGGCGCTGGGGCGCGCATTGGTGCGCGAGCCGAAAGTGTTTCTGCTCGACGAACCGCTGTCCAATCTCGATGCAAGATTGCGCCTTACCATGCGCGTGGAAATCGCACGCCTGCACCGGCGGCTGGGCACCACCACCATCTATGTCACGCACGACCAGATTGAAGCGATGACGCTGGGCGAACGCATCGTGGTGCTGGATGGCGGCAGGATTCAGCAGATCGATACGCCGATGCATTTGTACGAGAAGCCGGCCAATTTGTTCGTGGCGGGTTTTCTTGGCTCGCCGGCGATGAACCTGTTGCGCGGCAGACTGCATCGCGCGGGTGGCTGGCAGTTGGTGATGCCGCATGCCGTGCTGCCCCTGGGCGAATTGCCGCTGCAGGCAGCGATGCTGGAGCCATGGAACGATCGCGACATCGTGCTCGGCGTGCGCCCGGAAGATCTGCAACCGGCCGCGTCGCATGCAGGCGCGCTTGAAACGAAGCTGGAAGTGATCGAACCGGTTGGCAACGAACTGTTCCTCAACCTGCGCTTCGGCGATCAGATGCTTGTTTCGCGGGTGCCGCCGCAACAGGTACCGGCGCCCTGCAGTTCGCTGCATGTGGGGTTCAATGCAGAGCGGCTGCATTTCTTTGATACCGACGACGGCTTGCGCATCACGTAGGCTGGGATGAAATCCCAGCTTTCTGGTGGTTTGTGGTGCTGGGATTACATCCCAGCCTACGCGGCCATGAAGCGTCCCGATACGCATCAGCCTTTCACGCTGCCCAACAGCAGCCCCTCCAGGTAATAGCGCTGCAAGGCCAGGAACAACACCAGCACCGGCACCACGGTGATCACCGAGCCGGCCATCATCAACTCGGTATCGGTCGCATGCTCGCGCGCCAGCGAAGCCA
Organism: Dyella sp.; assembly: GCF_035277725.1. GTDB lineage: Bacteria > Pseudomonadota > Gammaproteobacteria > Xanthomonadales > Rhodanobacteraceae > Dyella_B. Next base: position 4,228 of record NZ_DATEJY010000175.1, on the reverse strand, counting down.
GCCCCAGCGGCAAGGTGTAATGCTCCTGCCCGGTCAGCACGATCAGCGGCCACATGAAGTCATTCCATGCGGTCAGAAACGTGTAGATCGCCAGCGTTACCATGATCGGCTTCAGCAAGGGCAGCACGATGCGCACGAAGATGCGCAATTCCCCTGCTCCATCGATGCGCGCCGCTTCAAGCAATTCGCCGGGAATGCCCCGTGCATACTGGCGTACCAGAAAGATACCGAACGCACTCGCCATGGCCGGCACGATGACGCCGCCGTAGTTGTTCACCAGGCCCAGCGGCTTGAGCATCAGAAACAACGGCAACATCGCCACCTGCGCAGGAATGGCCAGCATGCCGACCACGCTTTGGAATAACATGTCGCGGCCAGCAAAACGCAGCTTGGCGAAGGCGTAGCCGGCCATCAGATTCAAGGCCAGCGACAGCACGGTAATGGCGCTGGATACCAGCAGGCTGTTGAGCAGGTAACGCCCCATGCCGGCGCGTAAAAGCAGTTCCTGATAGTTGTGCAGCGTGACATGCGCGGGAAGCAGTGGCGGCGGCAAAGTGCTGGCTTGGCCCGGCTGCATCAGCGAGACCGATAGCATCCACAACATGGGAAACAGCGCGACGATGGCGCCGCCGATCAGCAAGCCATGGATCAAGGCCTTGGCGACGCGAGGATTCATGCCTCGACCTCCTTGCGGCCAACCCGCAGCAAGCATTCCGTCACCACAAACATGATCACGAACAACAGAAACGCGATAGCCGAGGCGGAACCCAGGTTCCACCACTTGAAGCCTTCGTCGTACATCAGATACAGCACGCTGACCGTGCTTTGCAGCGGACCACCCTCGGTGATGACGTAAGGCTCCGCGAACAGCTGGAAATAGCCGGAGATGGTGAGAATGCCAACCATCAATAACGTGGGAGCAAGCATCGGCAAGGTAATGTGGCGGAACTGCCGCCAGGCCGATGCACCATCCATGCGCGCCGCTTCGTACAATTCGCTCGGAATCGCCTGCAGCCCGGCCAGCATGATGATCATGTTGTAGCCGAAGTTCTTCCACACCGCGAAGAGAATGATCGTCGGCATCGCCCAATGCGGGTTGCCTAGCCAATCGACCGGATGGATGCCGATCGCACCCAGCATGTCATTCACCAGGCCGTACTTGGTATTGAACAAATAGCGCCAGACCACAGCCACCGCGACCACTGTCGTCACCACCGGCGCAAACAACGCCGTGCGGAAAAATGGTTTGCAACGTGCCAGCGGCGAATGCAGCAACAAGGCTGCGCATAACGAGACCAGCATCGACAGCGGCACGCCGACCGCCACGAAATACACCGTATGCCCGAGCGCCGCCCAAAACAGCGGCCGATGCAGCAGCGCCCAATAGTTGCCTAATGCCACGAAACGCAGATTGTGCAGATCCGCCAGCGCGTACAGGTCGTAATCCGTGAGACTCAGGACAAAGGCGCCGATCACCGGCAGCAGGAAAAACACGCCGAGCACGATGGCGGCAGGGGCAAGAAACAGCCATGCGGCAGGCTGGCGATTCATAAGTTTTCACCCGCTGCGTGATGCGCGCGGTCCAACATCCAACGCCGCTTTTCCAGAATATGGTCGGCGCGGCGATCGATCTCCGCCGCAGCCTGGTCGACCGTGAGATTGCCCGCCACGGCTTGCGCCGCGACGAGCTGCATTTCGTTGGCGATCTGTTCCCATTCGGGCACTGGCGGCGTGGGTTTCACTCGTTCCAGTTGTTCGCGAAATGCCTGGACTTTTGGATCATCGCGCAAGCTGCGCTGGCTCCATGAACTCCGGCGCGGCGGCATGTCGCCCAGCAAATCGTAGAAGCGACCCTGCACATCAGGCCGCGACAAGTACTCGATCAGCTTCCACGCCTCCTGCTTGTTGCGAGCCTTGCGGAAGATCACCAGGCTGGAACCGCCAGCCACCGATGCCCCCGGACCGTCCGGCCCTGGCAACGGTGCCGTGTTCCACTGCGCTTCCTGCGCGGCAGGAAGACGTTTGCGAAATTCCTGGATGTTCCAGGGGCCGGAAAAATAGAAACTGTAGACGCCGCGCCCGAATTCTTCCCACGGATTACCGGCTTCGATATTGGTGATGGGTGGCGCCTGGTGAAGCCGGAAGGTGTCGACATAGAAGGTCAAGGCACGCTTGAAGCCTGCGCTCTCGAAATTGCCGTAGCGGCCACCGTCGCGCAGCAAGGGATCCGATTGCTGCAAAGCCAGCGACATCAGCTGTTCGTATTCATTGGTGGGCAGCAGGATGCCGTAGATGCCGCGTTCGGGATGGCTCAATGCAGCCAGCATGCGTCGCCATTCATGCCAATCGCGCGGTGGCGCGTCGAACCCGGCGGCTTTCAGCACATTGCTGCGATAGAACAGCAGGCGTGTGTCGATATACCAGGGCACGCCGTAAAGCACGCCGTCGTAGACGTTGGTAGACCAGATGCTTGGGAAGTAGTCGTCAGTGCGAATGATCGACGACTGCGCTACCCGTGTTTGCAGTGGCTCCAATGCGCCCAGCGCCGCCAGTTCCGGCAGCCAGGTATTGCCCAGTTGAGAGATGTCCGGCGTGGAATCGCCAGCGAAGGCGGTAAGTAATTTTTGGTGCGCGGCGCTGAGTGGCAGCTGCTGCAATACGACGTGGATGCCGGGGTTTTCGCGCTCGAATTCCGGCAGCAGCTGCGTGACGGCTTCGCCTTCGCGGCCGATGGTCCAGAAAGTGAGGGTGCGGGTATCCGTGTGTTGCGTACAGGCCGTCAACGATACATGCATCAGCACAGCCACCATGACACGCCACGCCGTATGAGAAAACCGCTTGCCCGTCGTCCGGCGGCGTTGTCCGCCAGCCAAGGCACTAGGGCCCGGCGTTCGCCGGGGCGACGAAGGCACGGCACGTTTTCTCATGATCTCCCCGGAAAGATGGAGACGGACGCACAGCACTAGTTGGCCGCCTGCTCCAACCAACCACCCGTAAACCCGGCGCGCTGCAGTCCCTTGCGGATATACGGATTCTTGCGCATCACCTTCCACACGAAGCCGCTGCGCCAGTTTTCGATCATCAGCACGATCGGCCCCTGATCGATGCCGATTTGCTTGGTATCAAACCAGCCCTTGACGATATAACGGCCGGAATCCGTCGTCACCGTGCCGTCGAAACTGGGATTGAACGCATCGACAAATCCGTATTTGTCGTAGACGTCGTCACCGTATTTTTCCTTCATCGCTTGCAGGGCGGGAACCGCGATTTCCGGTGCATATGCAATGGAACCGCCAGCCGCCGTGGGAGCAATCGTGCCGTCATCTGAAATCTCGTCGAGGCCGGCGCCACGCGCTGAATAGGCGAAGAATTCTCGCGACGAGCCATCACTCGTTTTCATTTTGAAGTCACCAGGGCCATCGCACGCGGTCAAACCCCAGATGTTTGCGCTGTAGTCCTTCCAATGCCTGGGATTGGCGATGGCATAGGCGCGTTGCGCATAAGTGGCGCGGCGGCCGTTTTCAAAATAGTCCAGGCCATGCGCGCGGCTCCATGCATCGCGGATGCCGCGAAAATCCACCCACGTCTCGGTGTACTGGTGGCCGAACAGCGGCGCGAAGTTGAGAAACGTCTGTCCATAGAACGTGCCCCATTGCTTGGAATACGTGCTGGTCCATGCTGACCAGGCCTGCTCGGAAACCGGATGGGTGGGCGAACCAAGCGCCAGGATGTAAACCAGCTTGCCTTCGTCGTAGCCTTTCCAATCCGAATCGATGAACTTGCCGCCCGGCGTCCAGCCCATGCTGATCAACGGCGCACGCGGTTGCATCCAGGTCCAGTCGACACGGCGGTAGATCGCATCCGCCAAGGCACGAATTTCCTTCTCCTTGGGCGTATCGCGATCGTAATAGGACTGCGCAAACAGCACGCCGCCCAACAGCAAGGTGGTATCCACGCTCGACAGTTCGATGGCGCGCGTAAACCGCTTGCCGGTCTGCATGTTGAGAAAGTGGTAGAAGAAGCCGTGATAGCCGGAGGCATCGTCTTCGCTGTCGTTTTGTGGCGCATGGGCGAAGAAGCGCAAGGTGGTCAACGTGCGATCCACCGCTTGCTCGCGCGTGACGTAACCGCGCTCGACACCAACGCCATAAGCGGTCAAGCCAAAACCGACGGATGCAATGCTCGAAAAAGAAGGGCCGGGATAGTGATCCGGGATCAGCCCATTAGC
>NZ_DATEJY010000174.1:0-21541 GCF_035277725.1 Dyella sp. | reverse complement strand
CCGTACCATGTGCTTCCCCATCCAAAGGATGCCGAAGACCATGTCCCAGCATCGCCGCAGCTTGTTTCCCGAGATCGAGCCCTACGACGTCGGCCAGCTCAAGGTCTCCGACCTGCATACGCTGTACTACGAGCAGAGCGGCAACCCGAACGGGAAACCGGTGGTGTTCCTGCATGGCGGCCCGGGTGGCGGTACCAATCCCAAGTGCCGGCGCTTTTTTGATCCTTCTGTTTACCGCATCGTGCTGTTCGATCAGCGTGGCTGCGGCAAATCGACGCCGCATGCCGAATTGACGGACAACACTACCTGGCACCTGGTGGCGGATATCGAACGTCTGCGCGAGCACTTGGGTATCGCACGGTGGCAGGTGTTCGGCGGTTCGTGGGGCTCCACGCTGTCGCTGGCTTATGCGCAGACGCATCCAGACAAGGTCAGCGAGCTGGTGCTACGCGGCATCTTCATGCTGCGTCGCTGGGAGTTGGAGTGGTTCTACCAGAAGGGCTGCGATGCGCTGTATCCGGATGCATGGGAAACCTATCTGGCCGCGATCCCCGAAACCGAACGCGGCGATCTGATGAGCGCTTACCATCGCCGCCTTACCAGCCCCGATCCGCAAGTACGATTGAAGGCAGCACGAGCATGGTCCGTGTGGGAAGGCGCGACCAGTTTCCTCTATCAGGACGAGGGCTACATCAACAGCAGCGGTGAAGATGAATTCGCGTTGGCCTTTGCACGCATCGAATGTCATTACTTCGTCAATGGCGGCTTTTTTGAGCACGATGATCAGCTGCTACGCAACGTTGATCGCATCCGCCGTATTCCAACGGTGATCGTGCAAGGACGCTATGACGTGGTGTGCCCGATGCGTAGTGCGTGGGATTTGCATCGCGCGTGGCCAGAGGCAGAGTTGCATGTAGTGCAGGATGCAGGGCACTCGGCGTTCGAGCCGGGCATTACGCATGAGCTGATCGAAGCAACGGACCGCTTCGCCCGCCGCTGACGTAGGTTGGGGTGCGAACCCCAACACCCGCTCCGCACCACGATGGCGATGTTGGGGTTCGCACCCCAACCTACGGACTAGGCCGGCAACTGTTTCGTCCCGAAAATCTTGTCTCCCGCATCCCCTAGCCCCGGCAGGATGTAGCCGTGCTCATTGAGCCGCTCATCGATTGCCGCGGTGTAGATTTCGATATCAGGATGTGTCGCTTCAATACGCTTCAAGCCTTCCGGCGCCGCTACCAGAAATAACCCTTTGATGCGCTTGCAGCCCGCTGCCTTGAGCATATCCACCGTCGCCACCAGCGTACCTGCCGTGGCCAGCATCGGGTCAACGATCAATGCGATGCGCTCATCCATGCGGCCGGTGAGTTTTTCGTAGTAGGCGATCGGCTGCAGCGTTTGCTCGTCGCGCTGCAATCCCACCACGCCTACCTTTGCCGATGGAATCAGCTCCAGCACGCCCGGCAGCATCCCGAGGCCTGCACGCAGGATCGGTACGATGGTGATCTTCTTGCCCTTGATCTGCTGCACGCGCACAGGTCCGGCCCAGCCTTCGATCTGCGCGTCGACGGTTTCCAAATCCTTGGTGGCTTCATAAGTGAGCAGCGAGGCGACTTCGGAGGCCAGTTCGCGGAATTCCTTGGTGCTGATGCCGGCGCGGCGCATCAGGCCGAGCTTGTGCTGGATGAGCGGGTGGCGGACTTCGACGATCTTCATGATGGTCACGCAGAAGAGGGTAGTGGCAAGCATAGCCGGAAACAAAAAAAGCGCCGCCCATGGGCGGCGCTTCGAACTTCAGTGAGACCCTGGCAAGGTCAACGCATCAATGGGCCTTCATGCACGCGCTGACGGCGCTCTTGTAATCAGCCCCTTTCTTGCCCGCGTTCTGCTTGGAGCAGGCGGACATGCGTTCCTGTGGGGTCATCTTTGTGGGAGCAGCAGCGGTGGTATCGCCCTTCATGCAGGTGCTGACGGCAGCCTTGTAGGCGGCGCCAGTCTGGCCTTTGGCGGCGTGGCTGCAATCGGCCATTTTCTGTTGCGATGAGGTAAGGGGTTTGCTTTGCGGTGCGGCAGCGAAGGCGGCGCTGGCGAATACCAATGCGGCGCTCGCGGCGAGCAGGTTCAGACGCATGGACATGATGCTTCCTCCTGAAGTTATGGCCGGTGGTGGTACCGGCTGGGGCAGTCTATGCCTTGCGAGGAAGCAGGGGAACGGGGAACGCCAACTATTTCCAGCACCCCGTAGGTTGGGGTGCAAACCCCAACACCGCCATGCCGTGTGCACCGGATGCTGGGGTTCGCACCCCAGCCTACGACCGGAAGAAAAACATCAAGCCGCTTGCGCCTCGCTCTTGCGCGGCCCTTCCAGCAACGCATGCCGCACGTGCGCAATCACCATATCCACTTCCGCACTGGTGATCTTGAAGTGCGGCGTGAAGCGCAACGAATTGGCACCGCCGTGGATCACGCCAATGCCGCGCTCGCGCAGGTATTCCTCGGTAGAACCTGCGCCGTAGCACTTGAACTGCGGTGCCAACTCACAGGAGAACAGCAGGCCCGTGCCTTGCACCTTGGTGATCAAGCCACCGAGTTCGTCTTTCAGCGCGTTGAGTTTCTCGACGAATTCCTTGCCGCGCGCCGTGATATTCGCGCGCACCTCATCGGTAAGCTGATCCAGTGTTGCCAGCGCCACGTCCAACGCGCGCGGGTTGGCGGTCATGGTGTTGCCGTAGATGCCCTTGCGATACAGGCCGGCGACGCGATCGGTCACGGCGAGCACGGAAAGCGGATACTGGCCGGCGTTGAGCGCCTTGGAGAAGGTTTCCATATCCGGCGCCGCCAGCTTTTCAAAGCCGGGATAGTCGATGATCGACAGCACGCCATGTGCACGCAGGCCTGCTTGAATCGAATCAACCAGCAGCAGTGAACCGTGCGATTCAGTCAGTTCGCGCGCTGCCTGATAAAACGCCGGCGTCACCGAACGGCCCGGATCGCCTTCGCCCATCACCGGTTCCAGGAACATCGCCTCGATGAACCAGCCATGCTTGTCCGCATCGGCAAACGCCGCTTCCAGTTGCGCGATGTCATATGGCGCAACCGTGAGCACCGAATCTTCGTGACGATAACTCGCCAGATGCTGCACATACGTGCGGCGCGAGGAATCCGAATACAGGGCGGGACGATCCGTGCGTCCATGGAACGCGCCTTTCACCGCGATGCGCTTGATCGTGCGTCCGGCATAACGTGCACCCGGATCGGTCATCAGCTTGGCGTTCACGTCGGCAATGCGGCAAGCCAGGCCCACCGATTCCGAGCCGGAATTCAGGCACAAATAACGCGTGTACGGATTGCTGCCGCGATGGCGACCCAGTTCGCGCTTCATCGCCTGGGCAAAACGCATTTGCGAAATGCTTGGCGTCATCACGTTGGCCATCACTTGCGGACGTGCCAGCGCAGCGTCGATAGCCGTGTTGTTGTGACCAAAACCCAGCATGCCGTAGCCGCCGTTGTCGTGCACGACCGCGCCTTTCAGCGTGACAACCCACGGGCCGCGCGCAGCGGCGGGCATGTACGGATTGATGGCATCGTCCGGATAGAAATTCACCAGGTCGCGCTGTGCCTGCGTCAGTTGCTCGGCTTCATCCAGCTTCAGGAAATCGCCGAGCTCCGCGCGCAATTGGCGATGACGCGTAACAGCCTCGGCAATAGCTTGGGTGAGTTGAGGGTCCAGCGCGGCCATGCGCTCGATGATGGCGTCGTCCAGGCCAGTGGTCCGCGGCTTGCCGCCAAATTCGCGCAATTCGCGCAGCTGATCGATGACACCCATGACTACTCTCCTCGAATCTGACAGCGCCTCGCGCCCAACGCGAAGCAGGCCGACAGGATGTTTTTCGTGCGGTGATCGGCTTGAAAGCCAGGGCGATGCGCCCGTTCGCACTGCGCCGCGTATGGGGAAACCGCTGGCGTTTCGTACATCAGGATAACCGCTGAAACAGGGCGGCGGTACCCCCAAGGATGACGGCTGTCATGCCCGATCGCTGACGCGAACAACTGCAGAAACAGCCTTGCCCTGCTTACGCTGCAGTGCAAGGAGGGCAATCATGCACACCCAAACCGACGCGGTAGCCCGTCTCCACGGGGTTGTGAAACGTTACGGTCATCTTGTGGCGCTCGATGGCGTGAATCTTGTGCTGCGGCGCGGCGAACTGCTGGCCGTGCTGGGACCTAACGGCGCCGGCAAAAGCACCAGCATCAGCCTGCTGCTTGGCTTGATCCGCCCGGACGGCGGCAGGGCGGAATTGTTCGGCATGGACCCGCAGCAGATCGACGCGCGCCGCCGCATCGGCGTGATGCTGCAATCGGCCATGTTGCCGCCGACGTTGCACGTGGGGGAGCTTTTGCGCCTGGTGGCCAGCTACTACCCGAATCCGCGTCCGCTCAAGGAGAGTGCGGCACTCGCCGGCATCGATGATCTGCTGAACCGCCCTTACGGCAAGCTGTCGGGAGGCCAGCAGCGACGCGTGCAATTTGCGCTCGCCTTGTGTGGCCGGCCCGAGCTGGTGTTTCTGGATGAGCCCACCGTCGGCATGGATATCGATGCGCGCCGCAAATTATGGAGCGCCATGCGCAACCTGGTCGCCGAAGGTTGTTCGGTCGTACTGACCACGCACTATCTGGAAGAAGCCGAAGCACTGGCGCAACGCGTGGTGGTGATGGCGAAAGGGCGCGTGCTCAGCGAAGGCAGCGTCGACGCGCTGCGTGCGCACGTGCCGCTCGCGCGCATCCGCTGTGCTACGGATCTCGATGCGGCGGCGGTGTCGACATGGCCCTTGGTCAACGCTGCGCAACGCGAGGGTGATCGCTTGACCATTCATACCAGTGAACCGGAAAACGTTCTGCGACGCCTGCTCGATGCGGATGCATCACTCAGTGCGCTGGAGGTGCAGCGGGCCGGACTCGCCGAAGCCTTTACCGAATTGACGCGCGACGACGAACAACAGGAGGCCGCGTGATGAGCAGCGTATCCATACCCGTATCCGAGACGCCGACCGTCACCGGCATGAGCACTCGCCGCGTCATCGGGGCCTATCTGGCCGAAGCGCGCAGCGAATGCCTGCGCTACATGCGCGCGCCGGCGTTCATGCTGCCGATCATGTTGCTTCCCACCATGTTCTACTTGCTGTTCGGCGTGGTCATGAACGGCTCTGCCGGCACGGATACCGCGCGCTATCTTTTGGTGAGCTATGGCGTGTTCGGTGTGATGAGCCCGGGATTGTTCGGCTTTGGCGTATCCTTGGCGTTGGAGCGCGATGGTGGTCTGCTTACCTACAAGCGCGCCTTGCCCATGCCGCCCGGTGCGTATCTGCTCGGCAAGATGCTGATGGCGATGGCCGCCGCGGCGGTGGTCATTTTGTTGCTGTTAGGGATGGCGCTGACAATGGGGCATGTCGCGTTGTCCTTGCAGCAATGCGCGCTGTTGTTGCTGACTGGCGTGTTGGGCGTGTTGCCATTCTGCGCGCTGGGCATGCTGATCGGTACGTTGATCAAAGGGCAGGGTGCGCCAGGCATGCTCAACCTGATCTACCTGCCGATGTCATTCCTCTCTGGCTTGTGGGTTCCGATCAACATGCTGCCCAAGCTGTTGCAGCAGATTGCGCCGGTTTGGCCGAGCTACCACCTGCATCAGCTGGGGATGGCCGCGTTAGGGCTGCAGCATGGCGGCGTCTTCCAGCACTTCGCTGTCTTGGCCGGTTTCGCAGTGATATTTTTTATCATCGCGACGCGCAGGCTGCGGCGCTACGGTTGAAGTACGATGTCAGCAGGGCAGTTCGCAGCGCGGGGAGCGCGGCCATGAACATCACGACAGTCATGCGTACCTGGTTCGTGCCGGCGCCGGACTCAAGCGCGGCGGATGAGTTGCGGCAGGGCAAATCGCCATGGGCTATTCATTTGCTGTGGTCGGCCTGGATTTTTATCACGCCGTTGCTCGATCCGCAGGGTTATACGCTCAGCTGGCTCTTCTTTACCCTGGCCACGTACCCGATCTTCATTGCGGTGTACCTCAAGGCTCATTACGCGTCTTGCCGGCACATGCACTACTACGGCTTGGCCGTGGCCAGTCTCTGCCTGCTTAGCCTGCCGTGGTATCCAAGCGGCCTCAGCTATTTGATTTTCGGCTGCAACATGTTCCTGAAATGGCGGGCGAGCTTTCGCGCACGCGTTGGCCTGTTGCTGCTGATCAATGCGCTCTATATCAGCCTGGCGTGGCGGGCAGGCTATCCGTGGGCGATGCTGGTTTCGATACCTGCGATGGCGCTCATCATCTGCACCGTGATCATCGTCGAGATCAAGAACCGGGAACGCGATGCCGCATTGCGCTTATCGCAAGAAGAAGTGCGCCGTTTGGCGGCAACCGCCGAACGCGAGCGTATCGGCCGCGACCTGCACGATCTGCTCGGACACACCTTGTCCTTGATCACCTTGAAGCTGGAGTTGTCCCGCAAGTTGTTCGATCGCGATAGCGGCGCCGCGCGACGTGAACTGGAAGAAGCCGAACGGGTCGCCCGTCACGCGCTGGCAGAGGTGCGCGCGGCGGTAACCGGCATTCGCTCGACGGATCTTGCAGCGGAACTGGCTTCCGCACGGCTGCTGCTTGAATCGTCCGCGGTGCATCTGGACTACGGCAATCTACCCGACTCGTTGCCACAAGAGGTTGAGCGCACGCTTGCCCTGGTGATCCGCGAAGCGATGACCAACATCCATCGGCATGCAGACGCTACCGAAGCCTGTGTTCGCTTTACCCGTACGGCAGATAACCTGGAAATGCAGATTCATGACAATGGCAAGGGTGGGCTCGTCGCTCACGGTAACGGTATGAGCGGCATGTGTGAGCGTGTGCGAGCCATTGGCGGTAGCCTGCAAGTTGATTCGCCACCACGCCGAGGCACGCGCTTGCTGGTCAACGTGCCGTTGCGGGCAGCGCAGAAAGCGCGCGTCCTGCCCGAGCCACCCGTGCAAGACAAGCTTGCCGGGAGCGCTGCTGCATGATCCGTGTCTTGCTGGCTGAAGACCAAGCCATGGTCTGCGGAGCACTGTCGGCGCTGCTCAATCTGGAATCGGATATCGAAGTACTCGGCTCCGCCTCCGATGGCGAGTCCGCCTGGCGCGAAGTGCAGCGGTTAAAGCCGGATGTGCTGGTGACGGATATCGAGATGCCCGGCATCACTGGCCTGGAGCTGGCGCAGCGCATTCATCGCCAGGAGCTTCCGGTGAAGTGCGTCATCGTCACCACGTTTGCGCGCCCCGGCTTTCTGCGCCGCGCGCTGGATGCGGGCGTATCGGGTTATTTGTTGAAAGACGCGCCGGCCGAGAATCTCGCCGAAGCGTTGCGCATCGTGCATCGCGGTGGCCGCTCGATCGATCCGCAGCTTGCGTTGGAAGCCTGGTCGGAAGCCGATCCCTTGAATGACCGCGAGCGGCAAGTGTTGCGTCTTGCCGGGGAAGGGCAATCTGCGAGCGATATCGCCGCCAAGCTCAACCTCTCGCATGGCACGGTGCGCAATTATCTTTCCGAAGCGATCGGCAAGTTGGGTGCAGCCAACCGTATCGAGGCGTATCGTTTGGCGCGGCAGAAGGGATGGTTGTAATGGCGTCAACCTACCTGCCTCGTTCTCGCGAAGCCATGGCATGCGCGGGTTAATAGAAACGGAAGCACCTTGAATCGTCGTCCCGGCGAAAGCCGGGATCCAGCAACTTTTAGAGTCAGAGCCTAAGTCACGGAGCCCGGCTTTTGCCGAGGCGACGATGTTCAAGTTAGTGCCATCGTCGTTGAGGTGTTTTTTTTACCGCACCGCCGGCGCAGCAAAACTCCCCGCATCCCCCGGAAACACCACCGGGCTCTCATACCCATCGGCCGAAACCGCCGACACGCCAAAGAACCAATCGTCGATCACCACATCCTTCAGGACATAGCGATCGACATCGCCCACGTTGCGGCTGTATTGCCATTGCGGCGCGGTCGTATCGCGCCAGTGCACGCGATAGTCCGCCGCGCCGGCGACTTTCTGCCAGCTCAGCGTGGTGTCGGTAGCCAGTGCGCCGCTGATCGCAACATGGGAAGGTGGCGTCGGTGCGCGTGCCAGCGATGCCATCGTGATGGTGTTCAATGCCGTGACGCGGGCCAGATAGCGGAAGTCGATGCCATCGATGGTGTCGCCATATGTCACACCACGTTCTTCGCGCAGGTCTTGATGCTGGTGCGTGTAATCCTCATGGCCTTCCGTCACGCGCACAGCCGGATAGCCGGCTTCCAGAAACGGAACTTGATCGCCTCCGCGGCCGTAGCGGTCGGTGCGGTAGATCATGCGCACGTGCAGGTCTGGCACGTATTGATCGGCAAGCGCTGTCATATAGCGGGCGATATTGCGCGAGGGCGAATCGACTTCGCCGCCGAAGTAGTTACGCGTCTTGGCCTGCTCAGGCGTTTCCATGCTGCGCGTGCCTTCGCTGAAAACGCGCACGGTGGTGTTGTCGCGCACGCCATTCTGGCCGCGGCTGTTGCCGACGATGTCGTTGTTGAGGTCGGTCTCGACTTGCCAGCCCTGTGCCTTGGCATAGTCGGCCAGCACCTTGCCGCCGTACAAACCCTGCTCCTCGCCGGACAGTGCTGCGAAAACCAGCGTGGCACGGTTGTCTTGCTTCGATAGCAAGCGCGCCGCTTCCATCAATGCCGCCACGCCGGACGCATCGTCGTTCGCGCCGGGCGCATCGCTGGTGGCGTTCATGACGTCACTGACGCGCGAATCCAGATGGCCGGTCATCACGATCACCCGCTGCGGATCGCCGCTGCCGCGTTTGATCGCCACGATATCCATCACTTCGGTCGGCTTGGGTACGCGCTTGCCGGTGAATACTTGCGAGGGTGTGACGACGTCCAGGCAGCCGCCGCAATCGTGCGAAATGGCCTGGAAGCGGGATTGCACCCAGCGCCGCGCCGCACCGATGCCGCGCTTGCGCGAGGTCGTATCGGAAAGAGTGTGGCGGGTGCCAAAGCCAACCAGCGTGGTGATGGTGTTGCGCAACCGGGCTTCATCCGGCGCAGCGGCCAGCGCATGCAGATCGGCTTGCTCGTGCGGAAAGACCCCTGCGGTTTGCGCCAGGCAGGCATGGCCATATAGCGCGGTGAGCAGGACCAGCGAGCAGGGAAGGGCATGGCGGGGCATAAGCTTTCCTTGTGCTTTTGACAGAGGCCGGAGACGGGCGGGAATTGTGCGCCATGCGCCTGCTGCCGGTTCCGATGGCCTGGGCAGGAAGCGAGCCATGGCGTTTGCGCGATAATGCACTATCCCAGCCCAGCATCATGCCGTGAAGAAATCCGATTTCAATTTCGATCTGCCGCCTGAGTTGATCGCGCAAGAACCGTTAACCCAGCGCAGCGCCAGCCGCCTGCTATTGCTCAACGTGCCCACGCACACCTGGCAGGACCGTATGTTCCGCGATTTGCCCTCGCTATTGCGCAAGGGCGATTTGCTGGTGTTCAACGACACGCGTGTGTTGCCGGCGCGCCTATATGGACAAAAACCAAGCGGCGGTGCGGTGGAGATATTGATCGAGCGCGTGACGGGGGCGCACGAAGCGACCGTACAACTGGGCGTAAGCAAAAAGCCGCGCGAAGGCACGGTGATCATCCTGGCGGATGGCAGCCATGCCACGGTGCTGGGCCGGGACGAGAGCTTTTTTCGCCTGCGTTTCGAATCACCCGAGCCACTGGAACGCTTGCTGGCGAGACTGGGAGAAATGCCCTTGCCGCCCTATATCTCGCGTCATGCGGATGCCAGTGATCTGGAGCGCTACCAGACCGTGTACGCGCGCGAGCCTGGCGCCGTGGCGGCACCCACGGCTGGTCTGCATTTCGATGAAGCACTGCTCAAGCAACTGCGCGAGTTGGGCGTGAATTTCGGCTACGTGACCCTGCACGTGGGCGCGGGCACCTTCCAGCCGATGCGCACCGAAGAGATAGCACATCACACGATGCATCGGGAGTGGTTGAACGTGGGCGCAAGTCTGGTCGAACAGATCCAGCACACGCGTCGCGCGGGCGGACGGGTGATTGCCGTCGGCACGACCGTGGTGCGCGCGCTGGAAAGCGCCACCGTGAACGGTGAATTGCGTCCTTTTGCGGGAGAGACGCAGATCTTTATCTTCCCCGGTTATCGCATCACCAGCATCGACGCGCTGATCACCAATTTCCATTTGCCGCAGTCGACCTTGTTGATGCTGGTCTCTGCGCTGGCGGGGCGGGAGTACATGCTGGATGCGTATCGGCATGCGGTGAAGGAGCGGTATCGGTTTTTCTCGTATGGGGATGCGATGTTGATTTTGCCGAATGGCTTGGACAGCGTCGGGAAATAATCTTCCCTTATCTCTTGCGATCACTCGTCGCCCCGGCGAAAGCCGGGGGCCTAGCGACGTGCACCACCACCCAACGACACTGGGCCCCGGCTTTCGCCGGGGCGGCGACGTGTAGATAGACGACGTACCCGCGGCGTAGGAGGGAGGGATGCCATAATCCCCCGATGACCTCCATGCACTTCGACCTCCTCGCCACCGACGGCGCCGCCCGCCGTGGCCGTCTCACCTTCGACCGCGGCACCGTGGAAACGCCGGCTTTCATGCCCGTGGGCACCTATGGCTCGGTGAAAGCCATGACCCCGCGCGACCTGCTCGAGGTGGACGCCGAAATCATCCTCGGCAATACCTTCCATCTGTTTTTGCGTCCGGGGCTGGACATCGTCGGCGAGTTCGGTGGGTTGCATCGGTTTATCGGCTGGAACAAGCCGATCCTCACCGACTCCGGCGGTTTCCAGGTGTTCTCGCTGGCGCACAAGCGCAAGATCACCGAGCAGGGCGTGACGTTCGCCTCGCCGGTGGACGGCTCCAAGGTGTTTCTGTCGCCGGAAGAATCGATGCGCATCCAGACCGTGCTGGATTCGGACATCGTGATGATCTTCGACGAATGCACGCCGTATCCGGCCACCGACAAGATTGCTGCAGAATCGATGGAACTGAGTCTGCGCTGGGCGGAGCGCTCGCGCCGTGCGTTTGACGATCAAAAAAATCCAAATGCGTTGTTCGGCATCGTGCAAGGCAGCGTCTACGAAAACCTGCGCAAGCGCTCGGCCGAGGGGCTGATCCAGATCGGTTTCGATGGTTACGCCGTCGGCGGACTGGCGGTCGGCGAGCCGGAAGCGGAGCGCAATCACACGCTGGACGTCACCGTGCCGCTGCTGCCGCGAGATCGTCCTCGTTACCTGATGGGCGTGGGCCGGCCGGAGGATATTGTCGAGGCCGTCCGGCGCGGCATCGACATGTTCGATTGCGTGATGCCCACCCGCAATGCGCGCAACGGCTTTCTGTTTACCTCGCAAGGCACGCTGCGCATCCGCAACGCCAAGTACGCCAACGATACGCGCGTGATCGAAGAAGACTGCGAATGCTATGCCTGCAGCCAGGGCTTCAGCCGTGCCTACCTGCGCCATCTGGACCGCTGCAACGAGATCCTGGGTAGCCAGCTGGCCACCATCCATAACCTGCATCATTACCAACGCCTGATGGCTGGTTTGCGCGAGGCCATCGCGGCCGGATCACTGGAGGACTTCGTGGCCGGGTTTTATGCCCGGCGGACGTAGGTTGGGGTGCGAACCCCAACAACGGGATCTCATGTAGGGGGTTCGCACCCCAACCTACGAACCCCTGTCACGCCGCCGTTGTCTGAAGCCCTGTGCCTCGGGCGGGCTTGACCCTTTACGCCGTGCATAGCCCCGGGGTGCATGGCATAATCCGACGTCTTTTCTTGGGCTTGCGGCGAAAAACTCCAGTCGCAGCCACAACTTGCGGGATAAGTAGATGACTCTTCCGACGACTTTCGTACTGGCGCAGGCAGCGCCGGCAGCGGCCAATGGTGGCCTGTCCATGCTGATCATGATGATCGTGCTGTTCGGCCTGATGTATTTCATGATGATCCGCCCGCAGATGAAGCGGCAGAAGGAACACCGCCAGCTGGTGTCCGGCCTGGCCAAGGGCGACGAAGTGGTTACCAACGGCGGCATCGCCGGTCGCGTCGATGATGTGGGCGAGACCTTCATCACGGTCGAGATCGCGCCGAACGTGAAGATCAAGGTGCAAAAGGGCGCCGTTCAGCAGGTGCTGCCGAAGGGCACATTGAAGTCGTCCTGATCGTCAGGCAATTCTTCCCAAATTATCGGTTAACACTATCCGCGGCGCGGCGCTGCGGTTCATTCGGATGCAAGGCATGAGTGATTTTCCACGCTGGAAATACTTTCTGGTGGCCATCGTACTGGTGCTGGGCATCCTGTACGCATTGCCGAACATTTACGCGCCGCTGCAGGCCGTGCAGGTAGCGCCCGCGCAGGGCACGACACTCGACCCGACGGTGCAGCAGAAGGTCATCACCACGCTGCAGACGGCCAAGCTTCCGTATATCAACGAAAGCTTGAGGCATGATCCCAGCCGCGGCGATTACATCGTGGTCGGCTTTGCCAATGGCGACTTGCAAAAGAACGCCGCTGACGCGCTGAAGGCTGCCCTGGGCGAGAACTACAACGTCGGCTTCAATCTGGAATCCACCGTGCCGGCATGGCTTACCGCCATCGGCGGCCGTGCGATGCCGCTGGGCCTGGATTTGCAGGGCGGTGTGCGCTTCCTGATGGCGGTCGACCAGAGCGACATCATCGACCGGCAGGAAAACCGCTATACGCAGGACATCACGGCACTCCTCAAGGAAAAGAAGATTTCCTTCGTGTCCGTATCGCGTAATGCCACGCGCGGCCAGGGCGTCAACGTGGTGCTGAGTTCCGCCGCCGATCGCACGGCAGCCAGCGATGCGATCGCCACCGAATACACCGACCTCGCCGTGGCGGATGGCCAGAGCACCGGCGACCGCTTCGTGCTCAATGCCACCATCAAGCCGGACAAGCTGCGTGACCTGCAGACCAATGCGATCCGCCAGAACCTTGCCACGCTGAGCAACCGCATCAACGCGCTGGGCGTGTCCGAGCCGGTGATCCAGGCTCAGGGTGAAGATCACATCTCGGTCGAACTGGCCGGTGTGCAAGACCCGGCCGAAGCGAAGAAGGTGATCGGTGCAACGGCTACGCTGGAATACGTCGCGGGCATCGGCGATGCACGCGACCCCGCCGTGCAGGATGCAGTGAAGACCGGCAACGTTCCGCCGGATGCGCACCTTTATTACGGCACGCACGGCGAGCCTTACCTGGTCAGCAAGAACATCATCGCCAGCGGCGATGAGCTGGTGGATGCGTCCTCCGGCAATGATCCGCAGAGCGGCTCGCCCAGCGTGAACGTCACATTGAATTCGGTCGGCGCCGCCAAGATGCTCGACTTCACCCGCGACAACGTCGGCAAGCCGATGGCCGTGGTGTACGTGGAAAGCACCACCGACACCAAGATCGTCGACGGCAAGGAAGTGCGCACGCCCAAGACCACCTACCAGGTGATCAACTACGCCACCATCCAGGGCGTCTTCAGCAACAAGTTCCAGACCACCGGCCTGGCCAGCTCCAAGGCTGCCTCGGACCTGGCGCTGATGCTGAAAGGCGGTTCGCTCGCCGCACGCATGGATATCGTGCAGGAAGGCGTAATCGGCCCCAGCCTGGGCCAGGACAACATCGACAAGGGCCTGAAGGCCGTGTTGCTCGGCCTGGGTCTGGTGCTGCTGGCGGCTGCGATCTACTACAAGCTGTTCGGCCTGGTGGCGGACGTCGCACTGTTCTTCAACCTGGTGATCCTGGTGGCCGTGATGTCGGCGATCGGCGTGACGCTTACCATGCCGGGCATTGCCGGTATCGTGCTGACATTGGGCATGGCGATCGACTCCAACGTCCTCATCTGCGAACGCGTGCGCGAAGAATTGCGCAATGGTTCCACGCCGCTGGCGGCGATCCGCGCCGGCTATGAAAAAGCCTGGGCCACCATTCTCGACGCCAACGTCACCCACCTTATCGCCGCACTGGCGCTGACCACGATGGGCTCGGGCCCGATCAAGGGCTTCGGCGTCACGCTGCTGATCGGTATTTTGACCTCGATGTTCACCTCGGTCACGGTCACCCACGCGATTACTGCGTTCATCCATCACGGGCGCAAGCTCAAGACGCTGTCGGTGTAATCGGAGACGCCCATGGAAATTTTCAATCACAACGCCAACGTCCACTTCCTCGGGCTGCGCAAGATCAGCATCGGCCTTGCCGTTCTGCTGATGATCGCTTCGATTGCGTTGCTCGCCACGCGCAGCCTCAACTACGGGCTGGATTTCACCGGCGGCGTCAGCGTGGACGTCACCTACGACAATCCGGTGTCGGTCGAAGACGTGCGCAGTGCGCTGGACAAGGGCGGTATCGAGAACGCCGTGGTGCAAAGCATCGGCGGCACGCGCCATGTGTCGATCCGCTTCCAGCCCAAGGACGACAAGCACTACGTGCAGCAAGAAGGCAAGTCGCCCAACCTCGACCTGATCTCCAACGACGTGGCCAAGGCGCTGCAGGGGCCGCGCCCCGACGCCAAGATCGCCGGTAAGGATTACGTCGGTCCGCAGGTGGGCGAACAGCTGCGCAGCGATGGTGTCACCGCCGCCATCTTCGTGATCATCGGCATCGGCTTGTACCTGTGGATCCGCTTCGAGCGCCGCTTTGCCATTGCCGCGCTGGCCACCGAAGTGCACGACGTGCTGGTCACGCTGGGCGTGATTTCGCTGGTGCAGCGCGAGTTCGACCTGACCGTGCTGGCTTCGGTGCTCGCGGTGATCGGTTACTCGATCAACGACAAGGTGGTGGTGTTCGACCGTATTCGCGAATTGTTCCGCTCGTCGCGCAAGGCCGATCCGGAAGAAATCCTCAACCGCTCGATCAACAGCACCTTGTCGCGAACCATCATCACCTCGCTGTTCACCAGCATCGCGATGGCGGCACTGTATTTCTTCGGTGGTCCCACGGTGCATGGCTTTGCCATCACCATGCTGATCGGCATCCTGGTCGGCACTTTGTCGTCAATCTTCGTGGCCAGCCCGATTCTGTTGTGGCTGGGCGTGTCGAAGAAGGACTTGATGCCGGTGACCAAGGAAAATCCGGAACTCGCGCGTCGTCCGTAATTCATTGCGACGTGCATGCAAAACGGCCCGGTCATTCCGGGCCGTTTTCGTAGGTTGGGGTGCAAACCCCAACATCGCCATGTCGATCGGGACGCGTTGTTGGGGTTCGCACCCCAACCTACGTGCTACGTCACGTGGCGCAACGTTTTGTATCTAAATTTTGCATCGCAACGGTCGATAAGCAGCTAGGACACTGACGTCCCGAACGGAGTCCCCATGCTTGTCGTGATTGGTTCCCTGGTGGTGCTTTCCTGCGTGTTGGGCGGTTATCTGCTGTCGCACGGACACATTCTCGCGTTGTGGCAACCGGCGGAGCTGATGATCATCGGCGGCGGTGCCATCGGCGCCTTCCTCTCGGCCAACCCGTTGAAGATCGTGAAAGGTGCGCTGCAAAACATTGCCGCGCTGTTCAAGGGACCCAAATATCGCAAGCAGGACTACGTCGACCTGCTCTCGCTGCTGTATGACATTTTTGGCGTGATGCGCAAGCAAGGCCTGCTTGGCCTGGAATCGCACATCGAAGATCCGCAATCGAGCGCGATCTTCAGCGCTTATCCGCGCCTGGTGAAAGAACATCACCTGATCGAATTCACCACCGACTGCTTGCGCCTGATGGTGGGTGGCAACATGAATCCGCACGAGCTGGAGCAGTTGCTGGAAGTGGAACTGGAAAGCCACCAGCACGACGCGGAAGCCCCCGCGCTGGCGGTGATGAAACTGGCCGATGCCTTGCCGGGTTTCGGCATTGTCGCCGCGGTGCTTGGCATTGTGACCACCATGTCGCAGTTGGGCGGCGATACTTCGCAGATCGGCGAACACATTGCTGGCGCGTTGGTCGGCACGTTCCTGGGTATCTTGCTGTGCTATGGCTTTATCGGGCCGCTCGCCGCTGCCATGGAAAGCCGCGTGCATGAAGACGGTAAAGCGTTCGAATGCGTCAAGGTAGCCTTGCTCGCCTGCTTGCGCGGCTACAACCCCAAAGTTTCCGTGGAGTTCGCGCGCAAGACGCTATCGCCGCACGCACGGCCGAATTTCCAGGACTTTGAAGATCATCTGAAGGATGCCGCGCGCGCCGGAGCCGCGGCGTGAGTGAGCAAAGCCGCGACACGTTGATCGTGGTGCGCCGTGCGCGGCGCAAGAAACACGGTCACCATGGCGGCGCGTGGAAAGTCGCCTATGCCGACTTCGTCACTGCGATGATGGCGTTCTTCCTGGTGATGTGGCTGCTCGGCGTCGGCACCAAGCAGCAGCGGGCGGCGATTGCGGAATATTTTAAAAATCCCAGCATGACACCCGGCACCGCCACCATCGCGCCACCGGGCAAGATGGGCCCCGGTGGTGCGAGCGACAGCATGATCAAGCTCGGTGGCGCCATGGATATCTCGCATGGCGCAGGCAAGGACCGTCGCGCCGCCACGCCGGTAACACCCGCAGACGTGGAGAAGCTGGCGCGCGAGCGCGAAAAGCAGCGCCTGGAAAGCCTGATGTTGCAGCTGCGCGCCGCCATCGAAAAAAGCCAGGCGCTGGAGCCGTTCAAGGATCAGCTCTTGCTCGACATCACGCCGGAAGGTTTGCGCATCCAGATCGTGGACAAACAGAACCGCCCGATGTTCGCCACCGGCAGCGCCGCGCTGGAGCCCTATACCGTGGCGATCCTGCATGAGTTGTCAGGTTTTATCGATCAGGCGCCGAACAAGGTCAGCATCTCCGGCCACACCGATGATGCGAAGTACAGCACCGCAAGCCAGTACGGCAACTGGGAGCTTTCTGCCGACCGTGCCAATGCGGCGCGGCGCGCCTTGCTGGATAGCGGCCTGGAAGAAGGCAAGATTGCGCGCGTGGTGGGGTTGGCCGATTCAGTGCCGTTCGACAAGGCCAATCCGAGTGATCCGATCAACCGGCGCATCAGCATCATCATGATGACCAAGCAGGCGCAGGACGCGGCGTTGTCGCAGGAAGAGGCTGCGGCAGTGCCGCCGCCGACGTTGCCTGCGCCGGTGTCGATCAAGCCGCTGGTATCAGGCGCGCCGTAGGTTGGGGTGCGAACCCCAACATGTCGGCCTCATGCACATGACCATGTTGGGGTTCGCACCCCAGCCTACGCGCTATGGGGTTGCATTCAACGATGCAAGCCGTTCAGGCGAACCCACATCCGTCCATTCGCCACGATGATGGCTTCCACTCACCTCATCACGCTGCATCGCCGCCCGCAACAGCGGCGCGAGTTTGAAACGCGGATGTTTGTCGTCGGTTGAATCGTGCTGACCGATAACCGCCTGCCAGTCATTCAACAACTCACGCCGATACACGCCGATGCCGCTATAGGTCAGCCGCTTGTCAGCTTCGTCATGCAGCTTGCCTTGCTCATCCAGCGCGAAATCGCCGCGCGGATGGTGCGATGGATTGTCCACCATCAGCAGATGCGCAAGGCCAGCCGGTTCCGCCGGTAATGTGGCGAAATCCGCATCCGTCCACACATCACCGTTGATCACGATAAACGGTTCCGGCCCCAACAGAGGCAGCGCGTTGAACATGCCGCCACCCGTTTCCAACGGTGTAGGCCCTTCATACGCATAGCGAATCCGCAAACCCCACTGCGAACCATCGCCGAGCGTTTCCGGAAACTGCTCCGCCAAATGCGAGGTGTTGATCACCACATAGCGCACATCGAGCGCCGCAAGCCTTTCCAGATGCCACACGATCAGCGGTTTGCCGCGTGCAGGCAGCAACGGCTTGGGTGTGTGGTTAGTCAACGGACGCATGCGTTCGCCCAATCCGGCCGCAAAGATCAACGCGTGTCTCATGCACCGATTACCTGGGTGAGATCGCGGCCTTCGGCGTATCGCTCAATCAATGCGGCGAAGTCGGCCAGTTCGGGGTAGCTGCGCGCCACCGATACCACGTAGTAATAAACGCGCGGCACGTCGGCGAGATAGCCCGGTTTGCCATCGCGATACCACAAGCGGTAGAACTGGCCGAGTACACGGACGTGACGATGCAAGCCGGTAAGGTCGAACCAGCGCAGGAAGCGTTTGCTGTCGATGTCCTCACCGATCACGCCGGCATGGCGCAGGCGCTGCCGGTAAGACTCCACCCAGGCTTCCACGCGTTCACGCGGCCATACGATGTACGCATCGCGCAACAGCGAAGCCAGGTCGTAGGTGATCGGTCCGGCCAGCGCGCCTTGGAAATCAATCACCCCGGGACTGTCCCGCTCCACCACCAGCAGGTTGCGGCTGTGATAGTCGCGATGCACGAAGCAGCGCGGCTGTTCCAGCGCGTTATGGACGATCACGTTGAATGCCGCTTCCAGCACGTCCCATTCGTCGCAAGCAGGCGTGTGGTTGAGGTGGCGGCCGAGAAACCATTCCGGCATCACTTCCAGGCCACGCACCAGCACGTCGCGATCGAACGGCGGCAGCTCGCGATAGTCCATGCGCGTCTGCATGCGCAGCAAGGCATCCATCGCATCGCCGTAGAGCGCATCGGCGCTCTCGACGTTGAGTTCGTTGAGATAAAGCCGCGTGCCGAGATCTTCGATCAGCAGAAAACCCTGTTCGAGATCCTGCGCGTGTACCGCAGGCACGTGCAGGCCGGCCGCAGCGAGTTGCTGGCCGATCTTGAGCCACGGGCGTGGATCTTCCTGCGCGGGCGGCGAATCCATCACGATCCAGCTGCGGCCGTCGTGATGCGTGCGCCAGTAGCTGCGGAAGCTGGCGTCGGCTGACGCGGATTGGAGTGTTAGCGAATGATCGCCAAGCACCGCACGCGTCCAGGCGAGACGGGCGGCGGCGCGGTCGGTGATGCTCTGCATAAGGGGATTCGCGGCGGACACATGACTAGCTTAGCCGCGGACGCGTAGGTTGGGTGCGAACCCCAACATCGCCATCCATATCGGCATGGCAATGTTGGGGTTCGCACCCCAACCTACGGGCCTATGTGTGGCGTCAGGAGAGGTTGTACGCCCGCTCCTCGTGCTCGGCGATATCCAGGCCCACCTGTTCTTGCTCGGGCTCGATGCGCAGACCCAGCGTGATATCCACCAGTTTCAGGATCACCCAGCTCAATGCGCCGCTCCACACAATGGTGAAGCCCACGCCCTTCGCCTGAATCCACAATTGCAGCAACGGCGAGGTCACCGCGCTGTCGAAACCGCCGAGCTTGGGTGCCGCGAACACACCGGTCAACAGTGCGCCGATGATGCCGGCCACCGCGTGCACGCCAAACACGTCCAGCGTGTCGTCATAGCCCAGCTTGTGCTTGAGGCGTGTCGCCGTGAAGAAACACACCGCGCCGGCAACAAAGCCGATGATCAACGCGCCGGCAGGTCCCGCCGTGCCGGCGGCTGGCGTGACGGCCACCAATCCGGCCACGGCACCGGAAGCCGCGCCAAGCACGCTGGCACGCTTATGCACGAACCACTCCACCGCCACCCAGCCGATCACCGCGGCAGCCGTGGCGATCTGCGTCACCAGCATCGCCATGCCCGCGTTGCCGTTGGCGGCAACAGCGGAACCGGCGTTGAAACCGAACCAGCCCAGCCACAGCATCGCCGTGCCGATCACGGTGTAACCCAGGTTGTGCGGCGGCATATGCGTATGCGGCCAACCGCGGCGCTTGCCGATCACCAGGCAGGCGACCAGGCCGGCGATACCGGCATTGATGTGCACCACCGTGCCGCCGGCAAAATCGAGTACGCCCAGATCGCCGAGCAGCGAACCCGGACCGCCCCACACCATGTGTGCGATCGGCAGATACACGAAGGTGAGCCACAAACCGGAGAACCACAGCATCGCGCTGAATTTCATGCGCTCGGCATAGGCGCCGATGATCAGCGCCGGCGTGATGATCGCGAAGGTGAGCTGAAACATCACGAATACGCTTTCCGGCACCGTCTGGTACAGCGTATTGGGCGTGAGTCCCGCCAGCATCACGCGATCGAACGCGCCGAGGAACGAATGCCAGTTGGTGACGCCGGCGTGCATGCCTTCTGTGCTGAAGGCCAGCGAATAGCCATACACCATCCACAGCACGGTCACCAAGGCGGTGAGCGCCATACATTGCATCATCACCGACAGCAGATTCTTCGCCCGCACCATGCCGCCATAGAACAGCGCCACGCCGGGAATCGTCATCATCAGCACGAAGGCGCTGGCCACGATCATCCAGGCGGTGTCGCCGGTATTGAGCGTCGGTGCAGGCGCGGCCTGCGCGAAAACCGGCATAGACACGCCGGCTGCCAGCATGACGGCGACGAGCCGCGAAACCACTCGATGCTTACCCATCCCCCGTTCCCCGTTTCCCCGCATGTCAAAGTGCATCCGCGTCAACTTCCTGCGTGCGGATGCGAATCACCTGTTCCAGGTCGCTCACAAAAATCTTGCCGTCGCCCACCTTGCCGGTCTTGGCCGCGCGGATGATCGCCTCGACCGCCAGCTCCACCTGATCGTCCGCCACGGCAATCTCGATCTTGAGCTTGGGCAGGAAATCAACCACGTACTCGGCGCCGCGGTACAGCTCGGTATGGCCGCGCTGTCGGCCGAAGCCCTTCACCTCGGTCACCGTCATGCCCTGCACGCCGGCCTCGCCGAGTGCCTCCCGCACATCGTCCAGGGTGAAGGGTTTGATGATCGCGGTAACCCATTTCATGCGTGGCGGCTCCAGTGGTTTTGTTGCAAGACAGCAGAATGCGTGCCAAGCCAGGGGCAGGTTCCACGAACCGCCAAGTGGCGCCATTTCCATGTGTGGCAAGCACAGGCCAAGCCGAGGATTTGAACCATTTGGTGCATCCTTTGCACCGTTGTGGCGCAAAGCCATCATCACCCGCCTGCCTGCCATTTGACCGCTTCGGGGTGAATCAGTACCATTTCAGTCCGAATTAAGCGGTGTCCTCCTTCCACTATGTTTCGTGTCAGCCGACTGACGGACTACGCCACCGTGGTGATGACCTGCATCGCCGCGCACCCGGGCGATGTCCTCAGCACAGCCCAGATTGCCGAAGAGGCGCATTTGGAACTGCCGACCGTCAGCAAGCTGCTGAAGTCGCTGGGGCACGCGGGGCTGGTGGACTCCTTCCGCGGCGTCAACGGCGGCTACCGGCTGGCGCGGCCGGCGCAGGAGATCAGCCTGGCCGAGATCGTGGAGGCGATCGAAGGCCCGCTCGGCATGACCGAATGCACCCTCAGCGAAGGCCAGTGCGAGCGCGAAGCCCAATGCGGCGTGCGCGGCAGCTGGCAACGCATCAACCACGTACTCGACAACGCCCTGCGCGCGATGAGCCTGGCCGACATGCTGCGCCCCGCGCCGCCGGCCGTCGCCACCGTGGCGCTCAACGAATTGAAAGGCAGGACAGCATCATGA
>NZ_DATEJY010000173.1:0-3503 GCF_035277725.1 Dyella sp. | reverse complement strand
GATTCAAACAACGCCAGGAAATCATCATGGCGCAGGCGATTCATATACATGTAGCGATTGCCCGCGTAACGCTCCCACTGCACATCGGAGTACTGCAGAAAGTTGATCGGCGATATATGCGAATCGGAATGGGAGAAGTGATCGGAGTAGTCCACGCGATGAACGAACAGACCATCGCTGCGGATGATGCGATTGCCTTCGTCAAGAATGGCAAGCAATACGGTGCGCGGGATATGTTCGAAGACGTTGAACGAGGTGTGGAAATCGATGGCATCAGCGTCAAGACCCGTGTGCGCCGCATCGCCCGGCGCGATATACGTGATATGGCAAAAGTCGAGCAGACGCTGCAGGTCAAAAACATCCTGGCGCTCGAAATCGAGCAGCGCTTCGAACCGCTTTCGATTGAGCAACGGACCAAACAAGCTCCGCATCTCTTGCGCATGATCGGCGATGTATTGCAGGCATTCCTGCGTCAATTCCGCTTTCAGGTAAGGGTTCAGGTCGATGGTGATGACTCGCTTGGCACCCATCAGCCAATAGGCCAGCGGTGTCATGGGAACACGCCCGGTTCCCACCTCGAAAAAGGTTTTATGGAACGGATCGCGGCCGAGTTTTTCGATTTGCCGCCACGTCTCCATGCCGGCCCGCAAGCGCGCGACCGGATTGATATGGCGCAGTCCGCCGAAATGACGTTGCAGCCAATAGTAAGTGGCGTAGGACGAGCCCGCCGGTAATCGGGAAACCGCATTCTGCAGCGTGGCCTTGGCTTTCCAATGCATGAAGGACTCCCGTGCCTGCGCCGGTCAGGGCGCCGCCTTGGCCGCCGTGCCATGCAGGCTGGTCAGGCCTCGCATCAGCGTGCGCCCGGGCGGTCCGAGGCGATTGGTGATCATCGTCATCAACTGGCAGTCTTCCTCGCTCCAATAGCGCACCATGAAACTGGCGGGCGCGAAGATGCCGATGAATACCAAGCCGCCGATGATGAAACCGAAGCGGCTGGGTATCACCGCCACGCTCAGCCATGCCGCCGCCGTCGCTACCGATGCGGCGACAAACAAACGTGCCATCGGCATCAGCGGCAAACCGCCGCCGGTGGCCTTGCGCAAATAGAACATGGCCAGGCCCAGTTCCGCGAAGCGGGTGCTGGCATAGGTGATCATCGCGCCGGTGAGACCGAAAAACGGTACGAGTGCGACACCAAACACGGCATTGACGATCAGCGCAAGCGACGAGATGCGCACGCGATCATCCTGGCGATCGACCACGATCTGGAATGCGCCGATGCTGTTGCTGACCAGCAGCAATCCAGCCAGCACCAGCATCGCTTCGATGGCGGGAATGGCAGCGACGTAACGGTTGCCGTACATCAAGGTGACGATTTCAGGCGTGGTGACCAGGCCGACCCCGGCGATCACCAGACCGGTGGCCCAGTAGAACCGCGCCGACTCGGTGAGCAGCCGCGCGGCCTGTCCGGTGCCGCTCTTGCCGAATGACTTGGCCATGTACGGCAGCAAGGTGGTGGTCAGGCCAACCGACAGCAGTTCGACAGCGCCGCGCGTGAGCGTGGAAGCGATGGCGAAGAAACCGACCGCCGTGGACGTGGCATAGGTGTTGAGCAAGAACACTTCGATCGTGCTCGAGCGCAGCGAAATCAACAACACCAGCACGGCTGTCAGGCGCAGATGCCGCGTCATGCGCTTGCTGAGGTCATCCGGAATCGGGCCGGCGGCAAAGGGCCGGCAGTAGCGGTGAAAGGCGAACCGGTTAATCAGGTTCAACATCAGGCACGCCACCGCGAACAACGCGAAGAACGCCACCATGCCGGCGTGCGTCAGGGTGGCCGCAGTGATCAACCCGACGTTGATGACGCCGGCAAGTACCGTCGCAATCGATACCGGTTCGAAGCTCTCCTGCCCTTTTTCGATTGCCACCAGCATGGCGTAATTCGCCTTGGACACTACGGCGATAATCACCAGCCCGGTAATCGGCCACAACGATTGCCGCCATTCGACCGGACGGATCACAACGATCGCGGCGACGAACAGCAGCATCACGATCAGCGAACTCAGGTTCTGGTAGCGGCTCAAGCGATGCGCGATATGCGAGGCCAGGTCCGGCCGCCCTGCCCCATCCGCTTCGGCGATGAACTTGGTCGACGACGTCGTCAACGCATGATTGCTGCAGGTCATCAACCAGCTGCACAGCCATACGGTAAACGCGTAACGGCCGAAATCCGCCGGCCCCAGCGTGCGCGCGATCCAGATGCTGACGACCAGCCCCAATGCGTACTCGACATACGTGGCGGCCGATACCAGGGTGACGCTGCGCAATACCGCCATGCGCTGCTTCATGGCGTCACCCTTTTGGCTGCGATTGACGGCGTTGCCGGGGCGCCGCTACCGGGCGGCTGGCGAATCAGCCAGGCGACGACACCACTGCCGCGATTGTTCCAGTTGAAGCGCCGCAGCGGATCGGCCGACTTGGCGCAATCGATGTTGTAGGAAGACTCCAGCGCATCAAGCCGGTGCTTCAGTGCGGCGCTTTGCTTGGGATCTTTCTCGAAGTAATAGGCCGCGGCCACTGGCAAGGCGATCTCGACCGTATGCGCATCGCTGTACCAGCCATCCGAATCTTCGATATGCGAAAGCGCTTTGGTATCGGCGCGTGACGAGGACCAATACCACGCGATCTGGCCATCCGGACCGGAACAGGGATTGCGCCAATCGTGCTCGTAATGCAGAAGGTTCGGCTTGATCCAGCCGTATTGCTCCAGGTAACGGCCAAACGCGGTGATCATGGTGGGGATGCGCGGATCGCTGGTAACCAGCCACGCGTGCCACAGGCCGTCGATGATGTTTTCCGTCATCCACGGCGAGCTGCCGCGCACGTCAGTGGATGGATTCCAGGCATCGTCCTCGTGCAGGTTCCAGCTATTGCGCCAGGAACCGTCATCGCCGAGGCCATCCGGGTTGTTGCGCTGATGCTCGTACAGCCAGCCGATGCGATCGTTGACACGCTTGAGATAGCGGCGATCGCCGGTCAATTCATAGGCGCTGACGGTTTCCAGCAGACCCAGGCCCGTCATGCGCTCGGTGA
Source organism: Dyella sp. (assembly GCF_035277725.1). Taxonomy (GTDB): domain Bacteria; phylum Pseudomonadota; class Gammaproteobacteria; order Xanthomonadales; family Rhodanobacteraceae; genus Dyella_B. The sequence goes on along the minus strand of NZ_DATEJY010000173.1, from coordinate 407 downwards.
AATGCTGCGAAGGGCTGGTATACGGCCCTGGCCGGTTGCCCCAGCCGCCGTTCTCCCACAGCGTCATCATCTTGTCGACGGTTTGCGGATCGTGCTCGCTGTCGTCGCCGGTAAGCGCCAACGCCAGCAGAATCGGCTCGACATAGACGTATTTCACGTCGCAGGGCTTGTCGTTGTACGTCCAACCGCCAGCGCAGAACGGGCTCATCGCCCAGCCGTCGCGGCGGATGTATTTCATGTAGAAGTGATAACTGAGATCGGCCGCCTGCAGATAATCGAAACGCCCGGTGCGAATGTATGCCTTGAACAGCGTGGATGGCCGGTCGAACAACCATGCGGTGGGATCGTTCGCCGGCAATGGCCGCGCCCACTGAAACTGCGTGGCGACGTAATTGGCATACGCCTCA
>NZ_DATEJY010000172.1:0-31129 GCF_035277725.1 Dyella sp. | reverse complement strand
ATCGAAGCTGATCGCTCCAACGGCTCGGACAAGCTGCATGCCAAGCAATTCGACTGGGACGAATTGAAGCCGCTCTACAACGGACGCATCGGTCGTGCCCGCGGCATCAAGAGCGCCGGCAATGAAACCTACGAGCCACCGTTTCGGGGGACGGTCGTCATCAGCCAGAACGCCGTGGTCGATGCCAGCGAGGCGATCCTGCAGCGCATCGTGCACCTGAAGTTCGACAAGAGCGGTCACACGCCGGAAGGCAGCGTGGCCGGCAAGGCACTCGAAAACTGGCCGGCGGACCAGGTGAGCGGCTTTGTCCTGGCCGCGGTGCGGCGCGAAAAAAAAATCCTCGACACCATGGCGGAGTTCGCGCCCGACTACGAAACCATGCTTAAGGCGCATCCGAGTTTGAAGAGCGTGCGCATCTGCAAGAACCACGCGCAGATCATGGCACTGGTGGATGCGCTGGAGCATGTCGTACCAATCACGGCCGATCAGAAGCGCGCCGCGTTCGACCTGCTCACTCAGATGGCAGTGGACCGGCAAAAGGCGATCAACGCCGATCATCCGGTGGTGCAAGAGTTCTGGGAAATGTTCGATCACCTCAACGAAACGGACCAGGGCGAGAAGCTTAATCACAGTCGTGACGATGATCTGATCGCGGTGAGCCTGCCGGAGTTTCAAAGCCGCGCTACACAATTTGGGTTAAAGGCTCCCTCATACGGTGAACTTAAGCGCTTATTGCCGGAAAGCCGGGCGCGAAAATTTATCGCTTATCGCACGGTGAATAGCGCGATCCGTATCGTGGAAGGTCGCGGCGTGTCGGTGAAGTGCTGGGTGTTTCGTCGCGATCGTGCACCATCGACGATGCACGATTGATCGACATCGTGCACGATCGCGCATGCGCCATGATGGATGATGGTCGACGCGCGACAATGTTTCACGCAGTGATCGTTGTGATGTCGACAATCATTGTCGTGTCCGTGTGGGCGATAAGCGTGCTGACTGATATTCTGGTGCGCAATATTTTGCGAGAACAAACTCGACGCCGACACACGCCGTCGAGTGACCCCAGAATTAGTCAAAACAGGGAGACACTATGATCTTGATGGCCCACCATCTCACGGAGTTGATCACGCCGGCCGCGGAGCTGATTCGTCACGTGGAAGCGTTGCGTCAGCGCCTCGATGCGCTCGATGCGGCGTCGACAGGGATCGCCGAAGGCATGCGCCGGAATGTGCTGCATGCCGATGCCGCGTACCAGCTTCTGGATGTGATCAGCGCGGACCTCAAGGCGCGCGCCGACCTGTTGTTGCAACTCCTTAGCGGCGAGTAAAAGCGCCTCCGCGGGCGCCCGAATGGGCGCCCTTACGCTGCTTCTAAGCTTGCTTTCCAGGACGCCGCATTACCATTCTTCAACTTGTCGAGATAGTCGGCCCAAGCCTGCATCATCTCCCTGCGCTCTTTTAGGTATTGCGCTTTGTTGTAAATGTCACGGATGGCATTTTTGTCTTTGTGCGCAAGCTGCCTCTCAATGGCGTCTTCACTCCACCCCGCTTCGTTCAACGCCGTGCTCGCCATATGGCGTAGACCATGTTGAACGATTTCCCCCTTAAAACCCATTCGAGCAAACGCTGCATTGACCGTATTTTCCGACATAGGTCGCTTAGCACTTCGCTCTCCAGGAAATACAAAACGGCCTGCGCCGGTGAGGCTATGTAGATCATTGAGGATCGCCATCGCCTGCCGGCTAAGCGGCACCACGTGTGCCTCAGCAACCATCTTTTGTGCTTTGCGCGCCTTGAGGCGACGACCAGGCACCAGCCACTCGCCTTTATTCAAGTCAAACTCCGCCCATTCAGCCCAGCGCAGTTCGCCAGGCCTGGTGAAGACCATGGGCGCGAGTTTCAACGCCGCACGGGTGATGTAGGTACCCGTATAAGCGTCAATCGCACGCAGCAACTCCCCTATACGATCAGGATCTGTGATCGTAGGAAAGTTGCGCTTCAATGGCAGCGGCAACGCCCCTTGCAGGTCCGCGGCCCAGTCACGTTCGACACGGCCGTCGATTATGGCGTACCGAAAAATCTGGCTCAGGTGCCGTCGTATCCGGTGTGTGGTTTCCAGGGTGCCTCTTTCAGCAATGCGTTTGAGCACGGCCAACAACTCAAGTGCAGTAATGCTGTTGATAGGGCGGTCGCCGAGCCATGGGAATACATCGTTTTCGAGGCGCAGCTGGACCTTCGCCGTATATGTTTCGGCCCATTCCTGCCGCTTGAGTTCGATCCACTCCAGGGCAACAGCCTTGAGGCTGTTTTCGGCCGACAGTTGTTGAGTAATTTTCTGGACCTTTCGCTGCGCGCTGGGGTCGACCCCATTCACTAGCAGTTTCCTGGCGTCATCTGCCGCTTCACGTGCAGCCGACAGGCTAACGTCGGGAAACACCCCCAGTCCCAGCATCTTTTGCTTGCCTGCGTAGCGATATTTCAGCCGCCAATATTTCCCCCCTGTAGGCTCAACCTGCAGATAGAGCCCCTTGCCGGCAGCGAGCCTGTAGGTCTTATCGCGCGCCTTCGCGTTGCGCACCGCCAACGCTGTTAAATCCGCCATCCTTACTCTCCAAAACACCGGCATCCATGATGGTGGTACATCCGCCTCAAAGCCGGTTTCGCAAGAAAATGTACCATCACAAATACCACCTGGCGACGTGCGCTTTGGTGCGATTTCTTGAGAAGAGCTGAGAAGACGGACAAAGCAAAAACCGCATAGGAATGCGGCTTCCCGGGCTTTCGTGAGAAGTCTTGAGAGGGCGTGATACGAAGGGATGGTGGCTATGGGTGGACTCGAACCACCGACCCCAGCATTATGAGTGCTGTGCTCTAACCGGCTGAGCTACATAGCCAAAGGGGCGAGCCGTCCGGGATCCGGAACCGGGCTCTATTCAGGCGGGGCGCGGCAGTTTAATCGGGCTGCCCTTGTGGTTCAAGTAGTCGGCTTGCTCCGGCTTTGTAGGCTGTGGTTGAATCGATCCAGGGTCACGCATGCTGACGTCTGGCATAGACTGCAGCAACAGGCCCCGAGGAGGCTGGATGATCGACGCAGATGGCTACCGTCCGAATGTTGGCATCGTGCTGCTCAATGCAGACGGCCGGCTGTTCTGGGCGCGCCGTGTCCATCGCGACGGCTGGCAGTTCCCCCAGGGCGGCATGCGCAGCGACGAAACCCCGCTGGAAGCCATGTACCGCGAGCTGCAGGAAGAAACCGGCCTTATGCCCCCGCATGTGGAGGTGCTTGCCAGCACCCGTGGCTGGCTGCGTTACAAGCTGCCCAGCCGCTACATCCGCCACCATCAGCATCCCACGTGTATTGGCCAGAAGCAGGTCTGGTTCCTGCTCAAGCTGGTCGGTGGCGAGGACGCCCTTTGCCTCAATGCCTGTGAGAAGCCCGAATTCGATCTGTGGCGCTGGGTCGATTTCTGGTACCCCGCCGCCCACGTGGTGAACTTCAAGCGCGACGTCTATCACCGCGCCCTGCGCCATTTCGCGCCATTGGTGGAAACCGCCCTGAGCATCCAGCTCGGGCCGCAGCCGCAATCGCAGAACCGGCCCGGCCGGGGTCGTTGCGCCGCCGCCTGAACAGGCGTTGCCGGCGGCAGGCGAACTCTAGTTGACAATCATTCGCATTCGCGTTGAAATGCGCGCCATGTACATCTGTCTCTGCAACGCCGTTACCGATCACGACATTCGCCGCGCCGCCACGGATGGTGTGCGCAGCTTCGCCGAGCTGCAGGCGCGTACCGGCTGTTCCGATTGCTGCGGCTGCTGCGAAACCGAAGCGCGTGCCACGCTCACGAAAGCGATCGAACAGGTCACGCTGGATCTCCCCGTTTTCGTCACCGCTTGAGCCATCCACACCGGATTGCCCGAACGCCATCGCCACTCAGCGATGGCGTTTTTCGTGATGAATCATTCTCATTGCGACACCGCTCGCAACGAGCACGTATAGTTCCGCATCAGCCCCGTTACGGAGAACAACCATGAAGGGTGACGCCAAGGTCATCGAGTTCCTTAACAAGGTGCTCTACAACGAACTGACCGCGATCAACCAATACTTTCTGCATGCCCGCATGTATAAGAACTGGGGTTATCAGGAACTCGCCGAGCATGAGTACAAGGAATCGATCGACGAGATGAAGCATGCCGATCGCCTGATCGAGCGCATCCTGTTTCTGGAAGGCCTGCCCAACCTGCAACATCTGGGCAAACTGCGTATCGGCGAAAACGCACTCGAGTGCATTCAATGCGATCTCGATCTGGAATTGGCGGCCGTGCAAGATCTGCGCGCCGCGATTGCACATAGCGAAGGCGTGGCCGATTACATAAGCCGCGATTTGTTCCGCTACATCCTTTCCGCCGAAGAAGAACACATCGACTGGCTGGAAACGCAGCTTAGCCTGGTGAAGGACATCGGTGCCGAGCGTTACTTGCAGTCCAAGATGGAAAGTTAAGGCAAGAAAACGTCAGCGAGTTCTCTGCTCGCATACGCACATGCATCAAGCGCCTGTCTGCTTGATGCATGAACGAACCATTCGGCCTGCGCTGACAGGTTTTTGCACAGAAAAGTTAAGAAGCTATTCGTAGATCGCACATCTGGGCGATCTGCCGCACAAAGCGGCTCGTGCTTTCTTGACGGTGTCATCACGGACGGGCTATATCCACTGTTTGCCCGCAAGAGCCACGCATGGCTTCCCGTCCACCGCCCCGCTACGTGGTTCGTCCGCACGACGCTGTCAGTCAGCGTCGGCGGATGCTGTGGCTGGGATTGGCATGGTTGGGCAGCTTGATCCTGGTGGCGATCATTACCGCTTTGCTGAGCGGCGCATGGAAAAGCGTCAGCCCCAATTTGACGGATCGGCGTGCGGTGCGCGCACTTGCGGCCGAGAATGAACAACTCAAACAACAGGTCGCCAACGTGCAGCGCTCGCAGCAAGTGGGCGACGTCGCCAATCAAGCGTTACGCAAAACCATTTCCCAGCGCGATGAAGAAATCAGCGGCCTGCGCGCCGATCTCGGTTTCTACTCGCGTCTCGTTGGCGGCGATGCGCAACGCGAAGGGCTGAAGGTACAAGAGGTATCCCTGCAGCCGGTCACACATGCGTCCGCGTGGAACCTCACCATCAGCCTCACGCAAAACGTCAAACGCGACGACGATACCAACGGTACCGCGATCGTCACCGTGGAAGGCCTGCGCAACAACAAGGTAGTGCAACTGGATTGGTCCACGCTGGGCGATGCCGCCGAAAAGAACGGCATCCCTTTCCGCTTTCGCTACTTCCAGCAATTGCACGCCACCATCGCGCTGCCCGCCGATTTTCGCCCGACCAGCCTGCATGTCACAGTCCGGCCCGAAAATGGCGCTCCAGTCAGCCGTGCCGTCACCTGGAGCGACGCCCTCTCCAGCCCTGTCACGATCACCCAAGGGGAATCCGATGCTCAGCCGTAAACGTAACGAACCCACCTCATCCTCTTCCCGTCATGCCGAGACCAGCCTGATCTCGCAAGGCACGATCATCCGCGGTGACATCCGCTTCACCGGTACGCTGCACGTGGAAGGCCGCATCGAAGGCTCGGTGCTGGGCGAGGGGTCGAATGCGGTATTCACGCTGAGCGAGCACGGCCAGGTGCAGGGCGAGGTACGCGTTCCGCACGCGATGATCAACGGCCACGTCCATGGCGACATCTACGCCAGCGAGCGCCTGGAACTGGCCGCGCAGGCCCGCGTGGTGGGCGACGTTCGCTACAGCTCGCTGGAGATGGCGGCAGGCGCGCAGGTGAACGGCCGCATCGCCCATCAGGGCGAGGAACATGCCCATCGCGAACTGCCAGCCCCTGAAGTGCGCAACGAAGCAGCCACCGCCTGAACGCACGGCGCGGCATCCGGGGCTCTAGCTGATATGCTTGAGCCCGCAGAATCACGGCCCCATATATCCGCGCTATGGAAACCATCGTAGCCATCCCCGATTACCGCCAAGCCGGCGCGCCGCTCGTCTTTACCGAGGCCGCCGCGCGCAAAGTGCACGAACTCATCCAGGAAGAAGGCAACCCTGAGCTAAAGCTGCGCGTGTACATCACCGGCGGCGGCTGCTCGGGTTTCCAGTACGGGTTCACCTTCGACGAAACGCAGGCGGAAGACGATTTCGCGCTTGCCCGTGAAGGCGTCACCCTGCTGGTCGATCCGCTCTCGCTGCAATACCTCACCGGCGCCGAGATCGACTACACCGAGAACTTCAGCGGCTCGCAGTTCGTCATCCGCAACCCGAACGCCAAGACCACCTGCGGCTGCGGCTCCTCCTTCTCCACCTGATCCACCTCGGCCGGTCCGGATGATTGCGACGAAACTCAATACGTTCGCCGGACTCAGCCTGATTCTCGACCGCGTCGCCGAACAGCGCGACGCCGTCGACTGGGTTGCAGCCAAGGCCATGGCGCCCGATGCGCGCTATATGCTGCTGGACGCCGCTGGCGATGCTTTTTTGCAGTCTGAAGAAGAAACCCTGCGCTGGCTCGATGCCGGCGAACGGGCGCGCCTGCTGGCGCACGCAGCCTGGAGCCTGATGGGCATCGTCGACGGGCAGCCCTATTTCATGCTGCTGCTCGACGAGCACGATGACGTCGCCGCACTGGAAACCGCACTCGGCGCACGACGCATGGGCTTGCGGGAAGCGGGCCTGCTGCTGCCTACCGATGAAGCCGGCCTGTTCGCCTACGCCAAAGGGCTTGCGCATTGGCAACGCGAAACCCGTTTCTGTGCGCGCTGCGGTTCTCCGTTGCTACTGGTTTCCTCCGGTCACCGGGCGCAATGCACGAACAGCGAGTGCGGCCGCCTGCATTTTCCGCGCACCGATGCGGCCATCATCGTGATCGTCGAATATCAGGGCGCATGCCTGCTTGGACGCCAGGCCGGCTGGCCGCCGGGACGCTATTCCACCCTTGCCGGTTTCGTCGAACCGGGCGAAGCCTTGGAAGACGCCGTGCGGCGCGAAGTTGCCGAAGAAGCCGGCGTGATCGTGGGCGAGGTGCATTACCACTCCTCGCAACCGTGGCCGATGCCGGCATCGCTGATGGTCGGCTTCACGGCCACTGCACTGTCTCCCACCATCCGGTTGCGCGATGGCGAACTGGAAGACGCGCGCTGGTTCACGCCGCAACAAATCATCGACGCACTGGCCGACGGCAGCTTGAAGACGCCGACGCGGCTTTCCGTGTCATATCAGTTGCTTTCGCACTGGCTGCAGCAGCGCGCAGGCCTGGATCTGGATGAGCTGGTAACGCGCTGAGTGGCCGCACCGGCTCGTGAACGAGCCACATCACTCGCATACAATCGCAGCCATCCACGGGAGTCCTGAGTTCATGGCCATTCGCCTGCTTGCCGCGCTGATTGCTCTGGGATTGCTGCATTTGCAGCCGCAGCTTGCCTGCTGGCGCGGCGATGCCGGCTTCCGGCGCTGGGTGCATCAGCTGGCCGATACCAGCGGCAGCGGGCGCGTGGTGATCACTTTGTTGGTGCCCGTCGTCGTCTGCGCGCTGGCGATGTGGATACTGCACCGACTGCCGCTTTCGGATCTGCTGCTCCTGATCTTCTCGCTGGCCGTGCTGCTGTTTTCGCTCGGTCCGCACCCGTTCGAAGCCGACCTGGCTGCCATTCTCAAGGCGCCCGATCAAAGCAGCCGCGAAGCCGCCGCACAGGTGCTGTCGGACGATGGCGAAACGGTAGCCTGGCGCACCGCCGATCTTGGCGAAGCAACCGCTTACGCCGCGCTGCGCCGCCGCTTCGGCGTGCTGTTCTGGTTCTTTGTGCTCGGGCCGATCGGCGCCCTGCTCTATCGCCTGGCACGGCAACTGGGTCACGACGCCTCACTGGTGCTGGACGCCGAAGCCCGCATCAAGGCGCGCTACGTTGCCAACGCGCTGGACTGGCTGCCTGCGCAATTGATGGTGTTCACGCTTGCTCTCGTGGGCCACTGGGATGCCGTGATCGGTGCGTGGCGCCGTTGGCATCAGCAGGCCGCACCCAACAGCTGGTATCTGTCCAATCCGGATTTTCTCGGTGCGGCGGCACGAGCGGATGTGTTGACGGATATCGAAGGCGGCGATGGATTTGTCGAAGAACGTACCGATGCGCTGCACGAGCTGCGCCGATTGCGCGATGCATTGCTGCGTGCGCTGCTGGCGTGGTTGAGTGTCGTGGCGTTGGTGGTGATGGGAAGCTGGTTGCACTGATCGCAACCCTCACAGGCCGTCATTCCCGCTTTCGCAGGAATGACGGTTTTGTGGAATATCCTCGAATCTCACGCCATCTCGCCACGCAACACCCGTACACGTTCTTCCAAAGTCGCCGCATTGACCTCTGCCGCCGGCTGCGGCGCATCCACCACCAACTCCACCCGCGCACGAAATCGCCGCGGCAGACGCGCGCGGCGCAGCATCGAATCGCGCCGGCTCCATACGCTGCCCCATAAACCGCGCAACGCCATCGGCACGACGGGCACGGGACGTCGCGCCAGAATCTTCTCCACCCCGGCCCGGAACGTCGCGATCTCGCCATCCTTGGTCAAACCGCCTTCGGGAAAAATGCACACCACTTCGCCATCGGCCAACGCAGCATCCACAGCATCGAACGCCTGCTGCAATACCGCCGGATCTTCCTTCTGTCCCGCAATGGGAATCGCCTTCGCCGTCTTGAACACGAAGTGCAACACCGGAACCTTGAAGATCTTGTAATACATCACGAAGCGCGCAGGGCGGCGCAGATTTGCCATCAGGATCAACGGATCCATAAAGCTCACGTGATTGCAGACCAGCAACGCCGGCCCTTCTTCCGGCAAATGCTTCATGCCATCCACGCGGATGCGGTACAGCGTGTTCACCAACACCCACGTGATGAAACGCATCAGGAATTCAGGCACCAGCGTAAAGATGTACGCCGCCACCAGCACGTTGAGCAACGCTGCCGATAGAAAAATATGCGCTGCGCTCACGCCGAGCCGTTCCAGCGTCAATCCAAATAACGAAGCGAGCACGATCAACAAGGCATTGAGAATATTGTTGCCCGCAATCACGCGCGACAAACGACTGCTCGGTGCACGCGACTGCACGAATGCAAACAGCGGCACCACATAAAAGCCGGCGAACACACCGATCAAGGTGAGATCGAACACGATGCGCCAGCTACCCGCCGCATGCAGAAACGCCAACCAATCCATACCGCGTACTGCTGCAGCATCAGGACGCGCCAGAAACAGATCCACGCCGAAAACGGTAAGCCCGAACGCACCCAGCGGCACCAGGCCGATTTCCACGCGCTTGCCGGACATCTTTTCGCACATCAGCGAACCGACGCCGGTGCCGATCGAGAACAAGGTGAGCACCAGCGTATTCACCGTAGCGTCGCCGCCCAGATTGATGCGCGTATAAAGCGGCAATTGCGCCACCAGCACCGTGCCAAAGAACCAGAACCAGGAAATGCCCAGCACAGCGTTGAACACCGCACGATCCTCGCGCGTGATGCTCAACACCCGCGCTGTTTCGGTGATCGGATTCCAGTTGAATTTCAGATCCGGCGCCGTGGCCGGCGCAGGCGGAATCGAGCGACTGATGAAGTAACCGATCACCGCCACACCAATGGTCAACGCGGCAGACAGGTGCGGCCCCACGCCTGCCATCAGCATCAGCAGATTGCCTGCCGTCATGCCGATCAGGATCGCCATCTGCGTACCCATTTCCACCAGGCCGTTGCCACCGACCAGCTCGCTCTGCTGCAACGCCTGCGGCAGGATCGCGTATTTGATCGGACCGAACACGGTCGAATGCACGCCCATCATGAACAACACGATCAACAGCAACACCAGATGGTGCGTGATGAAGCCATAGGCCGCCAACACCATCGCCGCAATCTCGAACAACTTGACGTAGCGGATGATGCGCGTCTTCTCGAACTTCTCTGCGAGTTGTCCCGCGCTCGCCGAAAACAGGAAGAACGGCAGGATGAACAGCGCCGGCGCCAGATTGGTGTACAGACCCACGTCGTGATCCGACAAGCCCATCTGGAACGCCGCCAGCATCACCATCGCATTGCGGAACGCGCTGTCGTTGAAGGCGGCCAGCGTCTGGGTCCAGAAAAATGGCGCAAAACGTCGACTGCCTAGCAGGGCGAACTGGCTCATGCGGATCCTTGGCAAATGGGTCGGCGGTAGCGTAGCGTGAAAACCATTGCGATCACGAGCGGGTCTTCCGCACTCATTTTCATGTTCCTGGTTTTAGCCGACGCCGTATTGGCCTTCCATCTGGCCTTTATCCTGTTCGTCTGCCTTGGCGCGCTGTTGGCGCTGAAGTGGCGCTGGATTCCCTGGCTGCAATGGCCGGCCGCGGCCTGGGGCATGTTTGTCGAGGCAAGCGGGTGGATTTGCCCGCTGACGTCCATCGAAAACGACTTTCGCATGCGTGCCGGGGAGGCTGCCTATCAAGGCGACTGCATCGGGCATTACCTCACCGCCACGATCTACCCGGATGGATTGACCAGGCCGATCCAGTGCGTGCTTGGCGCGATCGTGCTGGTCGTTAATGTATCCATCTATGCCTGGTTGCTGTACAGAGGATCCAAGCATCGCCCTTGATCGATGGCGTATGCTTGCGCGCGGGACGCATCACTCAACGAGCATGCCATGCTGATTGTCGGAAGCTGCCATTGCGGAAACATCACTTTCACGCTGTATTGGGCGCCTGACCCCAAAGAGATTCCGGCACGCGCTTGCAGCTGTACGTTCTGCCGCAAACATGGCGGCGTATGGACCTCGTATCAACCGGGTTTGTTGCAAGTGAAGGAAAAGAATCCTGCACAGATATCGCGCTATGCGTTCGGCACGGAAACAGCCGATTTTCATATCTGCACAAAATGCGGCGTGGTGCCGTTGGTGACCAGCACAATCGATGGCCGCACGTATGCCGTGGTGAACGTCAATACATTCGAGAACGTGAATGCCGCGCTGCTGCGTAGGGATTCATCCAACGTCGAGGGCGAAAGCACGGATGATCGTTTGTCGCGGCGTAAACGAAACTGGATTGCAGACGTACGGTTTCTGTAGGTCGGGTTAGGGCCAATGGCACTAACTTAGGCTGCGCATCGCTTGAATACGACGAAAATCTTCAATCGTCGTCCCGGCGAAAGCCGGAACCCAGTGACTTTTTTGGCGCCCAAAGTCACTAGGCCCCGGCTTTCGCCGGGGCGACGATGCATAAGTCAGTGCCATTGGGTTTAGCACCGCGAAACCCAATCCACGCGAGACGTCAGCTCCGCCGCAATGCGCGGTGTGCAATGTCCTTGCGGCAGAACGCGCCATCGAAGTGAATCTTCTTGATGCCGTCGTAGGCATGTTCGCGCGCGGCGGCAATGTCCTTGCCCAGCGCACAAACCGTCAGCACACGACCGCCTGCGGTGATCACCTGGCCTTGCGCATCGAGCCTGGTACCGGCGTGGAAAACTTTCACATCCGCACCAACATCCGCACCCAAGCCGTGAATCACGTCGCCCGTCTTCACCTTGGCCGGATAGCCACTCGCCGCCATCACCACGCCAATCGATGGACGCGCATCCCATTGCACGTATGTGCGGTGCAACTCGCCATCCAGCGCGGCTTCGATCAGATCGACGAAGTCGGATTTCAAACGCAGCATGATCGGTTGCGTTTCCGGATCGCCAAAGCGTACGTTGAATTCGATCACCTTGGGTGCGCCGTGCTTGTCGATCATCAGGCCGGCATAAAGGAAGCCGATGAACGGCGCCCCTTCGGCAGCCATGCCACGCAGTGTCGGCTCGATCACTTCCTTGAGGATGCGTTTTTCCACTTCCGGCGTTACCACTGGCGCCGGCGAGTACGCACCCATACCGCCGGTGTTGGGGCCAAGGTCGTTGTCGTCGCGACGCTTGTGGTCCTGGCTGCTGGCCATCGGCAGCGCGTGCGAGCCATCGCTCATCACGATGTAGCTGGCCTCTTCGCCTTCCAGGAATTCCTCGATCACGACGCGCGCGGAAGCATCGCCGAACGCGTGTGCGCCGAGCATGTCATGCAGTGCCAGTTCGGCATCGCTCAGGGTGAGCGCCACGACAACGCCCTTGCCCGCCGCCAAGCCATCGGCCTTGATGACGATGGGTGCGCCGCGTTCGCGCACATAGGTGAGCGCTTTGTTGAGTTCGGTGAACACCGCGTAATGCGCGGTGGGAATGTTGTGGCGGAGCAGGAAATCCTTGGCGAACGCCTTGGAGCCTTCCAGTTGCGCGGCGATGGCGCGCGGCCCGAAGATGCGCAAGCCGGCGGCACGGAACTTGTCGACCACGCCGGCCACCAGCGGCACTTCCGGACCGACCACGGTCAGCTCGACTTTCTCGGCCTTGGCGAGCTTGAGCAGGCCATCGATATCGGTAACGGTGACATCGGCATTGCGCACACCGTGCTCGCGCGCCGTACCGGCATTGCCCGGCGCCACGATCACTTCGCTCACGCGCCGCGACTGCTTGAGTTTCCACGCCAGCGCGTGCTCGCGGCCGCCGTTGCCGATCACCAGAACCTTCATGCCTGCTCCCACTGCCTGAAACCACACAAGAACGCGCATTGTAGGCTGGGATGGCAATCCCAGCACCAGCTTCGCAGGTTGGCGCTTTTGTAAGTTGGGGTGAGGCGTAGCCGAACCCCAACGCGGATATCTGCATGGCGACGTTGGGGTTCGGCTACGCCTCACCCCAACCTACTCTGCGTTTCAGGTGTGCAGCATGGCGAGCAAGGCCGCCCGCGGCAGTTTGCCGGTTTCGTTGCGCGGCAGGCATTCCACCAGCCGCAACGGACGCGGCAGGAATACCGGATCGATCGAGATGCGCAGGGCATCCAGGATCGCGTGCTCATCAAGGCCGGGCGCCACCGCCAGCGCCGCAATGCGCCGCACGCCGATCGCGTCCGCCTCGTCCAACTGGAACACCACCCCGTCTTCCACGCCGGGAATGGCGAGCAGGCGCCGAGTGAGATCGCCCAGTGACGCGCGCTTGCCGGCGATCTCCAGCAGATCGGCATGCCGCCCGCGCAGTTCGAAGCGGCGGCCTTCGTCGTGCAGGCTCACGATGTCCGCCAACACGGTGGGTACGTCAAGCTGTGGCGCTTCGATCTGCGTGCCATCCGGTTGCGGATGGAGATGCACGCCGTGGTACAGCGACCAGCGTTCGTCGGCCGTTACGCGTCGCGAAGCAAACGCGCAGGTTTCGGTGGAGCCGAATACCTCCAGCAACGGCGCCTGGAAACGCTGCTCGGCCTGCGCCGCCAGCTCGGTCGGCATCGGCGCGGTGGCGGAAAGCATCGCCGCCAACGGTGGCAGGTTCACGCCGGAGGCAACCAGCGCACGCAAATGCACCGGCGTGGTGACCAGCACGCGCGGTGCAGGCATCTGTTCCAGGGCGGTGGCGATGTCGGCCGGAAAGAACGGGCGGCCCGAATGCACCTGCACATCGCCCAGCAACGGCAACAGGATCGACATTTCCACGCCGTAGATATGCTGCGGAGGCACGGTGGCCACCACCGAGAATTGCTCGCCCACCATATGCTGCAGCATGCGCAGATTGCCGGCCGTACTCGCGTGGAAACTGCGCCAGCTTTTGGCGTTCGCACGCGGCGTACCGGTGGAGCCGGAGGTATAGCCCACCGCGACCGTTTGCAGAGCCGGGATCGCCGGCCAGCCTATGTCGGCGGCGACGGTTTCATCCACCGGCAGCGGCGGCAGCACGTGGAAGCGCTGTGGGGCCGGGTGCAATGGTTGGTCGCCGACGGCGTGGCAGCCCGGGTGTGCGGCCATCACTTCTTCTACTGCCTGCGGTGCGCGCGATGGCGGCAACAAATTGGCCTGGCCGCGTAGTGCGATGGCGCAAAAGGCGACCAGGAAGGCATAGCGGTCTTCGCACAAGTTCACCGCGGCAGATGATTCGGGCAGTTGCGCGGCGACACGCTCCACGTGCGCCACGAATTGCGCGGCCGTGATCGCCTGGCCTTCGTGCAAGGCCACCACGCGTTGCGGATCGTCCACCTTCAACAGGGGCAGCAGCCGTCCCGCTTCATCGCGCTGATAGGTGTCGTAGACGATTGCCACACGCAGACTCCTGGTTGCTACCCAAGCAAACCCCTCACCGGCCAGATTGGTCGGTCGTACCGGTATTCGGGATTTGCCCCTCATCCTCGCGCTGACGGCTGAATCGGCGCCCACCGCGTCGTGGCCGTGTTCTACGGGATTCAGCTTCGGATGATAGCGCCAGTGAGTGCATCGCGGATGGTGGTGGGCTGGGATGCGCCACCTAGCGGAGCGTCCACGATGCCATCCAGCCTGTCGCCAAAATATGACGCGACGGTCGCCAGGTCGCGTGCCGGCGGCTGGCCGTGCGGATTGGCGCTGGTGGAGACCAAGGCACCGCCAAAGGCACGGCACAACGCAGCGGCCGGACCATGCGCCGTAACGCGCAGGGCAATACCGTCGTGCTCGCCTGCCACCCATGCCGGCACGTCGGCGCTACGCGGAAACACCCACGTGAACGGACCGGGCCAGCTGGCGCGGACCTGGGCCAGCACGCCCTGCGGCACCTTCGTCATGTCGACGTAGCGTGTGATCTGCGCGACATCGGCGGCAATCAACAGCACACCCTGCGTGGCGGGGCGTTGCTTGAGCGCGAAGATGCGCTCGAAGGCGGTGCGGTTGTGTGGGTCGCAACCGAGCCCAAAGACGGCTTCGGTGGGATAGGCGATGACGCTGCCGTTGCGCAGGAGATCGGCGGCATCGTCGAGTTCGGCGATGGCGTAGTGCTTGGGCATGTGCCTTTGTTTTCCTTACCCGGAAAAGCTCAGAAAAACCTCGCGTTCGTCGCGCCGGCGAAAGCCGGTGCCCAGCGACTTTCTGGATCCTCAAAGTCACTGGGCCCCGGCGTTCGCCGGGGCGACGAGGCTCAAGTCAGTGCCATTGGCCTCAAGCCCCGGCTTTCTTGGCAGCGGCCTTCTTCGCAGCCTTCTTGGTTGCCGTCTTTTTCACCGCAGTCTTCTTGGCCAGCACTTTCTTGGTCGCCGTCTTCTTCGCCGCAGCCTTCTTTGCGGCAGGCGCCTTCGTCGCCGCCGACTTTTTACCGAAACGCCCCTTCTTCACCGGCGCCGCCGCCAGCAATTCCAGGCACTGCGTTTCGGTCAGTTCCTTCGGCTCCTGGTCCTTCGGGATGCGCGCATTCTTGTCACCATCGGTGATGTACGGACCATAGCGGCCGTTGAGCACTTGCACGCCGTTGCCGAAATCCTTGATCACGCGATTGGCCAGCAGCTCGAGCTTTTCCTGCACGATCTGCAACGCGCGTGGCAATTCGACGGTGTAGGGATCGTCTTCGGCTTTCAGCGAGGCATACGTGCTGCCCTGCTTCACGAATGGGCCGAAGCGGCCGATGCCTACGCTTACTTCGTCGCCGTTCTCGGCATGCCCCAGCTTGCGCGGCAGCTTGAACAGTTCCAGCGCTTCGTCGAGCGTGATGGTGTGCATGCTCTGGCCGGGGCGCAACGAGGCGAACTGCAGTTTTTCGTCGGTGTCCTTGTCGCCGATCTGCGCATACGGTCCATAACGGCCGAGGCGCACGGAAATCGGCTTGCCGCTCTTCGGATCGGTACCCAGTTCGCGCGCACCAGTGGCTTCGCTGCGGTCGACCGATTCGGTCTTTTCTTCCACCTGCTGCTTGAACGGCTCCCAGAAGCGACGCATCAGCGGCACCCACGCTTCTTCGCCGCGGCTTACCGCGTCGAGTTCGTCTTCGAGGCGCGCGGTGAAGTCGTAGTCGACGTATTGGGTGAAGTGCTGGGTAAGAAACTTGCTCACCGCGCGGCCGACGTCGGTGGGACGGAAGCGGCGGTTGTCCAACAGCACGTATTCGCGATTCTGCAGCACCTGGATGATGCTGGCGTAAGTGGAGGGACGGCCGATGCCGTATTCCTCCAGCGCTTTCACCAGGCTGGCTTCGGAATAGCGCGGCGGCGGTTCGGTGAAGTGCTGGTCGGCCAGGATGTCGCGCAGCGGCACCTGCTCGCCCTTGCTCAGCCGCGGCAAGCGGCGGCCTTCGTCGTCATCCTCGGCGCTCTTCTGATCGCGACCTTCTTCGTACACGGCGAGGAAGCCCGGATCGACCACGGTGGTACCGGTGGCACGGAAAGCGGCGTCGCCACCCTTCACGTGTTTGAGATCGAAATCCACCGACACGGTGTTCAAGGTGGCGTGGATCATCTGGCAGGCGACGGTACGCTTCCAGATCAGCTCGTACAGCTTGCGCTGGTCGTCGTTGAGGAACGGGGCGACTTCGCGCGGCGTGCGCATGGCCGAGGTCGGGCGGATCGCTTCGTGTGCTTCCTGCGCGTTCTTGGACTTGGTGCGATACACCTGCGCGTGATCGGGGACCGCCTTGCTGCCGAAGTCGCGCGCGATGAGCTGGCGCAATTCATCCACTGCTTCGCCCGACAGCGCCGTGGAGTCGGTACGCATGTAGGTGATCAGGCCGACGTTGCCTTCGCTGCCCAGGCTCACGCCTTCATACAGACCCTGCGCGATTTTCATCGTACGAGTGGTGCCGAAACCGAGCTTGCGCGCGGCTTCCTGCTGCAAGGTGGACGTGGTGAACGGCGGCGCGGGACGGCGCTTGCGTTCCTTGCTGCCGACGTCGCTGACGGTGAGCTGGCCGTGCGCGGCTTCCTTCAGTGCCGCGCGCGCGGCCATCGCGTCGGCTTCGTTGGTGAGGTCGAACTGCTCGAACTTCTTGCCGTGCAGCTTGGTGAGGCGCGCGCTGAAGTCGCCTTCGGCGTGCTTGAGCTGTGCTTCCACCGTCCAGTATTCGCGCGCCACGAAGGCTTCGATTTCTTCCTCGCGCTCCACGATCATGCGCAGCGCCGGGCTCTGCACGCGGCCGGCGGACAGGCCGCGCTGCACTTTGCGCCACAGCACCGGCGAGAGATTGAAGCCGACGAGGTAGTCCAGCGCGCGACGCGCCTGCTGCGCGTCCACCATGTCGTGCGAGAGGTTGCGTGGCGTGGCCACGGCGGCCTTGATCGCGCGCGGCGTGATTTCGGAGAACACCACGCGATGCAGTTTCTTGCCATCGACCAGGCCGCGCTCCTTGAGGATCTCGCTGATGTGCCAGCTGATCGCCTCGCCCTCGCGATCCAAGTCGGTCGCCAGATAGATGTCGTCGGCCGCCTTCGCTGCCTTGGCGATCGCGTCGACGTGTTTCTCGTTACGCTCGATCACCTCGTACTTCATGGCGAAGTTGTGCTCGGTGTCGACCGCGCCTTCTTTGGGCAGCAGGTCGCGCACGTGGCCATAGGAAGCCAGGACCTGGAAGTCCTTGCCGAGGTACTTGTTGATCGTCTTGGCCTTGGCCGGCGACTCGACGATGAGCAGATTCTTTGCCATGTGGCGTGGGGTTCCCGAAGTCCTTCTGCAGCCGTTGCTGAACGGCCGTCTATTTATAGTTAGGAGCACGCCGGCTTGATGGCTGTCAAGCTGGCATGCGTGAAAACGCGGTGTAGCCCGCCTTTCGGGCGGCTCCCTTAGAGCCCCGGCAGCCGTTGGTAGCGGCCGCCCGGCAACCCTTCCACACAACCTTCCAGCTCCAGCATGAGCAGCATGGATGACAATTCGGCGGCACGCTGTCCGGTGCGCTCCGCCAGCTCATCCAGAGCCAGAGGATCGTGACCGAGCACCTCCAGCAGCTGTCGGTACGCCGGATCGTCGCGCCAGCCGCCAGCCGCTTTCCTGGCGCTTCCAGCCGCAGGCGACGGCGACTGCTCCAGGCGCAGAGCCAGCTCCGCCCCCAGCGCCCGCGCGGCAAGAACCAGGGTTTCGGCGACTTCCGATGCGCTCTCGACCAGCCGCACGCCATCCCGGATCAGCCGGTGGCAGCCGCGGGCGAGCGGATTATGGATGGAACCGGGCACGGCGAATACCTCCCGCCCCTGCTCGCCGGCCAGCCGGGCGGTGATCAGCGAGCCTGACTGCAATCCCGCCTCGATCACCACCGTGCCGAGCGACAGCCCAGCGATGATGCGGTTGCGACGCGGAAAGTGATCCGCGCGCGCCGCCGTGCCCGGCGGGAACTCGCTGACCAGCGCCCCCTGCGCCTGGACTCGCGCGGACAGGTCGCGATGCTTGCGCGGATAGACCAGGTCCGGCCCGGTGCCGATCACGGCAACGGTGGGCCGGTCTGCGGCCAGCGCTGCCTCATGTGCCGCGCCATCGATGCCATCAGCCAAGCCGCTGGTGATGACGAAACCCGCCTGCGCCAGGTAGCGGGCGAAGGCCTGGGCGTTGCTCTTGCCGGCCGTGCTCGCACTGCGCGCACCGACGATCGCGACCTGCGGATGAAGCAGCAGGCTGGCATCGCCGGCCACGAACAGCGCGGCGGGCGGCTGCGGGATGGTTTCCAGTTGCGGCGGGAAGTCCGCCTCCGTGCAGCGCAATAGCCGATGGTTCGGCTCTCGCAACCAAGCCAGATCGGCGGCAATGCGCGCCTCGTCCGGCCGCTCCAGCCAAGCCTGCGCCTTGGGGTCCACCGTTGCTGGATGGCGCCTCAGCTGCGCGACGACTTCGCCGATGCGCCCGTCCGCAGCGACGAGGCGCTCGCGCAATCCACCCGGCCCCAGTCCCGGTGTGCGCAGGGCCAGCAACCAGTCGCGCAGTTCCGCTTGCTCGTTCATGCGGCGAGTCTACGCGAGGCCGAAAACGACGACGGCGCGGGATGTCCGCGCCGTCGTGTGAGCTTTGTTTTGTGGAGAATGCGGGAGTTATTCCGGCAACCGGATACGCGCGCCCTTCTGCACCGGCTTCAGGCCATCCATCACCAGGCCATAGCTCACGCGATCGAAGGTGCGGAACACCATCACGTGGCCGACATACTCGTCGGGCAGCTTCACCCAGGTATGGCTGTCGCGCATCCAGCTGCTGTGGTTGACGTCGTCCGGTACTTTTTCACCCGGCTGCCACAGCGAGAAGGTCATGCCGTTGTCCACGCCATCCTTCGCACCCACCGACAGCACCACCACGTCGTACGGACCGACCTGGGCGAGATGCTCCTGCGCATAGGCAATCACGCGGCCGTTTTCCGGCAGGGCCTTCGGCGGATGCGGGTAGTAGTAGGGATCGTACGGATTCTCGTCGACCGGCATCAGGCGGTCGCCGGCGCGAATTTCCATGGTCGAATTGAGCAGCAGCAGCGTGGCCGGATCACCACCGCGCAGCACTTCCGCCTGGCCGATCACGGCTACTTCCATGCCCAGCGTCTTGCCACGGAAGGTGTGGTTGGGTGTGACGTGGTCGAGATCGGTGGCCCACTCCTCGATCCACGGCGTGTCGGTCGTCGCCACGTCGGCATCGGCGACGTTGGCCGCCATGTTGTCGCTCTGCGCGGCCTCATCACCACCGTAGCTGCGGAACACATGCGTGGGACGCACGATCGCCCAGCGCTGGCCAGGCTGCGCGTTGAGCTTGCGCACGTAGATGTTCTTGCCCGGCGTACCGTCCAGACCGGCTTCTTCGAAACCCATCACGTACGGGGCATCCTTCACCTCGCTCGGATCGACCACGCGCGTGTCTTTCAGGAACTGCTTGATCTGGTCGAGCGGCACTGCGGGGATGGCTTCGCCTTCGCGATGCACCGCCGGCTCCAGGCGCAGCGAGGGTCCGCCGTTGACGAAGGACAGATCCAGCACGTCACCCGGATAAATCAGGTGCGGATTGCGAACCTGCGGATTGGCCTGCCAGATTTCCGGCCACAGCCAGGGCTTCGAAAGGAAGCGCGCGGAGATGCCCCACAAGGTGTCACCACGACGCACGGTATAGCTGTCGGGGTGATCGGCACGCAGATGAGTACCGGCCGCATAGACGGCCACGGTGACCAGCATGCCGGCCAGCAGCCCGATGGACTTTCTGATCATAAACGGGAATCCCCCTCCCCTACGCTCGGGCGAGTGTAACCGAAGCATTAACTCAAGCAACACCGCGCCAGTTGGCAAAATCGTGCGCCGACAGCACGTTGAAGCACGTACAATATCCACATTCTAGACCGCGGCCGGGGTGGCTTTTTACCAATTCGCCCGCATTTCCGGCGTCCGAGGTGAGCATCCATGTCTGTCCTGACCATACTTGAATTCCCCGACCCGCGACTGCGCACCAAGGCTGCACCAGTCACCGAGTTCGACGCCGCATTGAAGCAGTTCGTCGATGACATGTTCGAGACCATGTATGACGCCAATGGCGTCGGACTGGCCGCCACCCAGGTAAACGTGCACAAGCGCGTGCTGGTGGCCGACATGAGCGAGGAGCGCAACCAGCCGCTGGCGCTGATCAATCCCGAGATCCTTGAGAAAGACGGTACCCAGGTGTACCAGGAAGGTTGTCTGTCCTTCCCCGGCATTTTTGCCGACGTCACCCGCGCGCTGAAAGTAAAGGTCCGCGCGCAGGACGTGGAAGGCAAAACCTTCGAGCTGGACGTGGAAGGCCCGCTGGCGGTGTGCATCCAGCATGAAATGGATCACCTGGCCGGCAAGGTGTTCGTGGATTACCTGTCGCCGCTGAAGCGCTCGATCCTGCTCAAGCGCCTGGAAAAACAGCGCAAGCAGGCCGCGAGCGCGTGAGAGTTGTCTTTGCAGGTACCCCGGAATTCTCCGTCCCCTGCCTCGAAGCCTGCCGCGCCAGCGGTGCCGAGGTCGTCGCCGTCTACACGCAACCTGATCGCCCTGCCGGCCGCGGGCGCAAGCTCACGCCGAGCCCGGTGAAGCAGGCGGCGTTGGCGGCGAACATTCCGGTCGAGCAACCGGCAACACTGAAGACCGCCGAAGCGCGCGCCACGTTGGAAGCCTATCGGCCGGACCTGATGGTGGTCGTCGCCTACGGTTTGATCCTGTCGCGCAAGGTGCTGGCGATACCGCGCCTTGGCTGCTGGAACGTACACGCAAGCCTGTTGCCGCGCTGGCGTGGCGCCGCACCGATTCAACGCGCGATTCTTGCCGGTGACAGCGAATCGGGCGTCGATCTGATGCAGATGGAAGCCGGCCTCGATACCGGCCCGGTGCTGCTCGAACGTCGCACCCCGATCACGCGCGACGATACCGGTGGCTCGCTGCATGATCGGCTGTCTTTGCTGGGCGCCGACGTGCTTACCGAAGGCTTGCGCCGCACGCTTGCGGGCGAGACCTTGCATGCCACACCGCAGTCGGACGAAGGCGTGATGTACGCGCACAAGCTGGAGAAGGCCGAAGCGCGGCTCGATTTTTCGCGTCCGGCCTTGGCGCTCGAACGACAAGTGCGTGCCTTTGATCCATGGCCAGTGGCGGAAGGTGAGCTTGCCGGTGAGAACGTGCGCATCTGGACGGCACACGCCATTGAGCAATCACACAATGCTGCTTTCGGCAGCGTGATTGCCGCCCAACGCGATGGCATCGACATCGCTTGTGGCGAAGGCGCACTGCGCGTCACCGCCTTGCAACGCGCCGGCGGCAAACGCATCACCGCTGCCGACTACCTCAACGCCCGTCCCGAACTGCGCAGCGCCCGATGAACGACACGCGCGCCCTCGCCGCGCAAGCGCTGGCGGATATTGCACTGCGCGGCGTGTCGCTGCGCGAAGCCTTGGATCAACGCGCGCCGAAACTGCGTGATCCACGCGATCGCGCCTTGCTGACAGCACTGCTCAGCGACGGCGCACGCTGGTGGCTGCGTTTCGATGCGGCGCTCGATCGCCTGCTCGACAAGCCGCTGCGCCGCAAGGAACCGGAAGTCCATGCGTTGTTAGTGCTCGGCCTGGTGCAATTGGAAATCCTGCAATTGCAGGATTACGCCGCCGTCGCCGCAACCGTGGAAGCCACGCGCACCCTCAACCGTCCACGCCTGGCCGCACTTGCCAACGCCGTGCTGCGCCGTTGGCAACGCGAGCGAACCACCTTGCTCGCCGAACTGGATGCACAGCCGCAAACGCGTTACGCCATGCCGCCATGGCTGGTGCAGGCCATCACTGCCGATTGGCCGGCGCAGGCCGATGCCGTGCTTGCCGATAGCGATCGCGAACCGCCGCTGATGCTGCGCGCGAATCGCCGCCGTACATCGCGCGATGCGCTGATCGAACAACTCCGCGCCGCCGGCTACAGCGCCGATGCACATCCCTGGATGACCGACGGCATCGTGCTGCCGCATAGCAGCGACGTCACGCGCATGCCCGGTTTTGCACAAGGCTTGTTCGCCGTGCAGGATGGCGCCGCGCAAGTGTCGGCAGATCTGGCCGACGTGCGCGACGGCCAACGCGTGCTGGATGCCTGCGCTGCGCCGGGCGGCAAAGCCTGCCATCTGCTGGAACGCGCTGACGTCGCGTTGACGGCCGTCGAGTTCGATGCCGCCCGCGCCGCGCGCATTCGCCAGAACCTGGAACGGCTCGGCCTGCAGGCGGAGCTGCGCATTGGCGACGCCGGCGATCCTTCCGCCTGGTGGGACGGCAAACCTTTCGATCGCATCCTGATCGACGCCCCCTGTTCCGCCACCGGCGTGCTGCGCCGTCGACCGGACGTGCGCCTGCATCGGCGCGCCAGCGACATCGCGGCGCTGGTCGCGCAGCAGCAGCGGATTCTTGCTGCACTGTGGCCGCTGCTGGCCCCGGGTGGAAAGCTCGTTTACGTCACCTGTTCGCTGTTGCGCGCGGAGAACGAAGCGGTGATCGCCTCGTTCCTGACTGGCCACGATGACGTGCGGATCGCACCGATGTCATTGCCGGTCGGCCAAGCTGCCACCGTCGGCTGGCAGATCCTGCCCGGCGATGGCGATCTCGACGGCATGTACTATGCCGTGCTTGAACGTCGCTGACGCCGCTTTTCTCCCTCTCCCCTCCAGCGAGAGGGCCGGGGTGAGGGGCGAATCTTGCGACGAGCTGTATTCCTCCAACAAGCTTTATTGAAAATGTCACGCAGGTAATGGGATCTATGGCAAGCGCGGCCCCTCACCCCGGCCCTCTCCCCGGAGGGGAGAGGGGGCAAAAATCAGCTGACCGAAACTTCTGGCTCCTCGCCTTCTTCGCCATCCTGATCCTCAGCGTCGGCATCGGCCTGCGCGATCCCTGGCCTTCCGACGAACCCCGCTACACGCTCGCCGCGAAGCAAATGGTGGAAAGCGGCGACTGGCTGTTCCCGCATCGCGGCGTCGAACTCTACGCCGACAAACCACCCATGCTGATGTGGCTGGAAGCGGCCAGCTTCGAAGTGACACGCAGCTGGCGCGTCGCCTTCATCCTGCCGTCGATCCTCGCTGCGCTAGCTACGCTGTGGTGCATCTACGACCTCGGCCGGCGCTTGTGGAACCCGAAGGTTGGCCGATACGCGGCGTGGGGTGCATTGATGTGCATCCAGTTCGTGTTCCAGGCGAAGCGTGCACAGATCGATCCCTTGGTGGTGTTCTTTATCACCGCGGCGAACTGGGGTTTATTGCGCCATCTACTGTGTGGGCCGGACTGGCGCTTGTACTGGTTCGGCTGCTTCTGCGCCGGGCTTGGCGTCATCACCAAAGGCGTGGGCTTTCTCGCCGTACTGATGCTGCTGCCTTATGTATGGGCGGCGGTGCGCCGCTGGAATGGCATCGCCGCGATCGATAACGGCAAATGGTGGCGCTGGCTGCTTGGCCTGGTGTTCCTGCTACTGGCGATCGATCTCTGGCTGATCCCCATGCTGCTGGCCGCACGCGCGCACGCCGGCGATCCGATTTATGCGGCGTACGTGCACAACATCCTGTTCAAGCAGACCGCGCATCGCTATGCCAATGCATGGCATCACCTGCACGGGCCGTTTTTCTACTTGCCGTTGATGGTCTACAACTGGCTGCCGCTGTCGCTCACCTATCCCGGCACGCTGCCGCGCTGGTGGCAAGCGCTGAGGGCGAAAGATGCGCGCATCCTGCTGCCGCTGGGCTGGATCGTGCTGGTGTTGCTGTTCTTCAGCGCTTCGGGCGGCAAGCGCGACGTGTATATCCTGCCGATCGTGCCGATGCTGGCGCTGATCACGGCGCCCTATCTGGACGAGATGCTCACCAAGCGCTGGCTGCGCGCGCTGGGCGCAATCTTCCTGCTGCTGATTGGCAGCTGCATGCTCGGCCTCGGCCTGTATGCCTTGATGGCGCATCCGGCGTTCGCCACCAAGCTTGCCTACGATCGTGGCTTCGAAGGCCCCGCGAATAGCCTGTGGTGGATGTGCATCGTGATCGGTGCCGCGCAATGGCTGGCGCTGGCGATCTTCCGGTTGCGTCGTGTGCATTACGCCGTGGCTGGCGGCATGGTCGCGTTGTGGATGGTGTGGGGCTTGTGGGCTTATCCGTTGCTCAATGACAGCAGCTCGTCGGTCGGCTTGATGGATCGTGTCAGCGCTCACGTAGGTCCGCACGATGACATCGGTCTGGTCGACTGGAAAGAGCAGAACATGCTGATGCTCGATCGCCACGCGACCGACTTCGGCTTCAGCGCACCGACTTCCCTGCAGTTCGTGCTTGGCACGCAATGGCAAGCCGCTGCGCCGGCGACGCGCTGGCTGTTCGTGCAGGAGCCGGCGATGGGCAACTGCGTGGACCGCAGCAAGGCCATCAATGTCGGCCATGCCAATCGTCGCGACTGGTGGTTGTTCAAGGCCGATGCGGTGATCCCCAATTGCGTACCGAAGAATTCCGATGAAGCGCCGGAGCCGGAAGATGCCGCCTCCTGATCGTTGCCAGCTGATCGCACGCGACAACGGTGCCGGCCTCAGCCGCGACCTGCCGTTGCTGGCCGATGCGCTGCATCGCGCAGGATGTTCCACCCGCATCACCGGCCTGCCGCACCGCGGACGTTTCGCCGAATGGCTGACGCGCATGCAGCTGGCACGCAAACCGCCCGCGTTCGCGGTGAACGTGATGCTTGAGCGCATTCGCCCAGAATTCATTCGCGCCGCGCAACGCAACGTGCTGGTTCCGAATCCAGAATATTTCCGGCCGCAAGACAAAGCTGCATTGCCGCTGATGGATGCCGTGTGGGTGAAAACCCGGCATGCCGAGCGTCTATTCCAGGCGCTCGATGCAAAGACGCGCTACATCGGCTTTACCAGCACGGACCGCCACGATGCCAACGTTCCACGGCAGCATGCTTTTTTTCATGGCCCGGGACGCAGCGGCAACAAAGGTACGCAGGCGTTACTGGCGCTATGGCGCAAGCATCCGGAATGGCCCATGTTGACAGTGGCCTGGCGCCGCAAACGCGTGGAGATCGAACCGCTGCCTGCAAACGTCACGTTGATTCGCGAGCATCTGACTGACGCCGAATACCGCCGCCTGCAGAACGCGCATCGCTTTCATCTGTGTCCTTCGCAAACCGAAGGCTTCGGCCATTACCTGGTAGAGGCCATGAGTTGCCGCGCCGTGGTGGTAACACTGGATGCCGAGCCGATGAATGAATTGGTGACCGGCGCGCGTGGCGTATTAGTCGCTGCGCATGTGCTGGGCACGCAGGATCTGGCGACCACTTACGGCTTTACGGAAGTAGCGATGGAAGCGGCGATCGAACGTTGCTTGAACATGGATGTGGCAACCATCGAGCACGTCGGCAATGCGGCACGCGCCTGGTACGAACGCAATCACGCAGGGTTTGCTGATCGCTTGTTGGAAGCGTTGCACATCTAACGTCCGATGAGCCTCAGACGGCCGTCATGCCCTCACCGTCATTCCGGCCTTCGTGGAATAACGTCAGGGAGCACAAACGCTGCGAGAGACGTAGCACGCGTAGGTTGCGGTGAGCGAAACACGAACCCGAACATCTCCGAGAGGCCTAGATGCCATGTTGGGGTTCGGCTGTGCCTCGCCCCAACCTACGTCAATGCTCGGCAAACTCCGCCAAGTGTCGATCGATCCCCAATTCACAGCGCACCAGCTTGCGCTCGATGCTTTCCTGCAATAAACGATTGTTCGGCAAGCTCGGATCGTTTACATCTTCCTGCGCGCGCGAGTTGTGCTCGAAATGCATCGCCAGGGCGCACCACTTCAAGGCGCGGCGGCGTAAGCCGGCGTTTTCCAGCCGCACCGCCAGATCGCGATCCTCCGCACCATAGCCTTCCATGCGTTCATCGAAGCCGTTGACGCGCAGCAGGTCTTCGCGCCAGAAACTCATGTTGCAGCTCATGACGCGTCCGCCACTGCGCGAACGCGATTTCCAGCGCGCAAGCATCGGCGCACGAAACGCATAGAGGCGCTTGGTGCCATCGAACTCATGGAAGTTCGCCTTTACCCACGGCGCATACACCGGTTTGCCGCCTGCGAGCAGGCGCTGGCTTTCGGCGTGATTGGCTTTCAGGCGACCGCCCTGCAGGAAGAAACCAGGCGCCGCCAGCATCACGTGGTCCGCGATGAAGCCCGGATGGATCATCATGTCGCCATCGAGCAGGATGATGTAGTCGCCCTTGCTCGCCGCGATGCCACGATTGCGCGCGCGCGCAGCACGGAACCCTAAGTCTTCCTGCCAGATGTGCTTCAACGGCACCGGAAAGGTTTTGCGCGCCCGCTCGATAACCGCGGTCGTTTCCGGACCGGAGCCGTCATCGGCAATCAGTACCTCGTCCGGCGGCCGCGTTTGCGCCGCGACGCTTTCCAACGTGCGAGCCAGTGCCGTCGGCCAGTTATAGGTGATGATGATCAGCGAGACTTTCATGTGGGGCGCATCGCGCGCCGGCCCAGCAGGGTGCTCAAGGCCAACGGCAGCCAGGTGATCAACCAGCCGGGGCGCGGACTGTCGAGCAGATGCGGCAGATCGAATTGCACGGCCACGGATGCAAACACCCACAAGCCGAATACCAGCAGGCCAAGCTCATCTCGCCGATGACGCCACGCGCGCCAGCCCAGCGCCAGCCAGATGCCCACCCACAGCAGCAACGCCGGCGCCCCCAGTTCGATCACCAGCTGCGCGAACATGTTGTGCGCATGATCGAGTGTTTCGTTACCAGCCTCGATGGTGAACGGCGTGCCTTGTCCAAGCCCGCGCAAAGGATGCTGCAGGAACATCTCCAGCGACTTGGCGAATATCTGCGGCCGCAGCGACCAGCCGCGCTCCATCAATACTTCGAAACCCAGCCCCACGCCGAGCGCGCCCAGCAGACAGATCACCCCGGCATAGATCCAGGCGCGACGATCGCCACGGCAAACCACCATCGCCATCAGCGCCGCAAACAAGGCACCCCAGGCACTGCGCGTGAAGGTAAGCAGCACAAACAAGGCCAGCACGCTGATCGCCATCCATTTGGCGACCAGCCAACCCCAATGCTCGACCCGCCACGGCCATAGCCAGATCAAGGCAGCGCCCATGCCAGCCGCCGCCAGATTGGCATTGGCCATCACGCCAATGCCGATCAGGCGCCCGTCGGTGGGCGGATGCAGCGCGAAGCTCACCATGTTTACCACCGCCATGGCCGCGAACACGAAGCTGCAACCGGTCAGCAGCCAGCGCGTGCGCACTTCGTTGCCACCGAAAACCCATTGGCATGCGATCAGGAACAACAGCACGCTGAGATTGCGCGCCGCTTCATCGCCGCGATGCGGCGCGTGGCTCCACGACAGTGAAATCCATCCCCAGACCAGCAATGCGATCGCCCACGGCATCAGCGGCAACTTGCAGAACTCGAGCAAGCGCCGCGGGCGCATGGCGATCAACACCAGCGTCGGCAACCACATCGTCAGCGCCAGCAGGACCTGGTAGGCCTTGCTGGGGTTGTAGGAAACACCAGCCGGCATCACCGCCATGCCGATGATCAACCACGCCATGCCCGCGATCAGCAGGCGCCGGATCCAGCGCACTGCCGTGCTATCGCCGGCTTCCGCCCATGCTTCCAGCCACAGCGTGCCGCGTGAAGGTGCCGTCATGCGTGCTCGCCCCGCGGCGCGCGCAGATCCGTCGCCGGTGAGCGGACGAAATCTGCCAGATGGGCGTCGAGACCGAATTCACTGCGCACGAGGTGCTGTTCCTTGCTGGCAAACAAAAGCTTGTTATTGGGTAATTCCGGATCGGCCGGGTCCATGCTCGACACCGACTTGTGCTCCAGGTGCAACGCCAACGCCGCGAACTTGATCTGCGCCCGCCGCAGGCCCGCGTTGCGTAGCCGGATATCGATTTCCAGGTCTTCGCTGCCGTAGCCGTGCATGCGTTCGTCGTAACCGTTGACGCGAATCAGGTCCTCGCGCCAGAAGCTCACGTTGCAACCCATCGGATGGCCGGTGGAGCGCGACTTGATTCTGGCCAGCCATGGCAGGCGCAAGGTGTGGTGACGACGGCCGAAGTGCCACGTGCTGCGGTCTTTCTCATCCCGGAAATACGCGTCAACGAACCAGCCGAAGCGCGGTTGACCACCGCCGATCAAGCGCGCCGTTTCCGCCACCGTGGTGCGGATGCGCGTGCCCTGCAAAAAGCGCCCCGGCTGCGCCAGCGCCAGGTGATCTTCCACGAAGTTCGGGTGCGCCAGCATGTCGCCATCAAGCTGGATGATGTAATCGCTGTGTGCGGCGGCAATGGCGCGATTGAGAATGCGCGACTTGCGGAAACCTTCATCCGCTTGCCACACATGGCGTAACGGCACGGGAAAGGTCGTGGCGATGCTGCGCAGCAACTCGGCGGTGTCCTCGCGCGAGCCGTCATCGGCCACGATCACTTCATCCGGCAGGCGGCTTTGCCCGGCCAGGCTGCGCAGCGAGAGGGCCAGGGCCTCCTTCCAGTTATAGGTGGAGACCATGACGGTCACGCTGGCCACGGCAGATTTGGGCATGACGATCTACACATCCAGAAAAGAATCACGAACGCCGATGCATTATTTCGCCATGCGGTCGGGCAAGTTTCGAGCGCACGAGGGGCCAGTTTGTTCCGCCGTTCGCGTGGCGCGCATCTTAACGTACCCCGCCGCGCCGGAACGAAATGTGTCCGGAATGTGTGACTCCGGCCCGCGCTGCCCCTTATCGAGCGCCGCGATGAGGTATGGACCGGCTCGCGCGCCCGCTAGAATGCGCCGATGGCGTCCCTACTCCCCTTCACGCTCGTTGTGATTACCCGCAATGAAGCGCAAAAAATCGCGCGCTGCCTCGACAGCGTGCCCTTCGCCGCGGAAAAGCTGGTGGTGGACAGCGGCAGCACCGACGACACGGTGGCCATTGCTCAGGCCCATGGCGCGCGCGTGGTGCACCAGGATTGGCTGGGCTTCGGTCCGCAGCGCAACCTCGCCGCCACGCACTGCAGCCACGCCTGGATTCTTGCGCTGGATGCAGACGAATATCTCACGCCGGAACTGGCCGACGAACTGCAACGCCGCCTGCCCGCCTTGATGGAAAGCGACACGGCGGCGGTGATCCTGCGCCGGCACCTGATCTACATGGGCAAGCCGATGCGCTGGTACCGCCCCGCCGTCGGCGAAAAGATGGCGCGCTTCTACCATCGCGATCGCGCCCGCTGGAGCGATGTGCGCGTGCACGAATCGCTGCAGTTCAACGGTGCCTCGACTACTTTCCACGCACCGTTCCTGCACGACAACAACCCGAGCCTGGTGGAGAAGCAGCTCAAGGTGCTGCTGTATTCCGAATTGAAGTGCCGCGACTGGATGGACAAGAACAAGTCCACGCGCATGTGGCAGACGCCATTCGTGTTTGCACTGGCGTTCTTCAAGGATTACGTGCTGCGATTAGGGTTTCTCGATGGCTGGCGCGGCTATGCGATTGCGCAAACCGCTGCCAGCTATGCCGCCTATAAACGTATGCGCTATTACGAAATGCGCATGAATCCCGCTTCCCGTGACACCGCGGCGGCGGCATTGACCCGCAGCGGATTGGATCACTGAGATGGCCAAGCACTACCTGCTTTACGGCTCGGAACGTTACGCGCTGGCCATCCTGCGCCCGCTGCAGGATGCGATCCGCGCCCGCGGCGGCGAAACCGCCTGGTTCTTCGATGGTCCGGGCGCGGAAGATCTGGTCGAAGGCGAGCGCTTGCTCAGCGTGCGCGAAGTGCGCCAGTGGAAGCCGATCGCGGTCATCACGCCGGGTAATCATCTGCCGCACTTCTTCCCGGGCGTAAAGGTGGAAGTGTTCCACGGCTTCAATGCCGGCAAGCCACGGCATATCTATATCCGCGGTTTTTTCGATCTCTATTGCACCACCGGCCCGCGCGATACCAAGGCCTTCGGCGAACTGGCGCAAAAGCTCGGCCACTTCACGGTTACCGAAACCGGCTGGCCCAAGCTCGATCCATTCATGCGCGAGATCAGCGGCCCGCTGCCGCCGGTGCGCAAACCGCCGGTGATTCTGTATCACTCCACGTTCTCGCCATCGTGGAGCGCGGCGGAAACCTTGTATGAGGAAGTAAAACGCCTGTCGCGCGCTGGTCACTGGCACTGGATCGTGTCGTTCCATCCCAAGATGGATCCGAACACGGTGGCGAAGTACAAGGCGCTGCAGAACGACTACCTGACCTTTGCCGAGAACGACAACATTCTCGAGTTGTTTCCGCAGGTCGATATGATGTGCTCGGATACGTCATCCGCGCTCAGCGAATTCCTGCTCACCGGCAAACCGGTGGTGACGTTCAACAATCGTGCGCCCGGACCGCAGCTGATCGATATCCACGCTGCCTCCGAATTCGAGCCAGCCATCCGGCGCGCCCTGTCGCGCCCGCCGGAATTGATGCAGGCGATCAAGGCCTTCGGCGAGGCGATCCATCCGTATCACGATGGCCGCTCCAGCGAGCGCGTGGTGGATGCAATCGATGCGTTCATCGCCAAGGGTGGTCGCAATCGCAAGGCGAAGCCGGGCAACTGGTGGCGCAAGCTCAAGCTGCGCAAGCGCATCGGTTATTGGGGCCCCGCCTGAGGCCATGTAGGTTGGGGTGAGCCGAACCCCAACACCGCCATGCGCGATCACGCCGGATGTTGGGGTTCGGCATTGCCTCACCCCAACCTACGCGATAGGGGCTGCCGCGCGCGATCCGGCTAGAATCTCGCCCATCTCCAAGACGGCGCCGCCAACCGTGT
>NZ_DATEJY010000171.1:0-11496 GCF_035277725.1 Dyella sp. | reverse complement strand
CAGGTTTCTCTCGGTCGATCCGATAGCGGGTGGCCCGGGCAATGTGTTCAACTTCAATCGCTATGCGTATGCCAGCAATAACCCGTTGAAATTCGTTGATCCGACGGGGATGCTTCAACAAGTGCCGCACATGCTGGATGAGGTGATGGTTAATGGCGGCGACTGCAGTGGTTGTGGCGGTGGCTTCGGAGGCGGTGGTTATCTCATTCCGCCGTTTGTGTCGTATGACCCTGGGGCGGGTGGTCGAATCGATAGGCCAGGGGGCGGAGGTGGTGGTTCTCACACGCTGGCGCCAGTGAATGTGAAGGCGAATAGGCCGGCTGATCCTGTGGTTCCTATTGACGCTGTCCGCACTGCGCAGTCTTGGTATTGCACGCCAATGGCTGCAAGTGTTGCAGGGGCAACGGCGGGTGGTGTGGTTGCCGGCGCCTTGACAGGAATGGTTGACTTGCGCGGAAATCCCTATGGAATTGCGTTAGGTGCGTTAGCCGGCGGCGTGGCCAGTGGTGTCATAAAAACAGCCAGTACTCAACTCTCTCCGTACCTTGGGAGCAACGCCGGAGATATGTTATCAACTGCGCTTGGTTCGGCAGTGACAGATCGAAATCCAGCAGGCGTAGCCATAAATGGAATGGCCTCGTATATGGGAAATGTGATCGGGCTCGAGCCTAACGTGGCAGCACAGATGGTTGGCCGATCTATCCCGTATACGGCGGCAGCCACATTGGGAACAGCACCAGCTATCAAAAAGGGCGCGCTAGTGGCCGGTCCGATGATTGGTTTGGCCGCCGGAATTAGCGATTATTCAGTAGAGGCTGGTTGGAATGGCTATTGTAGGAATTGAGGTATGAAAAAACCAAGCGCTAAAAGTGTTGTTTTTTCTCTAGTAAAGACATTTTTAGTGTCTATAACTATATACATATTTTTACTCTTTTTATATTTCTATTGCTTTAAAGCCTATCCGTTTGGCCTGGATGCTTCGATCATAGAAGCGCTTGGCTTCGTATCGGGCTTTGTTTATTATTTTTGGTTTGAGCAGAAGAAATTGTTTCCAAAGGATGAGGCAAAAAAATCCTAACCTAGGATAAGGGCCCATAATATTTATTATGGTCTATATTGATAAAACCGCTTTGCTATTGATGTGGAGATGGCCCATTATCAGCAGTACGGCGGCCAGCGCCTGTATGTCTATGCCGATACCCTGGTTCCTTCCGGGGGCTACCAATTGCTGCCGGGCTCAGGTCAAGTCTTGCGTTAAATTTTATTCCCGATGGATCAGACAATTAGCCACGGAGGCTGCTCATGCTCAGATGACAAACAACGCGATGCATGAACATCGGGCGACTGAAAGACCGCCACGCAGCGGTTTTTAGAGTGTGTTCTAAAGGAAGGGGGCGATGACTGGTGCGACTTTCGGCGCTGGAGCTTATGTGAGCCTGAAGTTGGAGTAGGAAGATGATTCTGTCGAAAGAGGTTCTAGAAAAGACAAAAGAAATTATTTTCATATTGCGATCAATTATCGCTGCTTCGGGCGTACTGATTGTTTTTTTCTATTGTTATACCGAGCACATCATCCCTGACGGCATGTCGTTTGGTGATGTGATCTTTTTGATTTTCATGGCACTTGGCTTTGGCGCACTCTTCGTGTTTGGTGTGTTCTATGGGTTGGTTGTCGCCTTTGCTCCATGGCGCGGCCTGTTGTGGCTAGTAAATAAGACTAGGCGCGATCCTGCAGCATCGCCTTGGAAGATTCCCCCTTTTTTGGATGGCGGCGTTTTCATGGTAGTGTCATTACTCTGCCTAATACTTTTTCTCCTTTCAGGGATTGAATCGAAAGCATCGCCGGACGCGCGATGGCTTGGTACGCTCTCTTATTTCGCGCTATGTGGTTTTTTGCTTTTGGTCATATTTGGCGCGAATCATCCAAGCAAGTATCGTCTTTCTGTTAGGCTTTCAATGGCTATAGTCATTGCCATTTTTCTTGGGCTTCTTCCATTAACTAAACCGGCATTATTAAACATAACCATGACCTCCTTGGGTATTCGCTCGCAACAAGGAGCTTTGGTGCTGGTTTCCAAAGATGATTATGATCGGCTCACGGATTTGGCGACGCAAAACGGATTTATCATCGATTTATTTCAATTTCCACATTCGTCACAATGGGGTATGCG
Source organism: Dyella sp. (assembly GCF_035277725.1). Classification (GTDB taxonomy): domain Bacteria; phylum Pseudomonadota; class Gammaproteobacteria; order Xanthomonadales; family Rhodanobacteraceae; genus Dyella_B. The sequence continues at coordinate 9,325 of NZ_DATEJY010000171.1, read as the reverse complement.
CGGTGCACGTGTTATATGGCATGGCATAGGGTCAACCTCTTACGTCCGCCTCATGGATAAAAATTCCAATGATGAGCGAGCGCTACTCGTTCCTATTCCGCGGGCAGATCTTGAGGTTATTCGTATCTCTGACGTATCTCTGAATCGCAACAATCGAGTAAAAAAGTAGTGATTGCTCCGGCAACGCCGCCCTGCCTATACAAACAAAGGGGGCGGCAAAAGGAGCGGAGATAGTTAAAGACAAAACAAAGGGTTCCAATGGTTGTCACAGAACTTGCATAAGTTGGCGCCCAGTAAAGTGCGCTTCCGAGGGATAGCCAAACGCGTTGTTGATGTAGGTAACACCGTCGATCGTCACGTGGCGGTTCACATGGCTGTGCCCATACACGTGAATGCTTGAGCCAAGTCCGCGCAGTTGCGACTCCAAGACAGTGGTGCCCAGCACGGGATAAATCTTCCTGTGCTTGTCCGGAATGCGTTCCGGCATCAGGTCGATGCGCGGCAGGAAATGGGAAAACGTGATGATCCGGCGTGCGCCTTGCAATGCCGGTGATGACGGCGAGGGATTCTGTTGCGTGAAGAATCGCGTCAAGCTGGCTTCGTCATGCCCAGGCCACAAGCAGTTGCGATAGTCGGCCCAGGCGGCCTTGAGGTAGTCGTCGGCTGCACCGAAGGAATAGTCGTACCAGCCAAGCAACGGCACGATTGCGAGTTCGCCTTCGCGATGAACGTCTGTGCGTACGCCATGCTCCCGCGTTGCCGCAAGCACGGCATCCAGCTTCGCAAACGAATCGGGCAGACGCTCGCGATTGATCCATAGATCGTGGTTGCCTGGCACAAACAACACGGCGGAAAAGCGTCTGGTCAACGTGCTGAATGCGTCTTCAAGCAGCGTGAGGCGATCGGAGACATCACCGGCCAGCAGCAGCACGTCATCGTTGTATTCGTGCATGGGCAATCGCTGAAGCCATTCGCGATTGGCCGCATAGTCCAGATGCAGATCGGAAATGGCAAAAACACGCATGGCGTTCAATCGGCCGCGTTGGCGGGGCGAACCAGGAACGGCACGGCGAGACGGCTGCCATCGGCGAAGTCGAATGTGATTTCCACCGTATCGCCGGGCTTCAGTGGATGCGTCGCCTGTTGCAACATCAGGTGGTAGCTGGCCGGCGCCAGCAATACTTGCCCGTGAGCTGGCACGACCAGGCGGTCGAGCATATGCATGTCGCTGTTGCCGGCCGGATCGCTCGTGCTCTGATGCAGCATTACCGATCCGTACGCAGCGCTGTTTGCGGAAACCAGCACGGCGGCGGATGCGCCTTGGTTGTCGAGCGTTACATAAGCACCGGCCGGCAGATTGGCCGGCAACAGGCGAATCCACGCGTGGCTGGGCTTGATCTGATCCGCTTGCGCTGCATGCACGATGGGCGCAAGCAGCATCATGAATCCAAACAACCATGCATGGTGTTTCATGTTGCGCCCCCTGGGCTCAACAGCAGATGCAGATCGTGCACCAGCTTGTCCTGCGAGTCGGTCGGCGTGGCGAGCAGACGGGCCTTGCCATGCGCATCAAAGATATAGATGCCCGAACTGTGGCTGACGTCATAACTGCCGCCTGCCTTGTCCGGCTCCCGGCTGAAGGCCGCACGATATCGCTTGGTGAGTGCTTCGATATCGGCGGGTGAGCCAGTCAGGCCCACCACATGCGGATCGAATGCCGTGACGTAGGCGTGCAACGCCTCAGGCGTGTCACGCGCCGGGTCCACGCTCACGAACAGAATCTGCGCGCCATCGGCCAGTTTGCCCAGGCGCTGCATCACCACATGCAGATGTGCAAGCGTCAGCGGGCAGACATCCGGGCAATGCGTGTAGCCAAAATAGAGCAGGGTGACTTTTCCCTGATAATCCGGCGCCGTGACGGATTTGCCCTGATCGTTGGTGAGCCGGAAAGTAAGATCCGGCATGTGCCCGGAGATATCGGTGAGCAGCCATGGCGCCGCTTGCTGCGACTGGCATGCAGCGAACACCATGCTGATGACGAGCAGGCCGGCCAGGCGGGCGAAACGCAAGAGCTTCATGCAAGAATTCCTTCGCTGGAACCGGCTCAGGATACGCCAGGTATCACCGTTTCAGCGCTTTCCATGTCATGGGGAATCCTGTCGATGCGACAACTTGTCCAATCCCGCGACGGACTGCTCGTCGGCCTTGCCGGAGCGAGCGCCGTGTTGCTGGGTGCCTTCGGTGCGCACGCGCTCAAGGATGTACTGGGCGCCACGCAACGCGAACTCTGGCATACAGCAGTGCAATATCACTTCTGGCACGCGTTGGCGCTTGCTGCTGCCGCGCTGATTCGGGGGAGCAAGGCACGCCTCGTAGCCACGTGGGCTTTCGCGCTTGGCATCGTGATGTTCAGCGGAAGCTTGTACGCCCTGGCTTTGGGGGCGCCGCGATGGGTTGGCATCGTGACACCCTTCGGCGGCGTGGCGTTTATCGTTGGCTGGGTGGCGCTGGGTATGAGTTTGAGAACGCGGACGGATTCAGCGTGATTCGTCATCCGCCAGCGGCTTGACCTTGCCAGGCTTTAATCGGCCGTTGGCGTGCAAGGCCTGGCGCAACACGTATTCGATCTGCGCATTCACGCTTCTGAGCTCGTCATCGGCCCAGCGCTGCATCGCTTCCAGCACGATCGGGCTGATGCGTAGCGGATAGGCTTTTTTTTCAGCCGCCATGAGATGTCAGTGATAAAGCGTGCCGGTATTGATCACCGGTTGTGTGCCGCGTTCTCCGCATAGAACGACCAATAGGTTGCTGACCATCGCGGCCTTGCGCTCTTCATCCAGATCGACGACGCCTTGGCTGCGCAGTTTTTCCAACGCCATGGCAACGATGCCGACCGCACCTTGCACGATGCGCGTGCGGGCCGCCACGATGGCGCTGGCCTGCTGCCGTTGCAGCATGGCTTGCGCGATTTCCTGTGCATAGGCGAGGTGGCTGATGCGCGCTTCCATCACCTGCACGCCAGCGCGATCCAAGCGCGCCTGGATTTCGTCGCGCAGATGATTGTTGATGATGTCGCCGTGGCTGCGCAGCGATGGCTTGCCATCGTCATGCGCGTCGTAAGGGTAGCTTTGCGCCATCTGGCGCAGCGCGGATTCGCTTTGGATGGTGACGAAGTTTTCGTAGTTGTCGACACAGAACACGGCTTCCGCCGTATCCATGACCTGCCACACCACGATGGTCGCAATCTCGATGGGATTGCCATCGCTGTCGTTGACCTTCAGCTTGCCGCTTTCGAAGTTGCGCACGCGCAGCGATATGCGCTTGCGGCTATAGAAAGGGTTGGTCCAGCGCAGGCCTTCGTGGCGCACGGTGCCTACGTATTTGCCGAACAGCTGCAGCACTTGCCCTTGATTGGGCGCGACCTGGAAAAAACCGATAAGGAACCAGAGCGACAGCACGTGGATGAATACGCCCAGGCCAACCATCCAGGGCGGGCCGCCATGGGCTTTGCTGACGTAGCACCCGAAGCCGATCAGAACCAGCGCCAGGAAGAGGAATATCAAAGGGATGCCGGGGATCGAAAATCCGCTGCGCTCATTAAACCCAGTGCGTTCGTTCATGGCTGAATCCTCCCGAGTTGGGAGGATTAGATATCAAAGTGATATCTAATTCAAGTGGTCCCGCCGGACCGGCCGGCTACTTCGCACCACCACCGGCGCCAGCCGCACCCCCGGTCGCGTTCCCCGGCATCAGGCCGTACATCTCGCCGAAGGTTTTCACCGCATCGATCTGGATGCTGCCGAATTCATTCGTTGCATTGAAGAAATGCCATGGATTGCCATCGCTGATGTCCAAGGCGATATGGCCGGTGTCGAAACGCACCGTGGCGGGATCGAAACTCTGCCAGTGCCCCCGCACCCATGCCACGACCCAGGCATGCGGTACAAACACGCGTTGCTTGCCGTCGTATCTGTCGGTGTAGAGCATGCCAACGACTACGCGTGCCGGAATGTCTTCCGCGCGTGCCATGGCCGCGAGCAGCACCGCGTATTCCGCGCAGTCGCCACGACGGTCGCGTGCGACTTCCAGCGCCGAGGCATAACCGATATCCAGTCCGCGCTTGGAGAGATAGCGGCTGACGAACGCATTGAGGTTGCCCATGATGTGCGATTTGTTTCGCTCGCCTCCGGCAGCGAGGATGGCCAGTGCCTTGATCTCCGGGGCATCGGATTGCAACCACGCATTGGGCTGCGTATCAGCCGGCGTGGGCGGCCGCTCGTCATCCAGTTCACTGCGATAGACATTGATCAGCCATTCGCCGTTGCCGAGGTCCGTCACCGATTGCTGGTCGGTGCTGATGAAGGGTTTGAAGATGGCCTTGTTGGTGACGTGCACGCGGTAGCTGAGGAAATCTCCCAGCATTTCCGGCGTGAGCAGGCGCGGTGAATCGACGATCGCCTCGCTCATCATGTCCAAGGTTTGTTCTGGTGCTTCTGCGCAGGCTTCGCTGCAGGCAATCATGTCCATCGGACGGCCAAGCAGGGACGTCGAGCCTTTGCGGATATTGCCGTCTGCGTCCAGCCATAGATCGACGGTCTGCGTGTTTTCGACAGTGCGCAGCGTTTCCTGTTGATGACTGAGGATTTCCACGTGATCGGCAAATGGCACGCGCTCATCTCCGAGCACGTGGACCATCAGATCCATCGGCTGCTGGCTGCCTTGGTTGTACACCAGCATGTGGTAATGCATGCCCGGATGGGCAATCGCCGCTTGCATGGCTTTGCGTTGTCCTTCCACCAGCACGGCGCCATCGGGCCAGGTAGAAATGGCCTGGTCGGAATGTCCGCCGACTGTGTTGGTAAGTTCGAGCGTGCCATTGGACAATCGAGTGCCTTCCACCCTGGTTTCCGTGGCGGACATGGTGCTGGTCATGGTGAAGCTGATCGGTACGCCGGCAACGGTTTCCACGCTGCGGCTGACGTTGATGTATGGCACCACTTTATGGCTGCGTTCGATAGCCATCACCAGCGTCTGCGTGGTGGTGACGGTATTGCCCATTTGCTCGCGCTGAATTTCCTCGTGGCCGATCTTGCGGCCATTGAGCAGCACGGTCATCCAGGTGGTTTCAGTGGGCGCAGGATCGGCAGCAGCCTTGGCGGGACTGGGGGCAAGGCACAACATCGACACCAGCAAAAGCGGGGCGATCCTGCTGCGCATAAATGATCCGTGGGGAGCGGAGTCGAGCCTACTCAATACCCGCCATGGGGCCTTGTCAATCTGCGGTGCGGCAAGGCGATCGACGTACAATGTCGGTTTATCTGGAGACCTCGATGAAGCCCTTCGGCACGCCCCATTCCGACCATGCCCTCAAAGTGCTGTTATTGGGTGCGGGCGAGCTTGGCAAGGAAGTCGCGATCGAGTTGCAGCGTCTTGCCGTCGAGATGATTGCGGTGGATCGCTATGCGAATGCGCCGGCCATGCAGGTGGCGCATCGTAGCCACGTCATCGACATGCTGGACGGCACCGCCCTGCGTGCCTTGATTGCGCAGGAACAGCCGGATCTGGTCGTGCCTGAAATCGAAGCCATCCACACGCCCACCTTGGTGGAGTTGGAAAAAGCAGGCTTGAAGGTCATCCCGACGGCGCGCGCCGCGTGGCTGACTATGGACCGCGAAGGCATCCGCCGCCTTGCCGCCGAGCAACTGGGTTTGCCGACCTCACCCTATCGCTTCTGCGACAGCGAGGCGGATTACCGCGGGGCGGTGGCCGCCATTGGCTACCCCTTTGTGATCAAGCCGGTGATGAGTTCGTCCGGCAAGGGTCAGAGCACCGTGCGCGATGCCGCTGAGCTAAAGCCCGCTTGGGATTACGCCCAATCCGGCGGTCGCGCGGGCAGAGGACGGGTGATCGTGGAGGGTTTCGTGCCCTTCGATTACGAAATCACCTTGCTGACGGTGCGGCACAAAGATGGCACCCGTTTTTGCGCGCCGATCGGCCATCGTCAGGAAGACGGCGACTACCGCGAATCCTGGCAGCCGCAGCCGATGAGCGAGACCGCCCTGGCCGAAGCGCAACGCCAGGCCGAAGCCATTACCGGCGCGCTGGGCGGCTGGGGCGTGTTCGGCGTGGAGTTCTTCGTCAAAGGTGACAGCGTGATCTTTTCCGAAGTAAGCCCGCGGCCGCACGACACTGGCCTGGTCACGCTGATCTCGCAGGATCTGTCGGAATTTGCGCTGCATGCGCGCGCCATTCTGGGGCTGCCGATTCCGGCCATTCGCCAGCAGGGGCCTTCCGCTTCATGTGCTGTGTTGATGGAAGGCGAGGGTCGTGCGCCGCGCTACCACGGTATTGCCGACGCGCTGGCCGAACCGGATACGCAACTGCGCATCTTCGGCAAGCCGGAAGTGAAAGGACGCCGCCGCATGGCGGTCACACTGGCGCGCGATAACGATATTGAAGCCGCCAAGGCCAAGGCGATTCGCGCGGCCAAGGCGATCCGGATCGAGCTGTAGAATCGGCGACGCGCTTTCTCCTCTCTCTCCTTGGGGAGAGAGGCTTGCTACATATCACGGAGTAGAACGATGGCATCGACAGGCTTCGCGCATTGGCTGGTGGTACTGGTGGAAACCTTCGCGGCACTGTTCATGCTGCTGCTGGTGATCGCCGTGCTGGTGGTGCTGGTGACATGGTTCGTCGATCGCAACCAGACGCATAACTCCGTGTTGCGCAATTACCCCGTGATCGGGCACTTCCGCTACTGGTTCCTGCATCTTGGCGAGTTCTTCCGCCAATACCTGTATTCCAGCGATCGCGAGGAAATGCCGTTCAACCGCGCACAACGCATGTGGGTATATCGCGCGGCCAAGAACACTGAGAACACCAATGCGTTTGGCTCCACGCGCGACCTGCATCTGGAAGGCGTGCCGTTCTTCGTCAATGCGGCGTTTCCGGCGCTGGGCGAGTCACACGTCAAACCGCAGCCCGTGCGCATCGGGCCATATGCGCGCGAGCCTTACGATCATGCGGCGTTCTTCAATATCTCGGCGATGAGTTTCGGCGCGCTGTCCGCACCCGCCGTGCGCGCGTTGTCGATCGGTGCGGCGAAAGCCGGCATCTGGATGGACACGGGCGAAGGCGGCCTGGCGCCGTATCACCTCGAAGGCGGCTGCGACATCGTGTTCGAGATCGGCACCGCCAAATACGGCGTGCGCACGCCGGATGGCAAACTCGATGACGACAAGTTGCTGGCGATCTGTGCGCACAAGCAGGTGAAGATGGTCAGCATCAAGCTGGGGCAGGGCGCCAAGCCCGGCATGGGTGGCCTGTTGCCCGCAGCCAAGGTGACGGCGGAAATCGCTGCGATTCGCGGGATTCCGGTGGGCACGGATTCGCAGAGTCCCAATCGCCATCTGGATATTGCCAACGTATCGCAGCTGATGGATTCGATCCGGCACATCCGCGATCTCACCGGCAAGCCCACCGGGTTCAAGGCGGTGTTTGGCGATATGGGGTGGATCGACGAAGTGTGTGATGAAGTGGCCAGGCGCGGTATCGAAAGCGCGCCGGATTTCATTATCGTCGACGGCTCCGAAGGCGGCACCGGCGCCGCGCCGCAGACGCTGATGGAAGGCGTCGGCCTGCCGTTGCGCGAGGCCTTGCCGGAACTGGTCAATACCTTGATCGAACGTGGGCTGCGCGAGCGTATCAAGGTGATCTGTTCGGGCAAATGCATCACCGCGTACGACGTGGCGTGGGCCTTGTCGATGGGTGCGAATTTCGTCAATTCGGCGCGCGGCTTCATGCTGGCGCTGGGCTGCATCCAGTCGCTGCAGTGCAACCGCAACACCTGCCCCACCGGCATCACCACGCAGGACCCGAAGCTGCAGCGCGGCCTGGTGGTCACCGACAAGAGCGAGAAGGTGGCGAACTACGCGAAGAACGTGATGCACGAGGTGGGCATCATCGCCCACAGCTGCGGCGTCGACGATCCGCGCCAGCTCGACCGCACGCACTGCCGCGTGGTCGGCGACGACGGCATCTCGGTGCCGCTGGTGAAGCTGTTCCCGTATCCGGAAATACCCGAGGCATGAATCTGCAGGAGCGCACCCTGTGCGCGAATGCTTTTTGGCTTCGATCAAGCGCCGGCGCATTTCGCGCACAGGGTGCGCTCCTACATCAAGGCATGACCTGCCAGCCCTCGGCCGTGCGCAACTGCAGCGGCCGGAAGCGCCGCTTGTAGTCCATCTTCGGATGGCCCTCGATCCAGAAGCCGAGGTACACCCAGGGCAGGTTGCGGCGGCGGGCCAGTTCCACCTGCTTGAGGATGGCGAAGGTGCCAAGGCCGCGGGCGTCTTCATCGGGGTCGTAGAAGGTGTAGACCGCCGACAGGCCGCTGCGGCAGACGTCGGTGACCGCCACGCCGAGCAGGCGTTCGCGCAGGCGGAATTCCAGGAACTGGGTGGGGCTCCATGGCGCGGTGAGGAAGCGGCGGAAGTCGCTGGCGTCGGCCTCGTCCATGCCGCCGCCGGGGTGGCGCTGGCGCAGGTAGCGCTCGTACAGCGCGTGGCGCTCGGCGTTGTAGCCGGCCTGGCATTCGGTCACCACGAGGTCGGCGTTGCGTTTCAGGCAGCGCCGCTGCGAGCGGTCGGCTTCGAAGTGCAGCGCGTCGATGCGGCAGGGCGTGCAGGCGCGGCATTCCGGGCAGTGCGGGAAGTAGAGGTGCCCGCCGGCCCGGCGGAAGCCGCGTTCCAGCGCCGGCCCGTACAGCCGGTCCAGCTGCGGCGCGGCCGGATCGATCACCAGGTTCTGCGCCGTGCGCTCGGCGTAGTAGCCGCAGGCGTGCGGCAGGGTCTGGAACAGGCGGACGTGTTCGGAGCGCATGGCCCGATTCTAGGCCGGAAGACGGGCTCCGCGCATGGGGCGCTGCGGCACCAGCGCCGGGGCTCAGATCACGTGCAGGTAGCGCAGCGTCATCACCGCGATGATGCCCAGGATGGCCAGCAGCATGATGCGCCGCACCCGCGCCACCGTGCCCCGGCGCCTCGCCTGCGGCGAGGGATTGCGCGCCTCGGCCAGCTCCTGGCCGTGGCGGATCACCGGTTCGATGCCCAGCTCGCGCAGCAGGGCCCGGGCGCGGGTGTAGTCGTCGGCGCGGGCGATCCACACCTGCTCCCAGTTGCTGCGGTCGCTGTCCGGTTCCTGGTAGCTGAAGCGGCGGTGGCCGGGCTTGCGCCAGTTTGAACGATTCTCCACCGAGGCCTCGATGCCGTGCTCGGCCATCAGGGCGACCACGCGGTCGATGTTCTCGGGGCGGGGGGAGGTATAG
>NZ_DATEJY010000170.1:0-3250 GCF_035277725.1 Dyella sp. | reverse complement strand
CGTGCCTTTGTTGGTGACGGCTGCTTCATCGGCATTCAAGCGCTTTTGCAGCGCGCCGGTGACTTGCACGTTGATCAAACCGTCGCCGTCGAAATCGAGCACCGCGCGATCGGCGCCATCGAGGTTGATGTGGCCGTAGTTGGCGATGATCAGGCCATCGTTGGCGACTTGTCCGCCGACCAGGTTCACCGAGCCGCCGCTGGCCGCTTCGATGGTGCCGTGATTGACGATGCCGGCGCTGCCGCCGTGCGCATCCAGGTTGAAATGGTTGGACAGAAAATCGCTGGGCGTCAGGTCCAGTGTGCTGGCCACCAGGCCGCCGACATTTACCTGCGAGTTGCGGCCGAAGATGATGCCGTGCGTGTTGATCAGGAAGATCTGGCCGTTCGCACTGACGTGGCCGAAGATCTGGCTGGCGTTCTGGTCGAGAATGCGGTTGAGCGCCACCGAGGTGAACGACGGCTGCTTGAAGATCACCGAGGCGTTTTCGCCGACGTTGAAGGTCTGCCAGTTCAACGCCAGCATCTGCGATTTCTGCACGACGGTGGTGTTGGCGCCGTTCTGTGCGATCGAACCATTGCCGCCGACGATCGAGCCGCCGGTCGGCGCGGTGTTCGCCGCCACATGGCCGCCTGCGAACGCTTCGCCGCCGCAGGCAAAAAGCCCCAGCAGGGAGATCAGGCTGGCCGGTAGCAACTTGCGCCGCAGGGCCGGCATTCCATGCGAGTGACGTGACGTGTGCTGCTGCTTGCCAATGCTCGTATTCATGATGGCCTCCTTAGAACGTCAAGCCCATACGTCCATATACGTGGTAACCGTGACGATCCGTTGCCACCTGGCTGCCCAGGGGAATCGCACCGTCGAGATGGAATTCGAAATGGTGGAACTGCGGAACGCGGAAGATGAAGCCGGCACCGAAACCGCTGAAATTCAGGGGCGGCACCGTACTGCTGTGATCAGCACCCGCGGTGAAGCCGCGTGCGTAATCGAGGAAAGTTTCCAGCTCCAGCACTTCACGCCAAGGACGCGCGTAGAACGGCGACGGCTTGTTGCCGATGAACGGCGCATCCACGTGGTATTCCAGCGAGGTGTAGTAACCGCGATCGCTCAAGCCATCGGCAATCGGATACGAGCGCACGCTGTCCGGGCCACCGATCACGAACTGCTCCATCGGCACCAGCGCATCCGGCGTCCACTGGCCGGTGAACTTGAAGTACAGGCGCTGCGATGGCGTCAGGAATTGCAGACGCGTGTACGACACCTTCGCCAGGGTGAAATCGTGCGCGTGGTTGGGCGCAACCAGGTCCGGTTCCTTCGACTGGTCGTTGAGCGACTTGCGCACGTCCACCTGCAACAGATCCACGCCATGGAAACGCCGGTCGGTGTGATTCATGGCATAGCCAAGTTCCAGCACGTTGAAGCGCTCGTCCGACAGCTGCATGCCTTGCGTGCTCAGCTTGGATTCTTCGCGCATGACGTGCAGCGTGGCCTGCATCTTCATGTCGTCGGTGTTGAGGAACTTCCAATCGCTGCCGGCGAATTGCGTCGTCGTCGGGCCGCGCACTTTCAAGGCGGCAAAGCCATCGGAACTGATCTGCAATTCGCTGCGCGTCACGCCTCCCGTCATGCTCAGCCCCGGCACCACCACCAGCGGCGCGGTATAGGCCAGCGAACCGTAGGCGTTCTGATTGGGATCCAGCGCGTAATCGACGTTGGCGGACAAGCTGTCGCCGATGCCCAGCGGACTGTTCCACGTTACGCCAGCCAGTGCGCGATAACGGCCGGTAAGCGAGGTGCCGTAGTTGTCCGCGCCCAGCGTAAAGGTGAACGGATTCTTCGCCTCGTGCGCGACCATGATCAGGTCGGTATCGCCCGTCTGCCGGCCCGGCTGGAACGTGGAAGCAACCGTCACGCCCGGCAGGTCGCGCACGTACAACAGCGCGGAATCCACCGTGCTTTTTTGCAGTGGCTTGTCTTTCAATTGCTGCGCGGGCGCGGCGATGACATCCGCGTAATAGCGCTTGTTGCCCTTGACGATGATGCGCCCGACGCGGCCTTCCAGAATCTGGATCTGCACCATCTGGTCGCTGCCGATGGTTTGCGCCGGCAAGAAGGCATCGGCCACGATGAAGCCGGCCTTGCGATAGCGCTCGGTAATCTTGTCGGCCACGCCCTGCATCTGTGCAAAGCTGAGCATCGCCGGTTGTGTCGGCGTGCCGCCTAGCTTGCGGTACTGGTCGTTGACCAGCGCCTGGATGCTGTCGAAGGTGATGCCGGCATCCGGATGATCGCCCACGCCGTCGATGCGAAAACCGCGCACGGCGACCTTCTGCCCGCTGCTTTCGCGCTGGCTTACCGGCGGCACCACGCCTGCTGCGCTAGGCGCCGACGCCAGCGACGCATTGCCATTGCCCTCTTCGCTTGCCGAAGCCACCGCGCTTGCGGCCGCTTGCGTATTGGCGGGCGCTACGGTCTTGGCCGCCGGCCCCAGGCTGTAAGTGGCGAACTGGTCGGCTAGATAGGCATGCGCTTGCGGGTAACCCGCCTTGTGCAATGCCGCGGTAATCCGCTCGGCCAGCGCCTGCAGTTGCGCATGATCCGGCGCCCCTGCCCCCGCTGCCTTCTGGTATTCCCCGTCGATGATTTTCTGGATGTCGGGCGCCGATGCCGGTACGCCACTGATCAGGATTTGCCCCGGTGCGGGCGCATTACCTTGCGCCCAGACCGAGCTAGTTCCCAATGCCAAAGCCAACGCTGCTGCCATGCATGCAATCCGCACGATACTTGTCCTCTGAATCGAAACGCGGTGGTGCTTGTGGGTAGAGGAGCGCACCATGCACTCCCCGTCGATCAACTTAACTTTGCGAAACCCCTTGCTGCCGAATCGCAGGTTTATGCGCCTGCATCCGGTGTCATGCGATGTTCCGAACCTGTGCCCCGCCGCAATACGCGGTGGCCAGCCAGGTTTTCAAATCAATCGCTCCCCTGCTTCCCGGCGATAACCGGGGTTCAGTACAAACACATCGAGCCACGCATCCAAGACCGATCCGGGATGCTTGGCATCGCGCATTTGACTGCATCCCGAACATCACCGGGATGACGTACGTCGCGGAGCTTGAATTCCAACCCTGATTCCCCCTGTTGCGCCTTACCGGGCGCGACGGGAGTGCCTATGATGCCTCCGTTCCATGTCGTGTTCCAAGTCTCAAAATTTATATGGGGATTGTGATGACGGCATTACTCTTGCTTT
>NZ_DATEJY010000169.1:0-6418 GCF_035277725.1 Dyella sp. | reverse complement strand
TCATCGCACCACGTGGGGCATACGCTTCCGCGAGCGCCTGGAGGCCAGCAAAAAGATACCGATGGTCATCATCGGCGCCATGATGCGCAAACTGGCTCAGGTCGCTTTGGGTGTCATCAAATCAGGCCGGCCCTTCGATCCAGCCCTTCATAACGCTTGACTCGGATAACAGTATCTACGGACGTCGTCATTCCGACGCACCCGAGACGGATGCACGCTGTCGATCGCGAGCAGGCACTCAAGCATGCTGCGCTGCGGTTTGACACTCTTCGTTTAGATCGATCAAATCCAGCTCTTGGCGCGATCCTCCCACCCGCAGGCGCTCTCCACAGGGGTAACCAGATGCCAGGTTTCATGACTCGCCTGTCCCGGCAGAAACTGCTTTTCCTTGCACTCGCTTGTTGCACCACCATCGCCAGCGCAGACGGCAGCGGCACGTTCTACACCTCGTTCGAAACCGGTGAGCCCTCGCCGATCGCCGCTTCCGCCAACACGGGGTTGATCGTCGATATCGGCGGCGGCCCGTCAGAGGACGATGCCTACAGCGCCAAGCCCGGCGTTGGGTTTACTGGCCTTCATTCGCTGCATTACCAGGGACGCGCCGGTGGCAAACAGGAAACCAAGCTGTTTGACGTGGATATTCCCGTCCACGCGAATACCCAGCTTTCGTATCTGGTATTCCCATGCATTGCCACGGGCGATCTCGCCGATCCATCGACTTATGTCGCGGTCGACCTCGTGTTCGATGACGGCACGCGTCTTTCCACCAGCCAGGCACGCGATCAACACCGCGTTCCCGCCAATGCCAATGCGCTCGGTAAAAGCCGCACCCTGTACGTCAATCAATGGAACACGTTGACGATCGACCTGGGTAAAGCGGCAGCTGGCCGCCATGTTCGCCAAATCGTGCTGGCGCATGATGGTCCCGCTGGAAACGTCGAAGGCTTTCTTGACGATCTGCGCATCGCTGCCGCGCCGGAGTACGCGGCAAACGAGCGGCCCAGCGATTATGTGAACATCCTGCGTGGAACTAACTCCGGCTACGTCTTCTCGCGCGGCAACAATATTCCGGCCGTGACGCTGCCGCATGGCTTCAGTTTCTGGGCGCCGGTGACCGACGCGGGATCGGACTGGATGTACCAGTACCAGCAGCGTAATGATGCGAACAATCGCCCACGCATCGAAGCCTTCTCGCTTTCGCACGAGCCCAGCCCGTGGATGGGCGACCGGCAGACCTTCCAGATCATGCCTGCGGCGGTTGCCGATGGCGCACCCAGCGCAAATCGCGAAAAGCGTGCGTTGAGCTTCAGCCATGATCACGAAATCGCCCATGCGCATGACTACAAGGTGGCGTTCGACAACGGCATCGTTGGCGAAATGACACCGACCGATCACGCCGCGATGCTTCGTTTCATCTTTCCCGGCAAGCGCGGACAATTGGTGTTCGACAACCGCACGAATGAAGGCGGCATCACGCTCGATCCCGCCCATCGCAGTTTCAGCGGCTACTCCGACGTCAAGAGCGTGCTCTCTACCGGCGCCAGTCGCCTGTTCTTCTATGCCATCGTCGATCAGCCGGTAGCCGAAAGCGGACGGCTCACCGGCGAAGATCGCGATCACGTCACCGCGTGGTTCGGCTTCGACACCTCGACAACCAAAACGGTCAACGTGCGCATCGCCACGTCGTTGATCAGCGTGGAGCAGGCCAAGCACAACCTGGCCCTGGAAATCGCACCGCAGGAAAGTTTCGACGACGTGCGCGAACGTGCGCAGAAGATATGGGACAAGCAACTCGGCATCGTGCACGTGCAAGGTGCCAATCATGGCGAGCTGGTGACGCTGTATTCCAATCTCTACCGCCTGTTCATGTATCCCAATTCGGCCTACGAGAACACCGGCACCGCCGACAAACCGGTGTATCGCTATGCTAGCCCGTTCTCCTCGCCCGTCGGCGAGAACACGCCCACGCAGACCGGTGCGCACGTCGTCGATGGCAAGGTGTTCGTCAATAACGGCTTCTGGGATACCTACCGCACGGTGTGGCCGGCCTATGCGCTGCTGATCCCCAAGCTGGACGGCGAGATCATTGATGGTTTCGTGCAGGAATACCGCGACGGCGGCTGGATTGCGCGCTGGTCTTCGCCGGGTTATGCCGATCTGATGGTGGGTACCAGCGCCGACGTGGCGTTCGCCGATGCATGGCTGAAAGGCGTACACAACTTCGACGTGCAGTCGTTCTATCAAGCGGCGTTGAAGGATGCGACGGTGGTCAGCCCGCTCAAGGGCACCGGGCGCAAAGGGCTGCAGCGATCGATCTTCAACGGCTACACCGACTACGCGATCAAGGAAGGCTTCTCCTGGTCGATGGACGGCTATATCGCCGATTTCGCCATCGGCAATCTGGCGAACGCACTCGCCGCGCGCGGTGATGCGCACGATCCCTATCAAGTGCAATATGCCGAAGACGCCAGCTACTTCCGCGGTCGCGCGCTGGATTACGCCAACCTGTTCAATCCGGACATTGGCTTCTTCGTAGCGCGTGACGCACAAGGCGACTGGCGCTATACGAAACAGAACTTCGATCCGCTGCGCTGGGGCGACGACTACACGGAGACGGATGCCTGGAACATGGCGTTCCACGCGCCGCAGGATGGCGCCGGGCTCGCCGCGCTGTATGGCGGCCGCGTTGCACTCGCCAACAAGCTGGACCAGTTCTTCAGCACACCCGGTGTTTATCACGTCGGCGGCTATGGCGAACCGATCCACGAGATGCGCGAGGCGCAATCGGTGCGCATGGGTCAGTACGGCCACAGCAATCAGCCTTCCCATCACATCATCTATATGTACGACTACACGGGCCAACCGTGGAAAGCGCAGGACAAGGTGCGCGACGTGCTCTCGCGCCTGTACCTGGGCAGCGAGATCGGCCAAGGCTACGTTGGCGATGAAGACAACGGCGAGATGTCCGGCTGGTGGCTGTTCAGTGCCGCCGGCTTTTATCCCTTGCGCATGGGCACGCCGGAATACGTGATCGGCGCGCCGTATTTTCCGCACATGGATATCGCGCTGGAGAGCGGCAAGCACATCGTCATCAACGCGCCCAACGTCAGCGATACGAACCGCTATGTGCAAAGCCTGCGCGTGAATGGCCAGCCTTGGAACAAGCTGACCTTGCCGCATGCCTTGCTCGCGCAAGGCGCCACGCTGGATTTCGTGATGGGGCCGAAGCCATCCATGTGGGGCAGCGATCAACAGGATTTGCCGCCTTCGTTGACGGCCAGCGGCAAGCCCTCACCGATGCACGATCTCGTTGGTCCGGGACACGGTGAAGCTGGCAGCGAACCGGCGATCGCCGATCTGGGCCATTTGTTCGATCACACCAGCGACACCGAAACACAGCTGTCGGCGCCGCATCCCATCGTGAGCTGGCATTTCCCGCAAGCGCAAACGGTAGCGATGTACACGCTCACCTCGGCGAAGCAGGCACCGGCACCTTCCAGTTGGACGCTCGAAGCGTCCGACGATGGGCAACATTGGACGGTGCTGGATACGCGGAAGGGCGAACGCTTCCCGTGGCCGCTGCAGACTCGCGCGTTCGTCATTCATCAGCCTGGGCAACATGCGTATTACCGCCTGCGCTTTGATAACGATGCGCCCAAGGCGCTGGCCGAGATTGCATTGCTCGGACAGTAACCTGCCTTTTGCGCGAAACGTAGGTTGCGGTAAGGCGTAGCCGCACCCAACGTGGCCTGCAAATCCCAGGACGAGACCACGTAGGCTGCGATGAAATCCCAGCACGCCCTCCCGATGAAAGCCGGGATTCCATCCCAGCCTGCGTGCTACGCATCCAACCCATCGACCTAGCCCGAAAGTCATGCTCACAAGCCACCCGGCAGGCGGCTAAGGTGGGGAACTCGTTCCTCACAATAAGGTGATCGCCATGCAGCGATTCAGATGGATTCTCACTGCCGCGGTACTGACCAGCACCACGGCCCTGGCCGCCGCGCCTGCCACGACCGGCAACCCGCCGACAGCCAAAACCGGCCGAACGGATATCGGCATCGATCTCAAGGGTATCGATCACGCGGTCAAACCCGGCGACAACTTCTTCGATTACGCCAACGGCGTCTGGGTGAAAAACACGCAGATTCCGCCCGATCGCTCCAGTACCGGCACCTTCCTGCAGGTTTATCAACTTGCCGAGAAACAAACTTCGCAGCTGATTCGCAACCTGGCACAAGGCCACGCCCCGGCCGGCTCCAACGAGCGCAAGATTGCCGACTACTACGCGGCCTATATGAATGAGGCCAACATCGAAAAGCTCGGCCTCTCCCCGCTCAAGCCTGAGCTCGATCGCATCGACGCAATCAAGACGCGCGACGACTTGGCCAGCGTGCTCGGTAGCCAGATGCGCGCCGACGTCGACCCGATCAACGCCACCAACTTCCACACCGAGAACCTGTTCGGCCTGTTCGTAACGCAAGGGCTGGAAGACTCCTCGCGCAACATGGCCTACCTGCTGCAGGGTGGCATCGCCATGCCCAGCCGCGATTACTACTTGTCGCAAGACAAGGACATGGTCGAGGCGCGCACCAAGTACGAGGCATACGTTACCTCGCTCTTGAAGCTCGCCGGCACGCCGGACGCGCAGAGCCAGGCCAAGGCCATCGTTGCGCTGGAAACCAAGATCGCGCAAGCACAGGAAAGCCTGGTCGACAGCCAGGACGTACACAAGGCCAACAACGTCTGGAACACCGCCGACTTTGCGCAAAAGGCACCCGGCCTGAATTGGAACGCCTACTTCAAGGCCGCGGGCCTGGACGGTCAAAAACAGATCGACGTATGGCAACCCTCTGCCATCACCGGCATCGCCAAACTGGTCGGCAGCGAAGACATCGAAACCTGGAAGCAGCTGCTGCGCTACCACGCGCTGGACGATGCTGCACCGCTGCTGCCGAAGGCCTACGCTGACCTTCATTTCGATTTCTACGGCACGACTCTGCAAGGCACGCCCAAGCAACAGGATCGCTGGAAGCGCGCGGTCAACAACACCAATACGGACCTCGGTGATGCGGTCGGCCAGCTCTACGTGAAGCACTACTTCCCGCCGTCGTCCAAGGCGAAAGTGGAAGAGCTGGTGAAGAACATCGTCGCCGCCTTCGACGAACGCCTGAACACGCTCGCCTGGATGACGCCCGCCACGCGGGCGAAGGCCAAGGAAAAAATCGCCACCCTGCGCGTCAGCGTGGGCTACCCGAGCACCTGGCGCGACTACAGCACGCTCGAGATCAGTGCCACTGATCCGGTCGGCAACCACGAGCGCGCCGAAGCGCTGGAGTACAAGCACCAACTGGCCAAGCTCAACCAATCGGTGGACAAGGGCGAGTGGTGGATGACGCCGCAGACGGTCAATGCGGTGAACCTGCCGCTGCAGAATGCGCTCAACTTCCCGGCCGCCATTCTGCAGCCGCCGTTCTTCGATCCGAACGCGGATGCTGCTGCCAATTACGGTTCCGTCGGCGCGGTGATCGGCCACGAGATCAGCCATAGCTTCGACAACACCGGCGCCGACTTCGACGCGCAGGGCAAGATGGAAAACTGGTGGACGCCTGAAGACGCCGCCCACTTCCAGACCGCCACGCAGAAGCTGGTCAAGCAATACGACCAATACGAAGCCCTGCCCGGCCTGCACGTCAATGGCCAACAGACGCTGGGCGAAAATATCGCCGACGTATCCGGTCTTACCGCCGCCTATGCGGCCTATCACAAGTCACTCGGCGGCAAACCCGCACCGGTCATCGATGGCCTCACCGGCGATCAGCGCTTCTTCCTGGCCTTTGGCCAGGCATGGCGCTCGAAAATCCGCGACGCGGCGCTGCGTCAACGTCTCGCCACCGACGTGCATGCGCCGGCGCAGTTCCGTGCCTTGACCGTGCGCAACATCGACGGCTGGTATGACGCGTTCGACGTTAAGCCCGGCGAGAAGCTCTACCTCGCACCCGATGACCGCGTGAAGATCTGGTAAGCACCAAATCCAAATAAAAAACGCGATGAGCCGCACTCCTTGGAGTGCGGCTTTTTATCGGGAAAAAAAGCTCAATGCATATCGCCTAGCTGGTCGTCAGGTCTTTAAGGCCAATGGCACCAACTTAGGCCGCGCTTCCTCAAATACGACGAAAAATCTTAAATCGCCGTCCCGGCGAAGGCCGGGGCGACGGATGCTTAAAGGCACTTCTATAAATCAACACATCCGTTTCCGAATGCCCCGGGGTGACCATGTCTACGTAGGCTGGGATGAAATCCCAGCACAGGTGGCATCACGAAGCTGGGATTTCATCCCAGCCTACGCTGCGGCCCGCGGCGCGAGGTAAATCGATATATCTCGGCTGAGTCAGGGAGCGATTTGTAGAAGCACCAG
>NZ_DATEJY010000168.1:0-3054 GCF_035277725.1 Dyella sp. | reverse complement strand
GCAGATCGATATACAGCACGGCCGGCGTATCGGCCGTTTCGGGCGCTACGACATGAGCGTCCCAGATCTTCTCGAATAACGTGCGGGCGCTCATGCCGCCTCCTTTGCGGTGGTGGTCTCAACGTGGGTCAGCCAGCCGTAGCGGTCTTGCGTGCGACCGTCGAACAGGCCGAAGAAGGCATCGCGCAATGCGCGCGTGATCGGGCCGGGCGTGCCGTTGCCAACGGCCTTGCGATCGACCGAGCGTACGGGCGTGATCTCGGCGGCGGTGCCGGTCATGAAGACTTCGTCGGCGGTATACAGCGCTTCGCGCGGCAGATCGCGTTCTTCCACGACATAGCCCATGTCGTTGGCCAGCGTAATCACCGAGTCGCGCGTGATGCCGGCCAGGATGCCGGCGCTCGACGGCGGCGTCAGCAGCTTGCCGCGCTTGATCAGGAACAGGTTTTCACCGGCACCTTCGCTCAGCAGGCCGTTGTAGCCCAGCGCAATGCCTTCGTCGTAACCGCCGCGGCGTGCTTCCATGCCGATCAGCTGGCTGCTCAGGTAATTGCCACCCGCCTTGGCCCAGCTAGGGAAGGTGTTCGGCGCAGGGCGGTTCCATGAGGACACGCACACGTCCGCACCGCGCTCGGCCGCTTCGCCGAGATATGCACCCCATTCCAAAGCCATGATCGCGACGTCGACGGGCGCGCCGTCCCTGGGGAGAACGCCGAGCCCGCCGGCGCCGCGAAAGACAATCGGTCGTACATAAGCCGATGCCATCCGGTTGGCGCGAATCACTTCCAGGCAAGCTTCGTTGATCTCATCTTCGCTGTAGCCGATCTCGATCTCGTACACGCGCGCCGATTCGAACAGGCGGCGCGTGTGCTCGGCCAGGCGGAAATAGGCCGGTCCTTCCGGCGTGGCATACACGCGCTCGCCTTCGAAGACGGAGGAGCCGTAATGCAACGCGTGCGTGCTGACATGAACGGTGGCGTCGGCCCAGGGCTTGATGCGGCCGTTGTGCCAGAGGAATGCGGTACTCATGCGGATGTCTCCTGTTCCACGCGTCCGTGCGCGCGACGATCTGCATGCAGCCCTCCATGGCTGCGTTCTGCCGTAAAGGAATGCTGCGGGTGCTGCTTCGGGCCCTGGCGCTCGATGCGATTGATGATGGCGAGCGCCGCGTGTGCGGTGGCTTCGATGATGTCGGTGCTGACGCTGCTGCCGTTCCATTCGCGCTCGGCATGGCGCGCAGTGAGTTGCGCCTGGCCCTGCGCATCGCCGCCCTCGCTGATGGCGCGCACGTGAAAGCCGGTGAGTTCCATGTCGGTGCCGGTGGCGCGTTCGATCGCGCGCAACACGGCATCGACCGGGCCGTCGCCAATGGCGGCTTCGCCAATCTCGCGGCCGTCATCGTGACGCAACTTCACCGACGCGGTGGCATTGCTGCCCAGGTGCGAGCTGGTGTTGAGATGGGTCAGGTGCCAGGGGCCGGTAGCGTCCGGATCTTGCCCCAACGCCAGCGCTTCCAGATCTTCATCCCGAATGTCGCGCTTGCGATCGGCCAGTGCCTTGAAGCGCTTGAACACGCTGTCCATGGCTTCGTCATCCAGCTTGTGCCCCAGCACTTCCAGGCGCTGGCGCAGGGCGTGACGGCCGGAATGCTTGCCCAGCACCAGCGTGGTTTCGGCGATGCCGACATCTTCGGGCCGCATGATTTCGTAGGTGTTGCGATGCTTGAGCATGCCGTGCTGATGGATGCCCGACTCGTGCGCGAAGGCATTGTCGCCGACCACCGCCTTGTTGCGTTGTACCGCCTGCCCGGTGACCTGGCTCAGCAGGCGCGAGGTGGGATACAGCTTGTGCGTGTCGATGTTGGTGCGCAGGCCGAAGCGCGGTGCGCGCACTTTCAGGGCCATCACGATTTCTTCCAGTGCGGCGTTGCCGGCGCGTTCGCCGATGCCGTTGATGGTGCACTCCACCTGGCGTGCGCCGGCGCTGACGGCGGCGAGGCTGTTGGCGACGGCCATGCCTAAGTCATCGTGGCAATGCGAGGAAAACACGGCTTTGTGCGCATCGCGCACGTGCTGGCGCAGATAGGAGAACAGTTCGTGGATCTCGGCGGGCGTGGTGTAGCCCACGGTGTCCGGCACGTTGACGGTGGTGGCGCCGGCGGCGA
The DNA here is from genome assembly GCF_035277725.1 of Dyella sp. Classification (GTDB taxonomy): domain Bacteria; phylum Pseudomonadota; class Gammaproteobacteria; order Xanthomonadales; family Rhodanobacteraceae; genus Dyella_B. The sequence continues at coordinate 890 of NZ_DATEJY010000168.1, read as the reverse complement.
TGGCGGCGCTGAAGACGTCGACCAGGAATTCCGGCTCCGTGCGCAATGCGTCTTCGGCGGAGAATTCGACGTCTGCGCAGTATTTGCGCGCGTGCAGGATGGAGGCGACGGCGGTATCCAGTACTTGCTGCTTGCTCATGCCGAGCTTGTGCTCGCGATGCAACGGACTGGTGGAAAGAAACAGGTGGATGCGGGATCGGTGTGCGCGTTCCAGTGCGCGGGCGGCGGTGTCGATATCGCCGGTTTGACATCGCGCCAATGCGCAGACGGTGGTGCTGTGCAAACTTCGGGCGATTTCCTCGACAGCGGCGAAATCATCCGGCGAGGCTTGTGGAAATCCGGCCTCCAACACATCGACGCCCAGCGATTCCAGCGCTTGTGCCATGCACAACTTTGCGCGTCGATCCATCGAAAATCCGGGCGCTTGTTCCCCGTCGCGCAAGGTCGTGTCGAAAATGCGTACGCGATCTTCGGCACTTTCCGTACTTTCACCGGGGTCGTTCGGTTGTGCTGTTGCAGAGGTCATGGCCTGGCTCCGTTTCGGTGATGACGAGGGCGATAAAAAACCCCGCATCCTGGTGGGTGCGGGGTTCTTTGGGGTATCTAGGTTAGTTTTGCTTTACCTTGACACGCGCCCTCAGCCCGCACCTCCGTTGGTAATGAGGAGTACGAGTACAAGGGAAATAAGAAGGAGGCCGGTGAGCGGCAGCATGTCGATCAACGTCGGTGGACGGATCGCAGCGATGAATTCGCGGTGGCTGTTGCGTTGCGGCATGTCGTCGACCGTACGGCATGCTGCGCGAAGGTGTCAACTACTTTTTTATGAGAAATTTTCCAAATTGTCGATTCGCACGTGTATGGATGGCTAAACGTCCATATGTATCAAGCAC
>NZ_DATEJY010000167.1:0-14997 GCF_035277725.1 Dyella sp. | reverse complement strand
CACGTTGATGACCAAGGCGCTCAAGGATTATCCCGGCAAGGAAGGCAAGATGATCGTGGTGACCTACCCGCCCGGCTCGGTCGATCCGGTGCATCGCCACTACGCCGATGCGTTTGTGTACGTGCTCGAAGGTTCCATCGTGATGGGCGTGAATGGCGGCAAGGACGTCACCCTGGGGCCGGGGCAGACGTTCTATGAAGGGCCTGACGATGTGCATACCGTCGGCCGCAATGCCAGCAGCACCAAGCCGGCCAAGTTTGTCGTGTTCCTGCTGAAAGACCAGAACAAGCCGGTGCTGGTGCCGGTGCACTGAGTGCTCGCCGCGTTGCGAGCATGACGTATGCCTTTGGTCGAGTCATGGCGATGGAAACCCGCAGGAAAGCCGGGATTTCATCCTAGCCTACGCTGGCGCACGCTTCATAAGCTCTGCTCTCCAAGACCGCCGTAATGTGTAGTGCCTATGAGTTTGCGGCCTGAGCGACTTGCGCAAAAAAGCTACAGCTTCTGCCTGCTCATGAAATCCAGGACAAGGGCAGCGATCTCGTCCAGCTTTTCATCCCACGGAAAATGACCAGCGTCCACCAGATGGATCTCGGCATTCGGGAGATCGCGCTTATACGCTTCACCGCCGGCGGCTATAAACGATGGATCGTTCTTGCCCCAGACCACCAGCGTCGGTGGCTTGTGATGCCGGAGCCACGCCTGCCAAGTCGGATAAGCCGCCACATTGGTGCGATAGTCGTAAAGCAGGTTGCCCTGGATCTCGCGTTGTCCTGGCTGTGACAGATGCGCGTATTCGTCCGTCCAGCTATCCGGGTTGTAGCGTTCGGGATGTGTGGTGCCTAGCGTGTGGCGTTTCTCGGTGGCCTCGAACGAGATGAAGGCATCCAACACTTCTGGATGCGCTTTGGGATCGGCCCAGTAGCGTGCAATCGCGCCCCACTTTTTGCCGAGCCCTTCCTGGTACGCGTTGGCGTTGGAGACGATCAAGGCCTGCACGCGCTCTGGATGCGCCAGCATGATGCGAAAACCGACCGGGCCGCCGTAATCGTGCATGTACAGCGTGTAGCGATTCACACCGAGTTGTTCGAGCAGATCGTTGGTCGTTTTCGCCAGGTGATCGAACGTATAGGTGTATGCGGACGGTGCAGGTGTGTCGCTTTGACCGAAGCTCGGGTAGTCCGGCGCGATCAGATGAAAGCGTGTGGCGAGCAGCGGCATAAGGGCATCGAATTGCCGCGACGAAGACGGAAACCCATGCAGAAGCACGATGGTCGGCGCGTTCTTGGGGCCGGCTTCGCGATAGAACATGCCAACACCGTCGACGGTCGTGCGGTGGTAAGTGGTAGTGGCGGAAGTTGAAGTGAGCGAGGCCGCATGGGCCGAGGTTCCCAGCACCATGCCTGCGGCCAGCAAAGGAAGCATTTTTATCATCTACATACTCCAGCGGGTGTGCTATCAGCCGGTTGCCGATGGTAACGCCATGAACATCAAGTGCGTATGTAACCGTAGGCTGGGATGAAATCCCAGCATGGGAAGTCGCGGGAAAGCTGGGATTTCATCCCAGCCTACTCGCAAGGTGATTCGCAATATTCGAGCGAGTTACGACCTAAGCCAGTGCCATAGCCACTACCCCAACGCCCGCACCCGCAAATTGCGCCCTTTGATCTTCCCGGCACGCAAACGCTCCAATGCCTTATTCGCGAGCGCCCGCTTCACCGCCACATAAGCACGCGTGGCAAAAACATCGATCTTGCCCACATCATCCGCGCTCAAGCCAGCGCTGCCGGTCAACGCGCCAAGAATATCGCCAGGGCGAAGTTTGTCCTGGCGGCCAGCATCGATCACCAAGGTCTTCATCGGTGCCAGATTCAACGTTTTGCCATGCGGTGCCGACAATTTCAGTGGATGCCACGGCAACTGCTTGCCGAGCACTTGTTCGATGTTCTGGGCTTTGGGTTGTTCGCGCGGCGTGCATAGCGTTATCGCGAGGCCAGTCTGACCAGCGCGACCAGTGCGGCCAATACGGTGTGTATGCGTATCGGGATCATGCGCAACGTCATAGCTGATCACCAGCGGTAGCGCGGTGATGTCCAGACCGCGCGCGGCCACGTCGGTGGCGACCAGCACCGCGCAACTGCGATTGGCGAATTGCACCAGCACCTCGTCACGATCGCGCTGTTCCATATCGCCATGCAGCGCCAGCGCAGAAAAACCCCGGGCATCCAGTTCATTCGCCACGGTATCCACGTCGCGCCGCATATTGCAGAACACCAGCGCGTGCTGGCCACGTTCACCGGTCAGCAGCGTCGCGAGTGCGTCGAGCTTGCGGGCGGGCTCAACGTCGATGAAGCGTTGTTCGATCGCGGGTTGTGCGTCGACTGGCGCCTCGATGATTATCTCGACAGGATTGCGCTGCATGCGCCGGCTTGCTTCGCGGATGTCATCCGGATAGGTGGCTGAAAAGAGCAGCGTCTGGTGATGCTTGGCGATGCGGCCGACGATATCGTCGATGGCATCGCTGAAACCCATGTCCAGCATGCGGTCGGCTTCGTCCAGCACCAGCACCTTGATGCCGCCGCCATGCAGGCTCCCGCGCTTCAAATGCTCCTGCACGCGACCGGGCGTGCCAACCACGATATGCGGATCGTGCGTAAGCGAGGCCAGTTGCGGCCCCAGTGGCATGCCACCGCACAAGGTCAGCAGTTTCACGTTGGGGATATTCGCCGCGAGTTTCCGGATGGCCTTGCTGACCTGATCGGCCAGCTCACGCGTGGGACACAGCACCAGCGCTTGCAGGCGAATGGTTTCCACCTGCAGGGCCTGCAGCAAACTCAGCCCGAACGCGGCGGTTTTGCCGCTGCCGGTCTGGGCCTGGGCGATCACGTCGCGCCCTTCCAGCATGGCGGGCAGGCTTTGCGCCTGGATGGGTGTCATCGCGCTGTAGCCGAGTGTTTCGACACTGGCGAGCAAGGCGGGTTTGAGAGGGAGTGTGCTGAAGGCGGTCATGCAACATGATCGCATAGTCTTCTGATGAGCGATGGAACCGGCGTTGTTCCATCAGCCCGAAAATCATTCGCCTGGCACGATGTTTTTCGTTGCGTGCTGAGCCAGCCAGCGGTCGAGTTGATTGGCGAAAGCCTGTCGATCGCGTGCGTGAAAGGCCGATGGGCCGCCGGTTTGAACACCGGCGCCGCGCAGCTCTTCCATGAAATTACGCATCGACAGACGTTCGGCCATGTTATCGGGTGTGTAGCGCTCGCCGCGAGGATTGACTGCCACGCCGCCTTTGTCGATGACGCGCGCGGCGAGGGGAATATCCTGGGTGACGACCAAGTCACCTGGCCGCATGCGTTCGACGATTTCGTTATCGGCTTCGTCCAGGCCGCCCCTTACAACCATTGCGCGAATGTAACGCGACGGCGGCCGCGACAAGCTTTGATTGGCAACCAGCGTGACGTAGATCTTGGCGCGTTCGGCCGCGCGAAAAAGAATCGCCTTGATCACGCTGGGGCACGCATCGCCATCCACCCATACCTGTGGCGAGGCGGGCTCGGCTGCATTCATACGTAACCTTCGGGTGGAGACGGCCGGGTATCGCCGGGTTTTGCGTTGTCGTCGCGCGACGCTTTTTTCTTCGCTTGCTTGGCGTCTTGCTGTTTCTTCTTGGCCAACTCGCGCTGGCGCTTTTCAAAGGAATAGTTTGTCTTTGCCAAGTGATTTGTCTCGCTTGATCGATGTTATGAGGGGGCGCTCAATGCAGCGGCACGGTATGCCAATGCTTACTTTTTGCCGGACGATGAATCGGCGCCCGTTGCGGCGCTTTTTGCGCTGGTGGACGGTTTGTCTTCTTGGGGCTTGTGGTGAAACGGCGTGTTGCCCAGTACTTCAATATGCCCGCCGGCCTTGTTGAAGGCGGCAATATCCGCGGCGATGCGTTCGCTGGTCAGCGTCTTGGGAGAGGCCGAGCCGGTGTAAGGGGTGCCGGGTTGGCGATAGTTAGACATGCGGGATTCCTCTCATTTCGGGATGATCTTGGTGTTGCCAGTATGTTGTTCGCGATATTCCGCGCGGATGGCCTTGCAATACGGCCCGCCCATCACGAAGCGTCGGCACACGGCGGGGCGGTTTTCATAAATGCTGCAATTCATATGCGTGCGATCCATCGCGACACACCAGCCATCTTCGCCATGCGCCATCACGCGATGGCCTTGCGGCAACTGGCTGGTGAGGTGAGCGGGAATGTCGTCTCCATCTTCCAGCACCACCACCAGGCGGCAACACACCGCATCGCAGATCGAGCAGTGTGCCTTGCCTTTGGCGTGCTTGCTGGGCGAGTTCATATTTGCGATTGAAACGGCATGGGTGCTCCCGAAGGGCGCTACTCTCGCAAGGGAGAATGCTTGACGCGTGAAATGAGGGAGCGAAGCGGGCAACCGGAGAAACAGTCGCGCGGGACGCCAGGAGAGGCAGGCGGCTTGCAAAGGCCCATATTACATCAGAGATGGTGTACCGGCAGGACCGGGCTGTATACGAAAGCAAAGACGCAGCACGGCCCCTCGTTTAGGAGTATGTTCGACAGTTCAAGCCGTCCATCTCCAGGTGCTCGTATGAACAATTCACCCAAGCCTTTGTCGGTAGCCGCCATTCACTCGGTTTATTCCGGCAAGCAAATTACTTCGGTGGTCGAGCAGGCTAAAGAATTCAAGTCCACGAACAACTTTGCGCGCGATGCGCAGCATTCGGGTCAGGCGCCTGAGAAAACGACTGTGGAAAAGAAAAGATGATCGCAACCGCGTGAGCGCATGACACATGCATGCGCATGCTTTGAACGTGGCGACCCTCTATGCGCGTGAATCAGATCCGGACAAGCGCAACGCATTGAGCACCAGCGTGAATGCTGGCGAAGGCTGGCGGCGGCTTGGATAGTAGAGATAGTAGCCAGGGAAGGGCGGACACCATTCTTCCAGCACGCGGACGAGACGACCGTCATCAAGGTGCGTCGTAAATTCCTCTTCGGGAAGAAACGCCACGCCCATGTCCGCGAGCGCTGCCTGGACGATGAGCGGGCTGGTATTGAAGGTCAGCTGCCCGTTGACATGGACATTCATGGCACGGCCGCGGCGCTCGAATTCCCACACGTAAAGACCACCATAGGTGGGCATGCGCAGATTGATGCAAGCGTGCGACAGCAGATCCTGCGGTTTTTTGGGCGCCTTGTGCGCGGCAAAGTAGGCGGGCGATGCAACGGCAGCCATTCGCAAGGGCGGCCCGATCGGCATGGCGATCATGTCCTTGTCGACACTCTCCCCCAGACGCACGCCGGCATCGAAGCGATCCGCCACGATGTCACGGAATCCATAGTTGACGTCGAACTCGATTCGCACATCAGGGTATTCGCGTAGCACCGGCAGCAGCTTAGGCAGGATCACATTCCGCAACACGTGATCGCCGCAGGTAATGCGCACGGTGCCGGCGGGTTTGTCGCGCAATGCGGTCAGTGCATCCAGTTCTGCTTCGATCTCGTCGAAGCGTTGGCCGATCGTTTGCAGCAACCGCTCGCCGGCTTCGGTCGGCGACACGCTGCGGGTGGTGCGCGTGAGCAGGCGAATGCCGAGTCGTTCTTCCAGGCTGCGTATCGACTGGCTCAACGCCGATTGTGTGAGTCCCAGCTGGGCCGCGGCACGGGTGAAGCTGCCCTCGCGGGCCACGACGACAAACGTCTGCAGATCGTTGAGGTTGCGCTTGGCCATGGCCTACTCTGGCACGTCCATTCATTAGCTGCACTTATAGGCCATGTAAGCATTCATCACCTAGTCCTGGGCGGCCTGGGGCGCCAGACTGCCTGATGTCCTGCCAGCGTTGAACGGAGATTGCCCATGCTTGCCACGGTTCTACATGGTCCCGGTGACGTGCGATACGAGCACGTCGACGATCCAAAAATTCTTCAACCCACGGACGCGATCATCAAGCTTTCGGCATCGTGCATCTGCGGTTCCGACCTGTGGCCGTATCGCGGACTGCAAGGCACGAATGGGCCTGCCCACATGGGGCATGAGTATTGCGGTGTTGTCGTTGAGGTCGGCAGCGCTATCACCACCGTCAAGCCTGGCCAGTTTGTGGTGGGCTCGTTCTGTCTCTCCGACAACACGTGTCCGCACTGCCAACATGGTTTTCAGTCGTCCTGCGTGCAGCGCGAATTCATGAGCGGTGCGCAGGCGCCTTACGCTCGCGTGCCGTTGGCCGATGGCACGTTGGTTCCCACCGCCGAGATGCCGTCCGACGATCTCATTCCCAGTCTGCTCGCGGTGTCTGATGTGCTCGGTACCGGCTGGTATGCCGCCGATGCGGCGCGCGTGCAGCCAGGTTCGACCGTAGTGGTGGTCGGAGACGGTGCGGTCGGCCTGATGGGTGTGTTGTCCGCAAAACAAATGGGCGCCGCGCGCATCATCGCCATGAGCCGGCATAAACAACGACAGGAACTCGCGCTGGAATACGGTGCGACGGATATTGTGACCGAGCGCGGCGATGCGGGCATCGCACAGATCAAGGCGTTGACGCACGGTGTGGGCGCGGATTCCGTGTTGGAGTGCGTGGGCACGCAAGAATCCATGCAGCAGGCGCTGAAGAGCGCCCGCCCAGGCTCGATGGTTGGCTTCGTCGGCGTGCCTCATGGCGTGGAGTTCGATGGCCAGTCGCTGTTCTTCGCACAAGTGGGGATGCTTGGCGGACCGGCACCGGTGCGCCGATTCCTGCCGCAGCTGATGGATCTGGTGCTCACGCGCAAGATCAATCCCGGCAAAGTGTTCGATCAGCAACTGCCGTTGGCCGACGTGGCGGAAGGCTATCGCGCCATGGATGAGCGTCGCGCGATCAAGACATTGTTGCGGGTGTAAGCGCGCACTTCCTCGCTTGCTTGTTATTGTAGGCTGGGATGAAATCCCAGCTTGTGCTTGTGGTTTCCGATGCGGGGATTCATTCCAGCCTACCTGATGGATCTATCGACATCCGCGCCCGCCGCAGCCGAGGCGATTGCTGTCGTTTCTACTGCGTAGTCACTGTCCCTTCTTGAACAGGTCCTGGAAGACCAGTGGCGCCCAGCTCCCATTCCGCCCCTGCACGAGCAGACCGCCTTCCGCAATCTTGCCGAGATTGACCGGTGCGTAGCCAAGCTGCTCAGCAAGACTGGTGACTTTTGCGGTCGCGCTTTCATCGTCGCTCGACAGGAATACCACCCGCCGTCCGCCGTTGACGGCAGGATCTTCCGCAAGAACGCGAGCAGGCAGGTGATTGAACGCCTTGACCAATTGCGCGCCGGGCAGGGCTTGGGCGACGACCGAAGAGGAAGGCACGCCGTTCAAATCGTCGAGCGTGTTCATGACGTCGATCACGATCTTGCCCGCCCAGCTTGCCCGTGCCTTCGCGACCTCCGGGTGCTGCTCGTAACGGACAGCCAGCAGAACGATGTCCGCCTCGAGCGCGTCCTTCAAGGTCTTGGGAATGATGGTTGGACCCATCGCGTTTGCCTGTGGCGCTAGCGCTTCAGGCGGATGCCTGCTTGCTACTGCCACTTCGATGCCCTTGCGGGCGAACATGCGGGCCAGCGCCTGGCCAACCGCGCCGAAGCCTACGATGGCGTAATTCATATGGGTATTCCGATTCGTGTTGAGGTGGGTTGCCCCGCATGATCCCGGTGCGACACGCGTCTTGCGGGAGTGCGAGGCACTACGCGCTTTCAGGCGCGATGTCAGATGGCCGAGAAGCCGCCGTCGACAGACAACTCCACGCCATTCACGAAGCTGGAATCGTTTGAAGCAAGAAACACCGCGACCGTCGCGATTTCCTCAGGGCGTCCCATCGTTCCTCGCGGGATCAAGGATTCGAACATCCTTTTCGCATCTTCGGTGAGAACCTGATCCTGCATCGGCGTGGCGATCGGCCCCGGGCTCAGTACGTTCACCCGGATATGTCGGCCCTTCAATTCGTTGAGCCACGTGCGCGCGAAAGAGCGCAAGGCCGCCTTGCTCGCCGCATACACGCCGTAACCAGGAAACCCTTTTACCGAAGCCACCGATCCGGTCATGAAGATCGATCCGCCATCGTTGAACAGCGGCAGCGCCTTCTGCACGGTAAACACAGTGCCGCGTGTATTGAGGCCGAAGGTCGCATCGAAATGCTGCTCCGTCATGTCGCCAAGGGGAACCGCTTCGCCTGTGCCGGCGCTTGCGAACAGGACGTCGATCCTGCCCTTTTCCCGCTTGACGATATCGAACAAGCGGTCGAGGTCGTCCAGATTGGACGCATCGCCGCGTACGCCGGTCACGTTGCGGCCAATCAGCTTGACGGCCTCGTCGAGCACTTCCTGCCTTCGGCCGGTGATGAAAACGTACGCGCCTTCTTCAACGAACCGCTTGGCGCTTGCCAGCGCCATGCCGCTCGATCCGCCTGTGATAACTGCAACTTTGCCTTCGAGCTTTCCCATGATTTTTCACCTTTCGTCGTGTCGGACAGCGGCGCCGTTTCCATTTGTACGGCTGCGCTGTATCTTGTGGACCAGTGATCCATATAAACGGATCAGTGCTCCGAATATATGGAGCACTGATCCGGTTGTCAAGGCAAAACCATGCGAGCCGACGCCAGAAAAAATTACAGTCACCTGCTTGCCGTCGCGCGCGACGTTGTCGCTGAGGACGGTGTCGATGCGTCCATGCGGGATATCGCGCGCCGTGCCGACGTCGGTCTGGCCACGCTGCTTCGTCATTTCCCCACGCGAGAAGCGCTGTTTGAAGCGTTGATGAGTACGACGCTGGACGCACTGGCGCAGAAAGCAGACGAACTCGAAACATCAATGCCAGCAGACGAAGCGCTCGTCTCCTGGTTTCGCGATGGGGTGGCATTCGTCCAAAGCTATCGCGGCGTGGTCGACTTGATCGCGAGCGCGCACGAAGATCCGGAGTCCGCGCTTTACACGTCATGTGCAACGGTGCATTCGGTGGGAGAGCGGTTGCTGCTCCGTGCCCAGGCCGAGGGAACGGCACGCGCCGACATGGATGGTGCCGACCTGTTCGCCCTGATGTCGTCGCTCGGCTGGGCTGCCGGCCAACCCGCTTTCGCGCCGCGCGCCGATCATCTCTTCCACATTATCGCGAGCGCGATCCTGACCAAGCCGTCGCGCAACGATGCCAAGAAGAGCCCTGCTAAATCAGCTCGGCGATCCGGTGTTCGAGCACGGTCCAGCAAATGAGATAGCGGTGCTTACGCAGCATCGTCTGAGGCGCCGTTAAGCGGAACATACGTCAACCTGATCATGTCTTCGCCGATCAAATCGCTAGCCACGAAGCGCAGACGTGGCCGCGAACCCATGAAGAACGGCGTGCCACGACCAAGCACGACGGGGCGGAAGTAAAGTCGATACTCATCGATGAGACCAAGATCGGTCAGGCTTCGCGCCAGATCGGGTCCGGCGACATCGATCTCCCCGGCGAGTTTGTTCTTCAGTCCTCGTATTGCCGCCGCGATGTCATCGGCGACAAGGGTGGCGTTCGGGCCGACTGACGTCAGCGAGCGCGACACGACCCACTTCGGCTTGCTTCGCCATATCGCCGCAAAGTCGCGGTCGTCCGCGTCCCAGCCCGGAAGATCATCGTCCCAATAACGCATAATCTCGTACATGCGGCGGCCGTAGAGCATGCCCGCCAGGCCGCGCACGTGCTCCACGAAATGGCGAAAGGCCGACGGGGCAGGAGGTCCCAGTTCCAGGTGGTCGACATAGCCATCCAGGGATTGCATCAATCCGAACACGAGCTTTGCCATGGGAAGTCTCCTGTCGAGAGTCTTCGGGATGATGGGATTGTGAGCGCTTTATTCCCTAAGGCGACGGATGATTTTGAACACAGTTTGACGCGCATAGAAGCGCGGCTGGAAATCCTTTTGTTAGCCAACGCCATGGCCGCCTCCTCGTGTTGGATTGTGGCCTTGAGCTGTGAAGAAAAAGGGATGGCACATTGGCTATCGCCCATATTGACTCGACGCAGGCTCTACTCAATTCTGCGTTTAGGGAGTGAATCAGTTGTCAGAGGCCGGCCTGTTGATTCTTTGTTGCAGTCACTTCGACGATCGTGCTTCTTAGCGCGGCGGAACTGCACGCCACGCGGCGAGCGCACGCGGTAGCCTACGGCGAGGATGGCGTCGAGGTTGTAGAGCGTGACCGGGCGCTGCAGCTGGCGGTTGCCCTCGGTTTGAACTACCGAGGATTCCTCGGTAGTTGCTTCACGCGTCAGTTCGCCGTCCTCGTAGATGTTTTTAAGGTGCAGGCCGACGTTGTCGGTGCTGACATCGAACAGTTCGGCCATCTCACGCTGGGTCATCTGGGTGAGACTCAGTGAGAGAACCTGAGAAGAAACTATGGGCGCCCGAAGTTGGACTCGGACCAACGACCTCCTGATTAACAGTCGAGCATGATTTTTATATTTTTCAGTTAGTTAGATCGAATTTATTTACGCGAATTGTGCTTCTTTGCACCGATGTTATGCGGGGTGGCACGACCGATTTACGCACCCGTAGGCGTCACAAGGGCACGGGCGCCTGCCTGGCAGATTGTGACACCGACCTATCTGTTTGCACCCGAGCCATTGTAAAATTTCACTCAATGCGATAAGGCCGCTTCAGCCTGGGAGATTTACATGGATAAGAACACACCTAACAAGTACGGAATTCCCGTAGTCAAGCGCCAAAAGGTCCGTCCTGCAAAGCCGCTGGTGAATTCCGGCAAATTGAATCCAGGCACCATCGACACTGCGAAAAAGATCATCGCCGAGCATCGGGCGGTACTTCACGCGCTTGCGAAGCGGTGACGCATGCTAAGCGCCAAGGATGTGCTAGCCATTCACGATTTGATTCTTGCGGAAGAAGGTGGTCTGTCGGGTCATCATGGTATGGGCGCTATTGAGGGCGCCCTTTCCCGCGTTGTGAATCGCATTATGTACGCCGGGCTAGACGATGTATTTGAGATAGCCGCTATGTACGCTGTTGCCATCGCCCGCGGGCATGTCTTCAACGACGCTAACAAGCGTACCGCGCTTGTCACTGCGCTCACCTATTTGAGCGAAACTCAGGGCATCCTAATCAAGCGCTCCCCTCAGCTTGAGGATGTGATGGTAGACGTCGCTCAGGGAATCGTTGACGAGCGACAGCTTGCTGATTTTCTGTACTCGCTGCATAGCGCGAGCTAAAGTTTCTTATCTGTTTTGTCATGCAGCGACCGGATGGCGCGTGCTTCCGTGAAACCGTCCATGACGTCTTCGGTTGTGCAAAAAAAACTGTCCTATCCCCGCCCCCCATCTTGGTCGCCTTGACCAGGAAGTCAGTCGTCGTACGCGGGAACCGAGCAATTCGCCCGGCGCTTGCCGGAAGCAGCACCCTCACGTCAATACCACCGTCAGGGGCACGCTGATCTCCCCCATGTGACCGGCGAGGGTGGCAGACCTGCTTCAGACAGTCCGACGATACACAGGCGCGCGACGAACTCGCGAAGATCGCCACCACTCAGCGCCACTACATCTTGCAGCATCGGCGAGTTAGGCCTATGGGAGGTTCTGGCCAGCGTGTCCCAGCGGTTAGAATCGATCGACGCTGCCCAGCGCGCACGCTTCCTAAAGGAATTTCCTGTCGAGACGATCACGTCGTCGACTGATGCTTTGGGCGGGTATTCGTCATGAGAAATGTGCGCAAAACCACTGATCAGTGATACCACCAGGTGGTGGTTTCAGCGGTAGATCTTGGTCATGGGTAGGAAATAGAGGCCGGCCCCTTCACCGATATCACAGCCGATTCCGCCAGCGGACCAACTATGCTTTCTCAGAAATCATAATTTGTCCGTTTCGGACAAATTATGGTTTCCGCCACTGTTCGTTAAAGCATAAGCTGTCCGCATAGTTAAAGCATAAATTGACCGCGAGCTAAGCTCCTGATGACCGAGATCGCTGTGCCGTTGATAGCAGAAGGTGATCCAAGAAATGAATTCGCCGGGGGAAAGACGGAATGAACGCGCCATTTCGACGGAGATCCCGGTTATAGGCTAGACACCCTTCTCGTAAATGCTTGCGCAGAGGATCTCACTTCTCCGCAAGCATCAGGCCCTAACCGAAGCAGCATATGTTTCAAAGCAAAGTCACTACCTGCGAGCCAGTCAGCAATAGCGCGAGCACGCTGATTTTCAACCTCGCTCGAAGCCACTAGCACCCGCCAGGTTTCCAATCCCAAAAAAGTAGGAAGGTGATTGCCCAACTGACAATACGCGCCTGCTGCGAGATCCGCCAATGACGCAACATCCTCGGACCAGTAAGGTGCTTTTGGTGATTCTGTCGTTCCGAACAAATGTTCAGCAGCGTTTCTCCAACCCGTCAGGCCGAAAGTAAGGTAAGTGGCCAATCTCGCGAAACCTTCGCGTTTCTCATGACTGTCCAGTGTCTCGTCGTGGTCACTGATCCACATCGAAGTTTGGCTTTCCCGACGCAATCCCGATAGGATCAGTGCGACGAAACTCGCTAGCCGCAGCATTTTCTCAACGGTTCCATGTTTGGTACTTAAGGGGAAACAGTCGGGAAAAAGCCGTACTGTTGCTTCAGGGCCGCCATCGATGAAGCTACCCACTCGCCGATCAATTAACACTGTAATGAGATTCCCATGGAGCTTGCTTGCAGTCTCCAGAAAGGCGGGCAAGGCGCGCCAGCGAACGGGTTCATTTAGCTTCTTAAAAGAGATGCGCCGACCGTCTGGCAACCATTGTTCGCGGAACCCACGCAACAACGGTAGCCATTCGCGCAGTGCTAGATCGGTAGTTACTACAAACGAATATGCTTCGTGGGTCGCCTTTTTGTGCTGGCCGGAGTAGTCGCTGGCAATGATCATGCTGCCGTCCACCACGGAAGCCAACATACCTGGATACTTTGCCTCAGTGACGCTAATCGAGTCGCTCAGACTGAAGAGGTAGCCCGCTCCTTCATCGATTATGGGGTGCCAAATCTTCATTTTTTTAGGACGTCATATATGGACGAAAACTGCCGTGCTCGGTGTGGTGAGGTCGAACGGTGGATTTCTGCGTGGCCCGTGATAATATTTTAAGTGTATCAATGTGTTACAACTTTCTGGCTGCTGGGCGTGGTTTCCTAACAATTGTGCCGCTTGGGGGGAAAGTGGTTCATATAGTTGAGGTCAATCTCGTAGAGCGAGATCTGCAGTTTCCATATGCCGGTGTTGGCATGGTGGTCGCGCAACCATTTGTGGAATTCACTGACCACGAACCATTTACCTGTTCCCCGGCTTCAAAACAGAGGCAGTTAGATACAGTTACCGCGACACTTAATGTTTCGCGTGCAGCAAGTCATGGTGCTGAAAAGACGCATTTTACGATTTTTCCCGAATGCAGCATCCCAGGTCCCGAAGGGATTGCGTTAATCGATAACGCGCTAGCTTCCGCGGATTGGCCTAACGGTACTGTCGTGATCGGCGGCGTTGACGGACTGACACGTGAGCAGTTTTCGACACTCGGGCAGGCGCATGGAACTCATCTGGATACCGAGAACAACGGACTGGATCGCATCCAGGCTCACGAGTGGGTGAACTGTTGCATCACGTGGATTAAATTTCCGAATGGAGTTGTCGAACGGTGGATTCAGCCGAAGATTGCTCCTGCGTGGGTTGAACGCAATGTTCAATACCAGTCTATGTTCCAGGGAAGATCGGTGTTTGTATTTAAGGGAATGTTTGACAACAACATCTCGCCTTATCATTTTTGCTCTCTTTTGTGCTTCGATTGGGTCGCCGATGTCGATGGTCAGAGAGTCTGGAAGTGGGTTGTCACTGGTCTCGGACAGAGGGCGCTCGCGGCCCAAGCTGAAACATCGCTTTCATGGGTTTTCGTCGTCCAATCAAATCCGCAGCCGTCCCATGCATCATTTCTTGGCCAGATAGAAGCTTTTTTTGATCAAACCATTCAACCCAATGTTCATCGCGATAGGGCCTGCTTGGTCATGGTCAACACCGCAGGAAACATCAACCCTGGGCGCATAACTCATTATGGCGCGACTGCAGTGCTTCACTCGGGAAGTGCTCAATTCACCAGGCCGGAATGTTCACCGACTTATAGCAACGGAGGGCCGAAGCGGCGATCAAGCGGCCAACTAGGTCAATTGCGTGATGCGCTCTTTCGCGAGGGAGGCGCATGCGTTCACTCGTTCTTCCAGACAAACCCTGCATCCCTAGTCCCGGGTGCTGCGGGTAAGATGCATGCCATCCTGCGGCCATTCGTGTATCCGCTCGGTGAACAACAGGATCGACGAACACCATCTGCAATCGTCCCCGCGTGCATCAAATGGATCAACGACGATCTAGATGATGGTACGAAGTGCCTTGCAGTACGATTTCCCCACGCAGTGCTTACACCTCAAGCAACAGCGGGGCATTCGCTAACTGTGGAGGCGCTGCGGAGTATTGAGCCGTATTCTACTGAGAAAGCTGTTCGCTTAGCCTGCCCGTCGGCCGGTAAGACAGCAGATGATTGGGATATCTCCGAGTCAAGGGCGCTGGAGCATGTGGTCCAAACTCTGACCATTTTCGACATAGCTAAGATCCTTGGCTCGATTCAAGGCGAGCCATCGCATGCGACAGTCACTTCCGGGGAGAAGAAGCTGGATGTAGTCGCTATACGTGCGGACTCGCACGAAAAATGCGTTGACCATTTAAAGAATAATGCTCCGACTTCCAGGCATCCATTGGTCTTGGTGTCTCGAGATGAAGAAAATACAGATTGGTCTAAGTCATTTCAAAGCTTTTTGAATACGCCTTCTGAGAACATGGATGAGGTCAATATCACCGACCCAATCGGAAATGTGCGCCATGTGGGTTATAGGACGCTTCAAGACGCATTTAGAAACGCAGCGACCGAAGCTGAATTGACGGGAGCAATCAATGCCATCCTCACTGCTTGAGACAGAGCTC
>NZ_DATEJY010000166.1:0-10719 GCF_035277725.1 Dyella sp. | reverse complement strand
GGCATTCGCATCGTGCGCAATACGCAGATCAAGGCGGCACGCGGGCAACCTGGCAAGGTGACACTGGAGGCGACCGATGGCGTTGAGCACGGTGTATACGATGCGGTGCTGTGGGCCATCGGGCGTGTGCCCAACAGCAATGACATCGGTCTGGAATCACTCGGCGTGGAATGCGATGAGGCCGGCCATGTGCTGGTCGATGCGTTCCAGAACACCAGCGTGGCTGGCGTCTATGCCGTCGGCGACGTCACCGATCGCAAGGCGCTTACGCCCGTAGCGGTAGCCGCGGGACGCGCCTTGGCGGAGCGGCTGATCGGTGGCGATGCCCAGGCGACGTTCGACGACAGTGTGGTTCCCAGCGTGGTGTTTTCCGAGCCGCCGCTGGGTTCGGTCGGTCTTACCGAGCAACAGGCGCGCGCTCGCTATGGCGATGCGGTGAACGTGCATACCGGACGCTATACGCCTTTGCTATGGATGGTGGCCGGCCGCTCCGAGCAGAGCGTGGTGAAGCTGCTGAGCGTGGGCGAGCAGCGCAAGATCGTCGGCATTCACGTGCTGGGGCCGGGCAGCGATGAATTGCTGCAAGGTTTTGCGGTGGCGATGCAAAAAGGGTTGTACTGGGCCGATCTCAAATCGACTATCGCGATCCATCCCACCGCCGCCGAGGAACTGCTGTTGCTGCATTGAGCGCAGACCGGCGACACTGCGGGAATGGATACCTTCACGCTTACCCGCGGCCGTGTGCCGCTGCTGATCAGCCTGCCGCACAACGGCACGTGGCTTCCCGACGACCTCGCTGCGCGCATGCAACCTGAGGCACGCCGCGTGCCCGATACCGACTGGCATGTCGCCCGCCTGTATGAGCCCTTGGCGCAGGAGTTGGGGGCCAGCGTGATCAAGCCGCTGGCATCGCGCTATGTGGTCGATCTGAATCGCCCGGCCGACGGGCATGCGCTTTATCCGGGCCGGCGCGAAACGGGGCTGGCACCCACCATCGGCTTCGACGGCCAGCCGCTGTACCTGAATGGGCAGGAGCCCGATGCGGATGACATCCATCGTCGTGTCGAAACCTGGTGGCGTCCCTACCACCTTGCACTGGCCGGTGAGTTGGCGCGGTTGAAGGCGGAGCACGGCAGGGCGGTGCTATGGGATGGCCACTCCATCAAGAGCCACGTGCCCATGCTGTTTGAAGGACGCCTGCCGGACTTCAACCTGGGCACTGCCGATGGCGCGAGCTGCAGCGCTGATCTCCAATGGAGCTTGACCCGTGTGCTGGAAGGCCAGCGCCGCTACGACTTCGTGGTCAACGGACGCTTCAAGGGCGGCCATATCACCCGCCATTACGGCCAGCCGGCAGAAGGTGTGCAGGCCGTGCAACTGGAGCTGGCGCAGTGCCAGTACATGGATGAAGAAAGCTTTGCCTGGGATGAGGCCAAGGCGGTGCAAGTGCAGGCCATCATCCGCGAGTTGCTGCGTTGCTGCCTTGCTTGAGGCTGTCAGTGGCAAGGACAGTCGGCAAGGTTTGTTTAAAAAGCTACCGGCGGACTCGAAATTTTCCTACGTCCGTTCAGTTTCGGTATGCCGAGATGGATGCATTGTTAGGGCCGTCACGCCGCCCGCGATAGCCGGGTTCCGGCCGGGTCCGTGGCAACCAAAATCTCGAGGCTCATGATCATGATGCGTAAACTTGCGATCGCTTCCCTGCTCGTGGCAGGTGTCGCTCTTTCCGGTTCGGTGCTGGCTCAGGATTCGTCGGCTGCTCCGGCATCCGCGTCGACGTCGGCCACCACCACCAAGCACGCCCATCACACCAAGTCGTCGACCCATAAGTCGTCGCACAAGGCGAAGAAGTCCGCTGAGCCGGCTTCCAGCAGCACTGCAGGCAAGTAATCTCTCCTCATCCGATCGGATGAAAGACCCGGTGGGCGAAGGCCCCCGGGTTTTTTTTATGGCCAAGTGTTACGGGTTGGATGCCGGCAACGCGGCAACGCACTTCAACTCGATGGCGATCGGCGTCGGCAAGGCAGTAATGCCCAGCGTGGTGCGGCAGGCATCCACGCCTTGGAAGTATTCGGCGTACAGGCGGTTGTACGCGGGAAAGTCGCGCGCCATGTCGGTGAGAAAGACGGTGACGTCGACCAGGTCTTCCCAGCGCGCGCCGCTCGCTTCGAGCACCGCCCGCACGTTGGCGAACACTTGCCGGCATTGCTGCTCGATGTCGTAGCCGATCAGATTTCCTTCCGCGTCATGGACGTTGCCGGGAATGCGGTTGGTGCCGGGTTCGCGCGGTCCGACACCGGAAAGAAACAGCAGGTTGCCCACGCGGCGCGCATGCGGATAGGCGCCTACCGGAGCCGGCGCGGTATCGGTGCGGACCACGTTGCTCATCGCAGTTCCTGCGCGCGTTGCATCAGCAACTCAAGCGCGTGCTCGTAATTGGGGCGCAGCGATTCGCGCGATGAAACGTGCATGCCGAGATCATGCATGTGGCCGTTGGAGAGGCCGTAGCACCAGGCATGCACCGAAAGCGGTTGGCCGCGTTCCCATGCGTCCATCACGATGGTGGTCTGGCAGACGTTGACCACTTGTTCGATCGCATTGAGTTCGCACAGGCGCATGTTGCGCAAGGGCATGGAATCCAGCGCCGCCAGCTTGTCTACATGCTTGTGCGCGACATCGCCTACATGGCGCAACCAGTTGTCGACCAGGCCGAGCCGGCGTTCGTCCAGCACGGCCTGCACACCGCCGCAACCGTAATGGCCGACGACGATGATGTGCTCCACTTTCAGCACATCCACGGAGAACTGGATGGTGCTTAAGCAGTTGAGATCCGTGTGCGAGACGACATTGGCGACGTTGCGTTGCACGAAGATCTCGCCGGGCGGCAGGTCGACGATCTGCGTGGCGGGCACGCGCGAGTCGGAGCAGCCGATCCACAGGTATTTGGGCGATTGCTGTTTGGCCAGTCGCTCGAAGAACTTCGGATCGGCCTGTGTTACCGATGCCGACCAGCGGCGATTGCTGTCGATCAGATCTTGCAGTGGACTGCTCAAGGTAGATTCCTCAGTAGCGAATGCAAATATTGCGCGGCTCGGTGAAGAAGCGCAGCGCTTCCACGCCGCCTTCCCGACCGACGCCGGATTGCTTGCTGCCGCCGAACGGCGTGCGCAGGTCGCGCAGCAGCCAGCAGTTGATCCACACGATGCCGAATTCCAGTTGCGCGCCCATGCGATGGGCGCGCGACAGGTCGCGCGTCCAGAGCGACGCAGCAAGGCCATAACCGGTGCCGTTGGCGAGGGCGATCGCTTCGGCTTCGTCCTCGAACGGAATCAACGTGACGGCCGGGCCGAAAATTTCCTGCTGGTTGGTCTGCGTGTCGTTGCCGAGTCCTTCGATCACCGTCGGCGCGATGAACCAGCCTTCGGCACAACGCCCATCGAGCGTCAGGGCGTTGCCGCCGCAAAGAATGCGTCCGCCTTCGTCGCGTGCCTGTGCAACGCAGCGCATCACCTTGTCGAAGTGTTCGCGCGATACGAGTGCGCCGAGATCGGTGGTGGCGTCCTTGGGATCGCCCACGCGCAGCGCCTGGACTTTGGCGAGGTAACGTTCGCGGAAGCTGTCGTAGATCGAGCGTTGCACCAGCAGGCGCGAGCCGCATAGGCAGATCTCGCCCTGGTTGGCGAAGCCCGAACGCACGATGGTGTCGAGGTTTGCGTCACTGAGATCGGCGTCGGCGAAGACGATCGCCGGATTCTTGCCGCCCATTTCCAGCGACACTTTCTTGAACTGCGGTGCTGCGCTGGCGGCAATGCTCGCACCGGTGCGTGTGCTGCCGGTAAACGAAATCGCCTTGATCGCCGGATGTTCGATGATCGCCTGGCCGGTGGTGGGGCCGCGGCCTTGCACGATGTTCAGCACGCCAGCAGGAAAGCCGGCTTCGATGCTCAATTCACCCAGCCATGCAGCGGTGCACGGCGTGATTTCGGAAGGTTTGGCAATGACCGCGTTGCCACTCGCCAGCGCCGGTGCGATTTTCCAGGTGAACAGGTACAGCGGCAGATTCCACGGGCTGATGCAACCGACTACCCCAAGCGGATGGCGCAGCGTGTAATTGATCGCGCCGCTTTCCATCGCGTGCGACTCGCTCTCCCAGCCGATGATGGCAGCGGCGAAGAAGCGCAGATTGGAGACCGCGCGCGGGATATCCAGGCGCTTGGCCAGTGCGACGGGTTTGCCGCTGTCGCGCGATTCCAGTTCTGCGAATTCATCGAGCCTGGCTTCGATCAGATCAGCGAGTTTGTGCAGCAACGTGGCGCGCGTTTCGGCCGGCGTCGCGGCCCAGGCTGGCGCTGCGCGTTGTGCTGCTTTAGCGGCAGCATCGATGTCCGCAGCGGTGGAATCGGGACATTGCGCGAACACCGCACCGGTAGCGGGTTCGTAGACGTCGAGCCAGCGGTCGTCTACAGGAGCTTGCAGGCGACCATCGATAAGGTTGGCGAGGCGTGTGCTTGGCATCTTTGCAAGCTTAGGGCCTGTTCAAGGGGAATGCACCGGACGCTGCCGTATGTGTGTCGCCGTGCAGCGATCAGCTCAAGGCTTTCGTGCGCCCGCCGTCCACGGCAATGCTCACGCCATTGACGTATGCAGCCGCCGGCGTGCAAAGGAATGCGATCACTGCCGCAACCTCACCGGGCTCAGCGAAACGGCGGGCGGGAACGGCAGCGGCCATCTCCTTGGCCAACTCCTGTTCGCTGCGACCACTCTTCTGGGCTTGCGCCGTCAGCAATCCATCGAGCCGGGCCGTACGGGTATAGCCGGGCAAGACGTTGTTGACGGTGATGCCATCGGCGGCAAGTTCGTTGGACATGGTCTTGGCCCACGCGGCCATCGCGGCGCGAACAGTGTTGGAGACACCAAGGCCGGGAATTGGTTCTTTTACCGAGGTAGAAATGACATTGACGACGCGTCCGTACGCGCTGTCGCGCATGCCCGCCAGTACCGTTTGCAGCAGCGCATGAGCAGCCAGCACGTGTTGGCGGAACGTGTCTTCGAAGGCGGCGTCCTCGGCGCTATGAATGGGGCCGCCCGGCGGACCGCCGGTATTGTTGATCAGGATGTGTACGGGACTGGCTTCGACGATGCCGAAAGCCGTTGCCTTCAGCATATCGGTATCCTGCATGTCCACGCTGCACCATGCATGCCGTTGCGATGCATGTTTGCGCGGCAGGCTCTCGGCCAATGCGGCGAGGCGCTCAGCAGAGCGCGCCAGCAGGGTGACGTCGGCGCCCAGTTCGGCAAGCTCGACGGCCGTCGCGCGGCCGATGCCTTGCGATGCGCCACACACCAGGGCGTGACGTCCGCTCAAGTTCAAATCCATGTGATCTCCCGATGGTTTTTAGCGCTTGTTGGCGATGCACACGAGTCGTCAACAGGCGCTCAGGAACGGCTGTGCCATTGGATGGCTAGCGCGCCAAGCCAGCATCCCCAGGCCAGCCACTGACTGTAGCGCCAGGCACGCCACAGGCGTGTGATCGCCGCGTCGTCGATCGCCGCGATGGCCGGCGAGCGCAGGACGCTTTGCATGCGCAACCACAACTGCGGCCCATGCGCAGCTTGTGCGCTGCCGGTATCCACGATCACTTTCCAGTGTTGCGGATAGTCGTCGCGCAAATGTTTGGCGATGCGGAACGGCAACACGGCGTGTGTGATGAAACAGATCAGGCCGATCATCAACAAGCCGATGTAGACCACGACCGGAATCAAGGGCCTCTCCGCGTCAAGCCAAGATCCAGGCCGATGGAATTGAGCAGGCCGTTGCCTTGCGGGGCTTTGCCGCATACGGCCTTGCTCACGGCCTGGTTATAGCTTTTATCCATCAGGCCGACCCACACCACGCCTTCCGGTCCGTGCTGAATCTTGTAGCTGCCGCCCATGGTGGTGGCGGTGGGTGTATTCGTGGTGCTGCTGGTCGAGAAGGTACTGGCCGATTGCTCCCAGTACGTGTTGTCCGACTGCTGCTTGGCGGAGCTGTACACCACGACGTAGCGCGCACGGCTGTCGGTGACCTCGACGCTGCCGAACGCGCCGCTGTCGTCGTTGGTCCAGCCCATGTATTCACATAGTTTTATGTCTTGCGAATCGATGGGTTGGAAGGCCTCATCAAGCTGCACTACGGTAGGCGCGAACAAATAACTGCTGCTGGTGACGGAGCGGCCGACCAGTTCCGACTTCAAGCCGATCTTGTAAGGCAGCTTGACGTCCTGGGGCAGCGCAAAGCTCAGGAAGTAGCTGCGCGAACCGTTGATCGCCGCCACCGGGCTGCTGGGGCCAAGCTCGAACCGCTGCGGCCGCCAGGGCAGGCGGGCCTGGTAGGAGAAATCGGCGAAGGTGGTGCAGCAGGGCGTGGCGTCGGCGAGTGCCTTCTTGGCATCAGCCAGCGGCCGGATCGGCTGGCTTTGCGGCAGCAGATCGGTAGGCAGCGGCAACTTGGGCAGCTTGACGGTATGGCAAGCTGCAAGCGCCAGGATGGATGCAAATAGGAGTAGCAGTTTGAGACGCATGGTGGTTTTAAAAGATCAGAACTCGGCGCTCCCTGCCGCACGGGGATAAGGAATGGCATCACGGATATTGGTCAGGCCGCACACGTAAACAAGCAGGCGTTCGAAGCCGAGGCCGAAGCCCGCATGCGGCACGGTGCCGTAACGGCGCAGGTCACGGTACCAACCGTACGTGGCAGGATCGAGACCGAACTTGATCATGCGGCGGTCCAAATAATCCAGGCGTTCCTCGCGCTGGCTGCCGCCGATGATCTCGCCGATGCCAGGGGCGAGCACGTCCATCGCAGCGACGGTTTTCTCGTCGTCGTTCAAGCGCATGTAGAACGCCTTGATCTGCTCCGGGTAGTTCATAACGACCACGGGACGGCCGATATGTTTCTCGGCCAGGTAGCGCTCGTGCTCGGTCTGCAGGTCGATACCCCAGGCGACCGGGAACTCGAACTTCTGGCCGGACTTCTTCAGGATCTCGACAGCGTCGGTGTAATCGATGCGCTCGAACGGCTGGCTGATGAAGGTCTCCAGGCGCGTGATGGCGTCCGGCAGCACGCGTTCGGCGAAGAACGCCATATCGTCCGCGCGTTCTTCCAGCACGGCCTTGAAGATCGCTTTCAGGAATCCTTCCGCGCAATCGGCATTGGCGGTGAGGTCGGCGAAGGCGATTTCCGGCTCGATCATCCAGAACTCGGCCAGGTGGCGCGGCGTATTGGAGTTCTCCGCGCGGAAGGTGGGGCCGAAGGTGTAGACCTTGCTCATCGCCAGGCAGTAGGCCTCGACGTTGAGCTGGCCGGACACCGTGAGGAAGGCCTCGCGGCCGAAGAAATCCTTGCGGAAGTCGATCTTGCCTTTCTCATCGCGCGGCAGGTTGGCCAGGTCCAGCGTGGACAGGCGAAACATGTCGCCGGCGCCCTCGGCGTCGGAGGTGGTGATGATCGGCGTGTTGATCCAGAAGAAACCCTGTTCGGTGAGGTGGCGGTGGATCGCCGTCATCATCGTGTGGCGCACGCGCGTGACGGCGCCGAACAGGTTGGTGCGCGGGCGCAGGTGCGCGACCTCGCGCAGGAATTCCATCGAGTGCTGCTTGGGCTGGATGGGGTAGGTTTCCGGATCGTCGACGAAGCCGGTGACTTCAACATGGTCGGCCTGCAGTTCGAAGGCCTGGCCTTTGCCCTGCGACGGCACCAGCGTGCCGGTGACGATCACGCCAGCACCCGCCGTGAGGTGCTTGACCTCGCTTTCGTAGTTGCCGAGGGTGGCCGGCACCACGGCCTGGATCGGATCGAAGCAGGAACCATCGCTGATATTCACGAACGACAGGCCAGCCTTGGAATCGCGCCGTGTGCGCACCCAACCGCGCACCGTCGCCTTGCTGCCGGCCTCGAGCTTGCCGGAAAGGGCCTGTTTGACGCTGACCACCGTCATGGATTGAAACTCCTGGAAGGGGCGCCCATGTGTTCATGGGCGTGAAGGCAAGCGGGCATGATAATGTAGTCTTGCCGCACTGCGACACGCCTTGCGTACTCAAAGTGCCCGATTCAGAACCGCTGTCCCTATGACCATCTCGATCACTCCCTCTGCTCAACAACGCATGCGCCAATTTCTTGCGCAGGCGCCGTCTGCCGCAGGCGTCCGTTTCGGTGTGAAGCGCACCGGCTGTTCGGGCTTTGCCTATGTGGTGGATCTGGCCCAGCAAGTGGGTGAGGACGACCAGGCTTTCGAGATCGATGGCGTGCCGGTGATTGTCGATGCCAAGAGCCTGCCGCTGGTGGAAGGCACCGAGATCGACTTCCAGCGCCAGGGGCTCAACGCCAGCTTCGTGTTCCGCAACCCCAACGCCACCGGCGAGTGCGGATGCGGGGAAAGCTTCACCGTCGGCTGAGCTGTGCATAGCCTCAGCTAATTCAGCGACTTGCGTCCGCTCGTTCACCCCGCTTACAATTCCGCTTCTGTCTACGCCAAACAGGCGTTGGACAGCCCTTGCCTCACCGCATGCCGCGGGAGGCTGCGAGGCCCGTAAGGGTCGCATCCTTAAGGAGTTTTCCCGATGACCTTGCGTCATTACGAAGTTGTATTCCTGGTCCATCCTGACCAGAGCGAACAGGTTCCGGCGATGATCGAGCGTTACAAGGCGCTGATCGCCTCTGACGGCGGCAAGATCCACCGCCTGGAAGACTGGGGCCGCCGCCAGCTGGCGTACCCGATCGTGAACCTGGCCAAGGCTCACTACGTGATGCTCAACATCGAAGTGAGCCAGAGCGTGCTGAACGAGCTGGAGTCGGGCTTCCGCTTCAACGACGCTGTGCTGCGCCACCTGGTGATCAAGCGCGACGAGGCCGATACCGAGCAGTCCTTCATCCTCAAGAGCAAGGAAAAGGACGACGCGAAGTCCTCCCGCCGCCGTGACGACGACGCCGAAGGCGATGACCGCCGCGTGGGTCGCGCTGATAGCGACGACGCCGATCTCGAAGACTGATCCAGGAGCCAGCCCCCATGTCCAAGTTCTTCCGCCGCCGCAAGTTCTGCCGTTTCACGGCCGAAAAAGTCAAAGAGATCGACTACAAGGATCTCAACACGCTGCGTCAGTACATCACCGAAAACGGCAAGATCGTGCCCAGCCGCATCACCGGCACCAAGGCGCGCTACCAGCGCCAGCTGGCCACGGCCATCAAGCGCGCGCGCTTCCTGGCGCTGCTGCCGTACACGGATAACCACGACGTTTAATGCTTTACCCGCTGCTGCCCGAAAGGGCAGCAGTTCCTTTCGGACAACCGTCCACGGCTGCATCGGGCCGCTCCGGTGCTAACGAATCTAGGAATCAATCATGGAACTCATTCTTCTTGAGAAGGTGCGCAACCTCGGCAACCTCGGCGACAAGGTCAAGGTGAAGCCGGGCTACGGCCGCAACTACCTGCTGCCGCAAGGCAAGGCCGTGCGCGTCAACGCCGAAAATCTCGCCGCCTTCGAAGCCCGCCGCGCCGAATACGAGGCCAAGGCCAACAAGCTGCTGTCCGACGCCAGCGCGCGCCAGGCCAAGCTCAACGACGTGACGGTGACCATTGCCGCCAACGCCAGCCCGGAAGGCAAGCTGTATGGCTCGGTCGGTCCGCGCGAGATCGCCGATGCGCTGCAGGCCGCCGGTCATGACATCCACAAGGGTGAAGTCATCCAGGGCGAAGGCCCGATCCGCCATATCGGCGAATTCGACGTGGTAATCAGCCTGCACGCCGACGTGCAGAACACGATCAAGGTCGTTGTGGTTCCTGAGAAGGCGTAAATCGTCAATCGGGAATCGTCAATCGCGTAGAGGCGTCCAAAAACGCCTTTTTGATCAGCTCAGAAGGCACTTGTGCGTAAGCGTGAGTGCCTTTTTTGCTGCTCGGATGTTCGGTTCCCGAGTTATCCCCAAACTTCCACAAGTTTTCCACAGCTTCCCATCTCGTTCCGTGAGACGCCGCCGCGTATGCTCGCAGCTTATGCCCGCCTACACGGCCTTGCGGGTACCCCTTGCTACAGGGAATGTCCATGTCCTTCGTCCCCGAACGCAAATCCGTCCATAACGCCGTCGAAGCCCTGCGTGTACCGCCGCACTCGATCGACGCCGAGCAAGCGGTTTTGGGTGGACTCATGCTCGCTGCCGATGCGCTGGATCGCGTTGCCGACAAACTTGGCGAGGTGGACTTCTATCGCAAAGATCACCGCCTGATCTGGCGAGCGATCACCGAGCTTGCCAACAAAGGCATGCCTTGCGATGCGATTACGCTGGGCGACTGGTTCGAGGCCAATGGCTTGGCGGAAATGGTAGGAGGCGCTAGCTATCTGGTCGAACTGGCGAACACGACACCGAGCGCGGCGAACATCATCGCCTACGCCGAGATCGTGCGCGAGAAATCCGTGCTGCGCCAGCTGATCGACGCCGGCACCGCGATCACCGAAGACGGTTATCGCCCCGAAGGCAAGACCGTGCACGAAGTGCTGGAGCGCGCCGAGCAGGCCGTGTTCAAGATCGCCGAGTCCGGCGCGCGCGGCAAGAAGGACACCGTATCCATGCGCGAGGCGGTAAAGGACGCCTTCCGCCAGTTGCACGAGCGCTACCAGAACCGCGGCCAGCTCACCGGCATCTCCACCGGTTTTTCCGATCTGGACAATCTCACTTCCGGTTTGCAGC
>NZ_DATEJY010000165.1:0-5877 GCF_035277725.1 Dyella sp. | reverse complement strand
GCATTGGCGTTGCCACCCAGTGCCGGAGCGGCGGCGTCGGACGGAGGAGTTTGTTGGAACATAAACGCTACCCTTAAGAAGTCAGGCGTGAACTGTAACTGTAATTGGGATTACAGCTGGTTAAGGTTGAAGGTGATCGGGATGTCTACCGTCGATTCGACCGGCTTACCGTTCTTTATCTCAGCATTGAACCGGACCTTTTGGACCGATTCCATCGCTGCACGATCAAGCTCGCGGAAACCACTGCTTTGCTTGACCGTAACACTCTTCGGGCTGCCGTCGGTGCCAACGATAACCTCGAGGATGACCGTACCTTCATGCCGCTGGCGGATAGCCTGCGGAGGATATTTCGGCTGCAGCTTGTCCCTGTAAGAGGGATCAACGCCTGCCTTGATATCCGAAGGCGGTGCCGGCGGCGCGGGTGGCGCAGGCGGCGGCGACGGAGCCGGATTGCTGGACGGTTCTTCCACGGCCGGAGGCGGTGCCGGCGGCGGCGGATTCGGCGGCGGGATCACCTGCTTGATGACCTTCGGCGGCGGCTGCTTCGGCGGTTCCGGCGGCGGCGGCGGGGGAGGAGGAGGTGGCGGCGGTGGTTCGATGAAGTTCACCTGCACGATCTTTTCTTTCTGAACTTCCGCCGTTTTCGGAGGCGCCATCGGCGCGATCAGTATCAGGAAAGCAAACGCATGCAGCGCGATGGCTACCGCCAGCGCCCATGTGCGCCC
Organism: Dyella sp.; assembly: GCF_035277725.1. Taxonomy (GTDB): domain Bacteria; phylum Pseudomonadota; class Gammaproteobacteria; order Xanthomonadales; family Rhodanobacteraceae; genus Dyella_B. The sequence continues at coordinate 5,152 of NZ_DATEJY010000165.1, read as the reverse complement.
CCAACTGAACGGCTTAGCGCCGGTTGCTTCGTTACTTGAGGCCATCTGTCGCTTTCAATCAGGAGCTAGTAATCGGGATGTTGTGGTCGCAGCATCCAGCGGCAAAAGTCTGCTCCCAAAGGGGTGACATTTGCCACTGGACAACGCGGGAAAAGTCCAACGGTACAACAGCACATGGCGTTTGTATAGCATTTGTGTAGGCAAAAGATGGCAATCTTTTTGGACGTCCATCTAGCCGGCTAAACGCTTTCGTCATGTAGCTTTTTATCAACCGCCAATGTTGGCTTGTTTCAGCCACTTTTGCGCTTGAGCCTTGGTTTCCGGATCCTTTTCGGCTTCCAGCACTGCTTCGGCAGCAGCAGCCTTATCCTTTAGACCAATGTTCGCTTGGGCAAGCGCCATATAGGCTTTGCCTTTGTGCTTCACGCCTTTGCTGATGGCTTGTTGCAACAGCGGCTTGGCCTTGCTGAATTCGTTCTGTGTCACGAGTGCAACGCCTGCCTTGTAAGCAGGCTCGCCGTCGCTCGCGAGTGGCATCGCTTTTTGATAAGCATCTGCCGCTGCGTTCGCGTCGCCGCCGATCATGTGCGCATCGCCCATGAGCATATAGTTATCTGCGCTCGGCTTTACGACGCCCTTGGTGATGCCTTCCTGCAGCACTTCCACGGCTTTGTCGGTAAGCGGACCTGGATCTTGCGTGCTTTGATCCTGCGCCTTGTTCATGTAGAGCTTGGCGAGGGTGACGTAGTCGCTCTCTGTGGTGAGCAGACCTTTCGACCTGCCATCTTCCATCAGCTTCAACGCGTCATCGTATTTCTGCATCTGGATGTCCAGACTCAGCGCGTTATGGAAGCTGGTGGGATCCGTCGGTGATGCAGCGGCAGCCTGCTTTGCAATCTCGGCTGCTTTGTCTTTTTGACCGGAATCGTTGTAAGCGAGCATCAACAGCTGGTTCCAACGCGGATCCGGTTTATCCGTCATCGACTGCGCTTTCTTGATGGCGGTAATGGCTTCAGGATACTTCTGCAGGCGGTAATAGGCTTCGCCTTCCAGTGCATAAGATTCGGGCGTTTCCTTCTTGCCTTCGGCGCGCCACTTTTCTACTTGATCGATCGCCGGCTGGTATTGCTGATTGAGCACGTAGAACGTGGCCAGTTCGTATTCGAGCTGAAAGTACGCATCGTTCGGCATGACGCCGTTATCAAGCGAGCGCTTGAGCAGATCAATCGCACCCGGCAGATCGTTATTCATCGCGTGGACGCGAGCCAGGCCTTGCAGTGCCATGGCTTGAACATATTTGCTCTTGCTGTTGTCGATCAGTGGTTGCAGCAGCTGCGTTGCCTGATCTTTGTTGTTTGCTTGTGCGGCATCGAGTCCTTTGTTGAGCGCTTCCTGTTCTTTCTTGTCCGTCAGATCCAGCTTGGGTTCTTTGCGAGTCGCATTGGGGTATTGCGGAGCCGCCTTCTGCTGATCGCCTGACGAGTTGTCGCTCGCTAGCGCCGGAGTGCTCGCCAACATCAGCGCAAGCGCAGCGCCGGCCAGCATCTTCAGGGAAGCGTGTTTCATAGCGTTCCTCAAAATGAAAGGAGTCGGATTTCACGCACGAGCTGTGCGGGGGATCACTGAGATTAACCTGACCTTGCTATCGATAACAAGCTGCAATGCCGCATTAAAGTTTCTTTAAAATCAAGTGGTTATCCCATTATCGCCATACGGGGGCGCATTGCGGACACAATTCCGCCCCAAGTGTGCAGATCAGGATCAGACGAACGCCGTGACGGGCGTGTGTATGGCTGTGCGAATGTACTAATGCGCTAATGCAGCAGTTGGTGCTGACACGTGCCGCAGAAGTCGCGGCACGTGTGCGGAAGATCAAACGTCGAGGTTGGCAACTTTCAACGCATTGGCCTCAATGAAGTCGCGACGCGGCTCGACCGCTTCGCCCATCAACATCGAGAACATTTGGTCAGCGGCGATGGCGTCCTCAATGCCAACCTGCAGCATGCGCCGCGTTTCCGGATTGACCGTGGTTTCCCACAACTGCTCCGGATTCATTTCACCCAGGCCCTTGAAGCGCTGGATGGTGCGGCCCTTCTTTGCTTCTTCCAGCAACCAGCTGCGCACATCGGCGAAGCGGATGACGCCGCGCGAGGCGTTACCGCGACGGACGACGGCCTCTGCCTGGATCAGCCCGGTCAGCTGCTGGCTGATGGAGAGAATGGGCCGGAATTCCGAACCCGCGAAGAATGGCTGCGGCAACAACCAGGTGTGATTGATGCCATGTTGGTCGCGCACAACTTCGATCGCTGCGGGTTGTTCGCCATGAGCGGGCCGGAACGCCAAGCGATAACGGGGCTTGCCCAGGCCGCTGGACGCGAGATTCTTGGCCAGTCCATCCAGCCAGGTTTGCATGGTGGCGGCATCGTCCCAATAGGCCGGCTGGATGGGTTCATGCTCAACCATTGCGGTCAGCACGTTTGCGTCAAAGCGGTGACCCAGGCGTTCGATCTGATCCAGCGCGGCTTGGTAATCGCGCAGCAGTTTTTCCAGCGCTTCGCCACTGACGGGCGGCGCGTCCGGGGTGTAATGCAGTCCAGCGTTGTCGACCGCGCTTGAAATCAAGTACGCGTTGAGTGCTGCATCGTCCTTCAAATACAGCTCCTGCTTGCCCTGCTTGAGCTTGTACAACGGCGGCAGGCCGATGTAGACGTGACCGCGCTCAATCAGGTCCGGCATCTGGCGGTAGAAGAACGTGAGCAGCAACGTGCGGATGTGGGAGCCGTCCACGTCCGCGTCGGTCATGATGATGATGCGGTGGTAGCGCAGCTTGTCGGGGTTGTAGTCCTCCTTCCCGATGCCGGTGCCCAACGCCGTGATCAGCGTGCCGACTTCAGCGGAGGAAAGCATCTTGTCGAAGCGCGCTTTCTCGACGTTGAGAATCTTGCCTTTGAGCGGCAGCACAGCCTGCGTCTTGCGGTTGCGACCTTGCTTAGCCGAACCGCCTGCGGAATCACCCTCTACCAGGAACAGCTCGCACAGCGAGGGATCCTTTTCCTGGCAATCGGCCAGTTTGCCCGGCAGCCCGGCGATATCCAACGCGCCCTTGCGGCGGGTCATCTCGCGCGCTTTGCGGGCAGCTTCACGGGCGCGCGCCGCGTCGACGACCTTGACGGCGATCGCCCTGGCTTCGTTCGGATGCTCCAGCAGGAAATCGCCCAGTTTCTCGTAGACCACCTGCTCCACCACCGTTTTCACCTCGGACGAAACCAGCTTGTCCTTGGTCTGCGAGGAGAACTTGGGGTCCGGCACCTTTACCGACAGCACCGCAATCAGGCCTTCGCGCATGTCGTCACCCGACAGCGTGACCTTGGCGTTCTTGGCCAACCCCTCTTTCTCGATATAGGCCTGGATCGCACGCGTCAGCGCGGCGCGAAAACCGGTGAGATGGGTACCGCCATCACGCTGCGGGATATTGTTGGTGAAGCAGAACATCGTCTCCTGGTAGGAGTCGGTCCACTGCATCGCGAGATCAACCGTGATCGCGTCTTGCTGTGCAGTCAGGCTGATGACGTTGGGGTGTAGCGCGGTCTTCAACTGCGCCAGATGCTGCACGAACGATTTGATGCCGCCTTCGTAGGCAAAGGTGTCGTTGCGCCCTTCCCCACGCTCGTCGCGCAGATCAATGCTGACGCCGGAGTTGAGGAAGGCCAGTTCGCGCAGGCGTTTGGCGAGAATTTCGTAGTGGAATTCGATATTGGAGAAGGTTTGCGTGCTCGGCAGAAAGCGCACCGTGGTGCCGCGCCGTTCCGAGGGCCCGATTTGCTTTACCGGATACTGGGGTTCGCCCAGCCTGTATTCCTGGTGGTATTCATGGCCGTCGCGATAGATGGTCAGCCAAAGGTGGTCGCTGAGCGCATTCACCACCGACACGCCCACACCGTGCAGGCCGCCCGAAACCTTGTACGAGTTCGCGTCGAACTTGCCGCCAGCGTGCAGCACCGTCATCACCACTTCTGCGGTGGAACGACCCTCTTCCGGATGCATATCGACCGGAATGCCGCGGCCATTGTCTTGCACGCTGACCGAGCCATCGTCATGGATGGTCACGATGACGTGGTCGCAATAACCGGCCAAGGCTTCGTCGATCGAGTTATCGACGACTTCGAACACCATGTGGTGGAGGCCGGTGCCGTCATCGGTATCGCCGATGTACATGCCTGGGCGCTTGCGCACCGCTTCGAGGCCTTTGAGTACCTTGATGCTGTTCGAATCGTAAGATGCGTTCATGCAGTAACCATGTTCCGACGCCAGTAATCCGCCCGGTGTGGCGCCAGAGTGGCCGGGCTGGATGCAACCGAACAATTATAACAGGGGCGTCAATCGACCCTGTTCCACGTGGAACATCTGGATCGGCTGGGCCGCCAGTACGGCGGGGAGTTCGGTACCGGAGATAAGTACTTGCGCCGGCGTCCCCCGCAAGCTGTCGACGACGGCGGCCTGGTGCGCCTGGTCCAGTTCGGACGCCAAATCATCCAGACACACGATAGGCCACTCCCCCCTGTGCATAGCGTCCAGCCAGGCCTGAGCAAGCACGCAGACTAACGCCGTGAGCTTCTCCTGACCGCGAGATAGGTGTTCCCGTTGCGGGGCATGCTGGAAAGACACTGCCCAATCGGCCCGATGCGCGCCTGATGTGGTGTGCCCCCTGCCCTGATCCTTCAAGCGCTGGGAGGCCAATATCTCGCCTAGATCTTGATCCTCCGCCCAGCCTCGGCGATACCGCAACTCGATAGTTCCCAATTCCGGTAGGAGCAACGTTGCCTGTTCTTTGAGAAACGGCAGCAAAGCATCCAAGTAGGCCCCGCGCCACTGATCAATGAGCAGGCCAGTTCGACCAAGCTCCTGCTCCCAGGGAACCATCACACCCTCATCGAGCACACCGCCTCCTCGCAGCAAGCTGTTGCGCTGCTTAAGCGCCCGCTGATAACGCCGCCACGTGCTCAGGAACTCGTGTTCCACGTGGAACACCCCCCAATCGAGGAAGCGGCGACGCTCTTCAGCGCTGCCAGCAATTAATGCGTGGGACCCAGGCTCAAAGCAAACAACAGCACATTCGCGAATCAGCTGGCCGAGAGAAACGTCTTGCCCGTCC
>NZ_DATEJY010000164.1:0-12233 GCF_035277725.1 Dyella sp. | reverse complement strand
GTTGACTGCCACATTGCCGCTACGCGCGCAGCAAGGCCCGGAGGGTGCGTATTGCGCCAGCAATGACAACCGTTTCGCGCGTTGCCAGGTGCCCTGGCGCGACGCGGTGCTGGTGCAGCAGTCGTCCAAGACGCGCTGCATACGCGACCAGACATGGGGATTCGATCGTTACGGAATCTGGGTGGATAAAGGCTGTCGCGGCCAATTTGCGCCGGCGTACGGCCGGCCGTATGACGGCCGGCCAGGGCAAGGTTGGGGCCGTCCGCCGCAACAGATGCAGGTGCGCTGCGAAAGCCACGGCGGTAACCGCCAGTTCTGTCCGGTGGACCTGCGGCGCGACGATCAGGTGCGCATGGTCAACCAGCTTTCCGGCGCGGATTGCCGGCAAGGTCGCAGCTGGGACTGGTCGCGCGACGGCATCTGGGTGGATCGCGGCTGCCGCGCCGTTTTCGTGGTGGATCGCCGCTACTGACAGTCGCTGTTTTCGGATTTTTACAGGTTGGGTTGGCGTGGCGTAGTGCTGCATGTCAGGAAGCACGATGTGCTGCTCACGTCGCGCCCATCCACAACGAAAAGGGAGTTCATCATGCGTCGCCGTCTGCTTCTGGGTTTGTTGTTTGCCAGTGTGACTGTCCATGCCGCTACGTCGCTGCGCGTGGGTGACAAGGTGCTGACGATCGGCGACAGCGCCGCTTATGTGCAGCAATTGATGGGGCCGCCGACGGTGCGCAACTATCTGCATCGGCGCGATGGTGGCCTGCCGGATGACCAGGTATCGCGCGGCGAGCAATGGCAGTACGTGCAGGACAACAAGGTCGAGATCATCACCATCGTCGGTGGCAGGGTCACCAATTTCCAGACGGAATACCATTGATCGCATGCCGGCACCGGCGCTCGTTACCGAACGATTGATACTCCGCGGCGTCACGGAAGCGGATGCCGAGTCGTACGGACGCCATTTCGTCGACTACGAAGTGATTCGGCACTTGTCGGCCGACGTACCGTGGCCTTATCCGGCGGATGGTGTGCGCAGTTTCATCCGCGATGTGATCGTGCCGGTGCAAGGACAGGATCGCTGGATATGGGGCTTGCATCGCAAGGATGTCGACGGCGTGATCGGCGCCATCGATTTGCGTCGCCACAGTGAGCGGAAAAACCGCGGGTTCTGGTTGGGCCGCGCGTTCTGGGGCAGGGGCTATATGACCGAAGCGGTGAGTTGCGTGAATGATTTTGCGTTCGAAGCATTGGGCTTGGAGCGATTGGTGTTTGCCAATGCGGTGGGGAATGAGGCCTCGCGCAAGATCAAATTGAAAACGGGCGCGCGGTTTATCGGCGTGGCGCCCGGCAGGTTCGTCGATCCCGCCTATACGCAGCAGGAGATGTGGGAGTTGACCAAGGAGCAATGGCGCGCGTGGCGCCGCGATCACCCGTAGGTTGGGGTGCGAACCCCAACATGCTCGTCTCTCACGGCATCAGGGTGTTGGGGTTCGCACCCCAACCTACACTTGCACGACAACTTTTCCGAAATGCTTGCCTGCCAGCAAGTCGGTCAGGCCTTGCGGCGCCTGCTCAAGCCCTTCCACGAATTCCTCGCGCAACGTCACCTTGCCTTGCGCCACCCATCCGCTCATGTCGCGCAGGAAATCGGCAAATTCGGTCGCGTAGTGATCGAGGATGATGAAGCCTTCCACGCGCAAACGCCGCGCCAGGATCAACCCCATCAACTGCGGTACGCGGTTCGGTCCGTCAGGCAGGCGCGTGGCGTTGTACTGGGCAATCAGGCCGCACACCGGTACGCGTGCGCCGATGTTGAGTAGCGGCAGCACGGCATCGAACACAGCGCCGCCGACGTTTTCGAAGTACACGTCGATGCCCTTGGGCGTTGCCGCGGCGAGTTGCTCGGCAAAATCCGGCGCGCGATGGTCGATGCATGCATCCAAGCCGAGTGTTTCGACGGCGTAGCGGCATTTCTCGGTGCCGCCGGCAATGCCAATCGCGCGGGCGCCTTTGAGCTTGGCGATCTGGCCGACGATGGAGCCGACCGCACCGGTCGCGGAGGCCACTACCACCGTTTCGCCCTGCTTCGGCTGGCCGATCTGCAACAAGCCGTGATACGCGGTGAAACCGGGCATGCCCAGCACGCTGAGCGCCAGCGAGGGCCGGCTGATGCGGCTGTCTATCGCGCTGATGTCGCTGCCATCGGATAGCGCATAGTCCTGCCACCCGCTGGCGCCCACCACCACATCGCCCACCTTGAACGCGGGATGGCGCGATGCTTCCACGCGGCTCACCGTGCCGCCGACCATCACCTGGCCGAGTTCCACCGGCGGCGCGTAAGAAGGTGCGTCGCTCATGCGGCCACGCATATAGGGGTCGAGCGAAAGGTAGATCGTGCGCAGCAGCAGCTCTCCCTCGGCCGGTTGCGGAACGGGTTGGCTTTCGAGGCGAAAATCGCTGGGCGTGGGTTCGCCGTGCGGACGTGCCTGCAGCACGATGCGGCGGTTGACGTTCTGTGTCATGGGGATTTCCTTTGGCGGTGGTGTGCGCATGGTGGTAGCCGTTGCCGCGATCACAAGGGGCGTCGCCTGCGGCGAACGCATCTTTGCACGCAAGGCTGATTTCACAATGTCTTCACGCGGCGGCGAGATGAGCGCGTGGCATCGCCCCCGTCTTCTGCCGGCCATCGAAGTTGATGCAGAATGGCACGTGCGGCGGCCCATCAGGGCATGCCAAGGGGACAAGGGATGGCGGTAAGCATGCGGGCGAATGCAGCTGACGCGGGGCGCTGGTTTCGGCGCTTCAGCGCGAGTGCCGGCACGCGCCGTCGCCTCATCTGCTTTCATCATGCGGGCGGTGGTCCCTCGCTGTTTCGGGATTGGCACCAGCACGTGACGCCGTATACAGAGGTGTGGGCAGCGGCGATTCCCGGGCGGGAAATACGCGCCGCCGAACCGCCGCTCTATCGGCTGGATACGCTGGCCATGATGCTGGCCGAAAGCTTGCCGCTCGACCTGCCGTTCGCCTTCTTCGGCCACAGCCTGGGCGGCCTGGTCGGTTTTGAAGTGGCGCGGCAACTGCAGGAGCGGCGTCTGCCGCTGCCGCAACGCCTGTTCGTATCGGCGTGTGCCGCACCGCAGCTGTGCCGGCGGGAAAAATCGCGTGCCACGCTCAGCGATGCCGAATTGCTGCGCATGCTGGAAAGTTTCGGCGGCACGCCCAAGGAAATCCTTGGCCATCCGGACTACTTGCAAATGGTGCTGTCGGTGCTGCGTGCGGACTTCAACCTGATCGACAGCTACGTGGTGCCGGAAGACAGCACCTTGCGGCTGCCGATTACCGCATACGCTGGCACGGGCGATACGCACACCACGCCTTCGCGCATCCTCGCGTGGGAACGCTGGGCCTTGCCGGGTTTTGCCTGCCGCAGCTTCGAAGGCGACCATTTCTATCTTCACCATCAACGCGCGGCACTGATCGACGACTTGCTGGCGCGCTGGAGCGATGGCGAAGCACGGCGGATCCACAAGAGGTGATGCATGTTCGGTAGCATTGTGCTTGAAGCCGCCATTGGCATGATCGTGTGCTTCGGTTCGGTCGCGTTGATTGCCAGCAGCTTGCAGGAAGCCATGGCGTCCGTGTTCCGGCTGCGTGCCAGGACGTTGTTGAACGGCGTCAACCAGCTTTTGAATGGGCATGGCCTGGTGCTGGATATCTACAACCATGCACTGGTCAATCCGCGCAGCAACGGATGTGCAACCAGTATCGCGGGCCTGTCCTTGAAGCTGGCGCCGTCGTACATCGTGCCGCTGAACTTCGCGCGCGCCATGGTGGATTCCCTGCAGAAAGGGCAGGTGGCGTTTGCCGACCTGCGCCCGGTGCTGGAAAGCATTTCCGATCCCCAGATCCGCACCTGCCTTTGCAGCATGTATGACCGTGCTGCCGGCAGCGTGGCGCTGTTCGAGGCGGAGATCGCGCGCTGGTTCGATTCCGCGATGGAGCGGATTTCTGGCGCCTATAAACGGCACGCCCAGTTCTGGGCGTTCGTGCTGGCCTTGCTGGTGGCGATTCTCTTCAACATCGATGCCAGCCAGGTGTTGACGCATCTGTGGAAAATGTCCGCCACCGGCGTGTTCCACCTGCCTGCGGTGGGATCAGGGCCCGACGCCCACGACGCCTTGTCATACCTGGAACAGCTGCCGATCGGGTGGAGCGATGCACCGCCTATGGCCGCGGTGCTTTACATGATTCCCGGGTGGCTCATCACGGCATCTTCGTCGTTGTTCGGCGCGCCGTTCTGGTTTGGCTTGCTGGGGAAGGTCACCAATCTGCGCGGGGCAGGGGACAAGCCCACTTCGCCTTGAGGGCAAGCGCAGGCTGGGATGCCATCCCAGCTTCGTTGGTTCTCCTTGCGCCGGGATTGTCATCCCAGCCTGCGTGGGCGCTTCTGTTCGCCACGCATTTGGATGTCTAAATGTCCAGAGCTGTGTCACGCCACGGTCGCAAATGACAGGCGATGGCATCACTTCGTCAAGACGACGTGAGGATGCTTGTCCACCACTTCACAGTATCGGCCATTGGCCTTGCTGGATAACTCAATGTCCCGGCAAGACGTCGTAACGTTGCCGCCGGGCACGTAGCGTTTCCAGGCGAGGCACGTGGAAGCGCGCGATCTTGCGTGCCTCGCATGCATTGCACTAACGCTTGATTCGGCCCGATCGGGTCATTCACTTTGAAAAGGTGCTTAACCATGAAGACGCTTTTTGCTCTCAAGAACCTGTTCGCCCGCGAGAAGAGCCTGAAGGAATACGCCTGGTACATCTGGTACTGAGCGATCGAGCCGCGCTCCGCATAGGCGCGCGGTGGTGATGCAGCCCGCGCCGGCGGGGGATTCATCGACTCGCCGGACGCGGGATTCCTTATCCAGAACTAAAGAGATCGTCGATGGACATGCGCATCTCCGGCCGCCGTGCCCGCACCACTATCTTTGCACCCAGGCTGCAACAACTCTTGTGCGAGCATCGCGGTGAAGACGTCTTTCGCTTGGATCACGATACGGTCGGTGTGGCGGGCGCCGCTTTGTCCGATCAGATTCTCAGTGCAAGGCCGGCGACGGAATGGGAGCGTCCCACCTTCAAGCCCTTGCACGGACGATCCATTCCTCGCCCGGATGCGTTGAAATCGATGCAGGCGATCGGCCGCGACGTGCGCGCCGCCTTGAAGAAGCCTATCCCTGACGGCGTCGATTTGTCCGGTCCGTGGCCGCACGTCGGGCATGTCTATTTGCGCGATCTTATTCTCGGCAGCGATCCGCGCCGTTTGCGTTTTCTCATGAACCGCATTTTGGAATTGACGCCCAAACTCACCTGGGCAGTGATCGGCACGGGCGCCTTGTTGCCGGTAAAGCTGCAACCGGAAGCGTCCGCCATCGCGGCGTCGGTGGCGCAGGCGTCGGGCTATCACGATCGACGCTATGCGATGGGGCTTTATCGGCGCACGGCGGCGCCGGTCTGCTTCACCATCTCCACGCTGATCGCCAACGCGCTCTGGCTTGGCGCGCCGTTCGAAGACCACTGGTCCAATCGCAGCATTCTTTATGAGGCGCTGCGGCTGCTGCCGCCATCGTGGAATCTCTTGCGCAACGCTTCGCCCGAATACCCCGCGCTGGATGCGCGCATCGGCGAAAAAGACGACGTGCTGGTGCTGCCGCTGCTCAGTCATCGCGATCCGGCGCTGTGGGATGACCCGGATGAATTCATCCCGGAACGCTGGGGCAGCCTCAACCCCGATAGCCATCCTGGTTACCTTCCTTTCGGGCATAAATCCGAACGTTGCTGGGGGCAGCATATGGTGATGCCCTTGGCTGAGATGTTCCTCGACATGCTGCGTCACCAAGGGCTTGCGGTGAGCCCGCAGCAGACCACGGCGCACGTGCCGCTCGCCGGCCTGCTTGGCGTGGCGGAGGTGGACTGCAGGTTGGGTTAGCGCAGGTAGCCCGACATTTTCGGAGCGGTCCGTTGGGTTGCGGTGGCCTAGGGCCTGTTTACACTATTTGCGTGGCCCGCGCCGGGAGCTGTTTGCGCGCCAGCCAAGGAAGAACGAAGGCGTGTACGTCGGTCCACGACTGAGTGATGACGCTGGATGGCGGGCAAACAGACCCGGCCCTTCGGGTTGCCCTTGAGTGGCCGTCATGCGGCAGCGCGCGGCTTGGCTTGGCAACCAGCCAAGCCTGCGCCACGCACTACCACCTGACGACCACTCAAGGGCAACGCGGGCTACGCAAATAGTGTAAACAGGCCCTAACCCAACCTGCATCCTGCACATCGCAATTGCCTGCCACATCCAGGCATGCCATCGTTGCCCCGCGCCCTACGGCGTCAAGGAAACCCAGCGCTGCCATGCCCGTCATTCCCGAGCCGCTACCCATCTCGCGCGCAAGCCATCGCGCCTTGATCGTCATTGCCACGGGCGTGGTGCTGGCGTTGCTGTATTTCGGCAAGGACGTGCTGGTGCCCGTTATCCTCGCCATGATCCTGGCTCTGCTGATGGCGCCGTTCGTGCGCATGCTGCAGCGAATCGGATTGGGGCATGCGTATGCCGTCTTGATCGCGGTGCTGTTGCTGGCATTCATCGCCACCGGCTTGATGACGGTGATCGGTTCGCAGATCGTGCATTTGGCCAGCAGCCTGCCGCAATACGAGCAAACGATTCGCGCCAAGCTGCAACTGTTGCAGCAGGCAACCATTGGGCGTTTGCAGGCCATGCGTGGCGAGGCCGGTCAATTGTTCAATGCCTTGGGCAACAAGAGCCAGGCAGCAGGGCAGGCGGCGCCGGTTTCGAATACGCCCGCATATGCTGCGCCGGTTGAATTGCCGACCCTGGCCGGCGGTCCGTGGGACGCGATAAAAAGCGTGCTTTCTTCGCTGTGGAGTCCGTTGGAAACAGCCGGCATCGTGCTGGTGGTGCTGATTTTCATCCTGCTGGAATACGAATCCCTGCGTGACCGGTTTATCCGCGTGATCGGCGGCACCGATCTACGCGCCACCACCGTGGCGATCAACGATGCCGGCCAGCGCTTGTCGCGATTCTTCGTGTCGCAGTTTTCGGTCAACTTCGGCGTGGGCCTGGCAATCTGGATTGGCTTGGCGGCGATCGGGCTGCCCAATGCCTTGTTGTGGGGAACGCTTACCGCAGTGCTGCGCTTCGTGCCGTATGTGGGTGTGTGGCTGGCGGCATTGTTGGCGGCTTTGCTGGCAGCGGCGGTTACGCCGGGCTGGTCGCTGATGCTGCTGACGATCGGTTTGTTCGCCGCTGTCGAAATCATCGTCAGCCAGTTGGTGGAGCCGCAGCTTTATGGACACGCCACCGGTTTGTCGCCGCTGGCGGTGGTGGTGGCGGCAATTTTCTGGAGCTGGTTGTGGGGGCCGATGGGCCTGGTGCTGTCCACGCCGTTGACGCTTTGCCTGGTGGTGGCAGGAAGGCACGTGCGTTCGCTGACCTTGCTTGAAATTTTGCTCGGCGACACACCGGCGCTGACCATGCCGCAACGTTTCTACCAGCGTGCGCTTTCCGGGGACTCGCACGAAATTATTGCTGCGGGGCGGGAATTCCTGCGCCAGAAATCGTTTGCCAGGTATTGCGACGCCGTGTTGTTGCCGGCATTCCAACTGGCGCAAATGGACTTGCGGCGAGGCGAGATCAATCCGGAGCAATTGCGCCGCGCGCGCAGCGCCGTCGTGCGGGTTATCGAAACGCTAGGCCGCGAAGCGCCGGTGCAACCGCGCTGGCGTCACCGCATCTCCGTGCTCGACGACGACAATATCGGCCATTACTTGCGCAAGCAGCGCGAGAGCGTCAGCGGGCGCTGGCAAGGACCGCTGGCGGTCGCGCCGGGATCGATCGTGCTGTGCATCGACACCGGCGTGCGCGAAGACGATTTGCTCACCGAAGTGCTGGCGCGCGTGCTGCGCGAATTGCGCATCGATGCGCGTCACGTTTCTATCAAGGACGTGGAAGAGTTTCAGGAGGAGGCGCATCCGGAAGCCACGCCCAACGCGGTCTCCATGATGCAAGTGGTGATTGGCGACGTAACAGAGGAATGGGAACGCGCCGACGCGGTGACGCAGGAACTGCGGCAACGATTTGCCGACGCCACCATTGTCGCGGTTGTACTGCCCAATCTGCTGGAAGATCCGGCGCCGCCGGAGGCCGGTCCGCAGATCAATGTTGTCGTCAAATCATTTGAAGAAGCCGCGCAATACGCGCTCAAGAAATTCATGCCGTAGTACTCGCGTGGCTTGCGTAGGCTGGGATGAAATCCCAGCATCGGAATGCACGGGGAAGCTGGGATTTTCATCCCAGCCTACGGTTGGCAACATAATAGTCATACAATATGATTGTGTTGCCATTCGCGTGAGTTATCCATGATTAGAACCCTGCTCGCCGCCGGCATGCTCGCCGCCCTCGGCGTGGCCCATGCGCAGGCGCCTGAAACGAAGGCATACGCAACAGCCAATACCGAACGCGTTGAAGGCCCCTTGCTGCCATCCGGTCCTGATCCATGGGTCACCCAGCGCAACGGCGTCTACTACTACACCAGCACCGAGCGCGACCATATTTCGCTGCGCAAGACCACGGACATGAAGCATCTCGCCGATGCCGCACCCATCGTAGTCTGGCGCGCGCCGCCGCAAGGTCCGCATTCCGCCTCGATCTGGGCACCGGAACTGCATTACCTCGACGGCAAGTGGTACCTCTACGTCACCGGCGCCGACAAAGCCCATGACGATGACGCCCATCGCCACGTGTTTGTATTGGAGAACGATTCGCCCGATCCCACGCAAGGCAAGTGGATCGACAAGGGCACGCTGAAAACGCATTTCAACGGCATCGACGGCACCGTGTTCGAGCATGCCGGCAAGCGGTATTTCGTCTATTCGGCGTATGTTGGCGACCATAGCGACTTGATCATCGCGCCGATGACCACGCCATGGAGCCTGGGCGAGCTGCAGGTGGATATCGCGCATCCAACGTATACGTGGGAGATGCAGGGCGGCCGCAAGATTCTCGAAGCGCCGGAATTCATCCAGGGGCCGCGAGGCAGCCTGTTCCTGGCGTATTCGGCCAGTGCGTGCTGGTCGGACGGCTATTCGCTCGGCTTGCTGCAGGCCGCTCCGGATGCCGATCTGCTCAATCCCGCTTCATGGCACAAATCACCCACGCCCGTGTTGACCAGCTCCGCGCGGCTGGGCATCTACGCCCCCGGGCACAACGGATTCTTCAAGACCGCCGATGGACAGGACTGGATCATCTTCCACGCCAACGGCGGCCCCGATTGGAAATGCACGCCGCGCCGCGCGCCATACATCAAACCGTTCCATTGGAACGCACAAGGGCTGCCCGTATTCATGGACGGCGCGTAAGGCGCAACGATTCGTTCACGCGGCTTGGTGAGGAGTGGAGTAAACCTTGCCCACCACCGAGGGAGGCCCGAGCCATGTCCGATCATGTTTACAAGACGATTGAACTCACCGGTTCATCGAAGACCAGCAGCGACGAAGCCATCCGCTGTGCCATCGAGCGGGCGTCCAAGACGGTTCGCGACATGCGCTGGTTTGAGGTAACCAACGTGAGAGGGCATGTGGAAGGCGGCAAGGTGGCGCATTGGCAGGTGACGGTAAAGGTGGGGTTTACGCTGGAGTAGTGGCGTGGTTTGAAGATGTCGAGCGACATTTGCCAAGCGTAGGAAGCCCTTTGTTTGCTACAGATATGCTTCTTCTCCTGCGACAGCAGGTGTGCTGTAAATCAAATGCTCGTCATTCCGGCGAAAGCCGGAATCCAGTTTGAATACGTGTGCGAAGCACTCAAAACCTTTCCGGATTAGCGCCATCTCTCAACTGGAACGTACTGCAAACTTTGCAAGAATACTCGTCGCCCCGGCGAAGGCCGGGGCCTAGCGACTTTAAAGCGAAAGGCACTGGGCCCCGGCCTTCGCCGGGGCGACGAGACAGGAAGCGAACGGCCTGGCTGAGACATGACACTAACCAGGAAAACCTTTTATGCCGTGTGCTGCGCACGTCATTTTTGACTGGATTCCGGCTTTCGCCGGAATGACGAGCAAAGTTTCCGGCGATTGAGAACCTTAAGGGCACTTCTATAAATGGCTCTCAAGCGAAGCGGGCCTCTCGACCATTGCGGCAAACGGCTGGAATCCAGAACCGTAGGTTGGGGTGCGAACCCCAACGTCGCCATGCCGATCATCACGCTATGTTGGGGTTCGCACCCCAACCTACGCGGAGATGGCCATCCCGGGCATTCAGAAACGGATGTGTTGATTTATAGAAATGCCCTTAAGGCAGCACTCACACCGGCACCAACTCATCCACCCGATCCGCATCCGACGGCGGCGCATCCGCCGCCGCATTCACCGGGTTATCCAGGTGGCTGAGCAACCACGGCAACGTCACCGCGAGCAAATAGAACTTGGAGGCAAAGAACTTGTTGTCCAGGCAATGCCGGTGATCTTCCAGCCACTTCGCCGCACCCGGCAGCAATGCCTGCCCTTGTCGCGCAAATGCATGCACCTGCTCGAAGCGCTGCCTTGCCAAACCCAGCACATCGAAACGGAATGAGCCTTTCGACCTTACATACGGCAATGCGTTGAAGCGCTGCGCGATATAGCGGCGGACCAGCACTTTATTGACACCGCCGCGGCCGATCAGGCGATCATCCGGAACGTTATGGAAAATCCAGTCGCACAGTTGCTGGTCGCAATACGGATAAGCCACGCTCAGGCCCGCGGCAGGTGCGGTGTACATGCCTTTGGCAAATCCTGCTGCTTCCATCACCACCAGCACGATGCGCCGCACGCCCTCGGCGGAGCCGGCGGCTTGCATGTCGTCGCGGTAGGCTTCCATGCGCTTGCGCGAGTCGCCGGAGACGTTCGCGCCCAGTAGCGCATTCACCTCGCTGTCGCTGAAACGCGAGCCGGGGAAATAGCGCTCGAAACCATGCATCTGCAGAGTGCCGAGCGCGAAGCAAAGCTTGAAGCTGCGGCGTATGAGCGGATGCCTCAGCCACGCGCCGGGAACGCGCGTACTCCGAGCCAGCCAATAGAGCAGGTGGTCACGCAAATGCAGCGGCACGCCAAAGAAGGGATCCGCACCCAGCGCGTCGATAATGCCGTCGCCGCCGTGCAGGCCGATCTCGGTGGCGACGTCCACGTAGGAGAGCGTGGCAAAGTCGGCCGTCAGCAAGGGCATGCGTGCCGCCATGGCCAGGTAGCGATCGTAGGCGCGTCCCGGATCGCACACCCATGCCTCGTGCCGCAGACCAAGCCGGCGTGCCACGAAGCGCGCCGAGTCGACTTCGTTCTCTTCCTTGCCGCCCAGATACGTGATGCAGGTGGTATCCGGGCGCGTGTCCGCGATGGCGATGGCGAGCGACGTGGAATCCTTGCCACCGCTTTGCAACAGCCATGGCGAACGGATATCGGCCGCGCAACGTTGCACGGCTTGGGTCAGCAGTTGATGGAAGGTGCGCAGCAACACTTCGTCGCTGACGGCGCCGGAAGCCGGCCGCGACGTGGCGCGTGCCGACTGATAGGCGAAGTGAAAGCGGAACTCGTCCTGCACGCCTTGCTGCAGCGTAAAGCCCGTCTGCACGTTTTTTACGTCGCGGTAGATGGTGTGCGGCGGGTAGACGAAGCCGTTGCGCAAGAGATCGGCAAGCGATACCGGATCAATGGTGCGCGCATGAACGCGGCGGGTCTGCAGCGGCGAAAAGTCGACGGCAATGCGATCGAAAGGACTGGTGTGGAGATAGATGGGCCGGGTCGCCATCCGCTGCCGTTCCGGTCCATCGAGAAACGATGTGTCCACGCGACCACCCATGATTGATTGCCGTTGCAAGAACGCCAGTGCATCGCTGCCTTAAGTACCGCGCCGGGGCGTCGATCGCGTCGCCGCTGCGTTGCGAGCGATGATGAAAACGTGCATACGGCCATCACGCCGTGCCGTGTAACATCCCGCGCCGCGGTTTGCGCAGCTGTCGCGAATCTTAGGAAATGCTTTGTCTACGCTCGGTAAAAATTCACGCCCTAGTCTTACTGTGTCATAAAAATCAATGTAATATGTGTATAACTTGATGCCATGGGTGAGATGCGATGAGGACGGTGTCAAACCGCTTCGAGAAGTATCTGGAGTACTTGGCGGAAGGACTGGGTCATGCTGATCGCC
>NZ_DATEJY010000163.1:0-5815 GCF_035277725.1 Dyella sp. | reverse complement strand
CTTCATCGATGGTGACGGCGCCGCCTTTGCGGCGCACCGATTTCTTGTCTGTCCTCTTCAAGGTCGTTTCCTTTCAGGCGAATCTGCCGCGGTCAGCAACGCAACGTGGTCACGGTTGAAATCGTCGGTGGGTTCAAAGCGAATATGAGCGCATTTTTGCATATGTTAGCGATAACAGTAGCGGGAAGGGATGGAGTCGTTCCGCACGCAGAAGCTTATCCACCGTCATTCCAGCGAAAGCTGGCACGCGGGGAGAGCACATGGATGTGCTCGGCGTTGAGGCGCGCGAAATCCAGCGACTTTCGCGCGGGAAGGCACTGGATTCCAGCTTTCGCTGGAATGACGAACTGGGCGCGTCGGGCGATAAAGGCCTCCTTGAATCGGGATGGCCGAGCCGCCTTATGGCTATTTTTCCGAACCCTCGCCGTGGCGGTACTGATGCTCGGTGCGCTGCTGCACATGGCGCCAGCACATGCCGAAGATGGCTATGAACTGTGGCTGCGCTATCACGCGCTTCCCGCCGGGGAAATCCAACGCGACCAGAACCACGCCTCACAACTGATCGCCAACGACGCCACACCCACGCGCGCAGCCGCCCGTGCGGAACTGCTGCGCGGCTTGAACGGCTTGCTGGGCGCCGCCCCGCCAGTGTCGGACGCCGTGACCCGCGACGGCGCGATCGTCGCCGGCACGCCGGCTTCATCATCGCTTATCGCGCAACTGCACCTGGATACGTCCAAGCTCGGCAAAGACGGCTACGTGATCCGTAGCGTCACGCTCAATGGCCATCCCGTGACCGCCATCGTCGGCAATGACGATCTCGGCGTGCTGTACGGCAGCTTCCACTTCTTGCGCCTGCTGCAGACCGAGCAATCCATCGATCACCTGGATATCACCGAGGTGCCGCGCATCGAGCTGCGCGTGCTTGATCACTGGGACAACCTCAATGGCAGCGTCGAGCGTGGCTATGCCGGTGCGTCGATCTGGGATTGGTGGAAACTGCCGGACTGGACGTCGCCGCGCTACACCGATTACGCGCGCGCCAATGCCTCGATCGGCATCAACGGCGTGGTGCTCAACAACGTCAATGCCGATGCGCTGATCCTTACGCCCGCGTACTTGAAGAAGGTGGCGGCGCTGGCGGATGTATTTCGTCCTTACGGCATCCGCGTATATCTCAGCGTGCGCTTCAGTGCGCCGATCGAAATCGGTGGCTTGAAGACGGCCGATCCGCTCGATCCCGCTGTGAAAACCTGGTGGCGCGAGAAGACCGACGAGATCTACAAGCTTGTTCCGGATTTCGGCGGCTTCCTGGTCAAGGCCAATTCCGAAGGCCAACCCGGCCCGCAGGATTACAAGCGCACGCATGCGGATGGCGCGAACTTGTTTGCCGACGTGCTTGCGCCACACGGCGGCGTAGTGATGTGGCGCGCGTTTGTCTATTCGCAGAACAGTGCTGACGATCGCGCCAAGCAGGCTTATAGCGAATTCAAGCCGCTCGACGGCCGCTTCCACGCCAACGTGCTGTTGCAGGTAAAGAACGGCCCGATCGATTTCCAGCCGCGCGAGCCGTTCAGTCCTTTGTTCGGTGCGATGCCGAAGACGCCGTTGATGATGGAGTTCCAGATCACCAAGGAGTACCTCGGCTTCGCCACGCACCTGGTCTATCTCGGCCCGTTGTACGAGGAAGTTTTGTCATCCGACACGATGGCAAAAGGCAAGGGTTCCACCGTGGCGAAGGTGATCGACGGCACTCTGGACGGCCATGCACTGAGCGGCATCGCCGGTGTCGCCAACGTCGGTACCGATCGCGATTGGTGCGGTTCCGATTTCAACCAGGCCAACTGGTACGTATTCGGCCGCCTCGCCTGGAACCCCACGCTCTCGGCGCGCGCCATCGCCGAAGAATGGGTGCGCATGACCTTCAGCAACGACATCGCCTTTGTCAAACCCGTGGTCGACATGATGATGGGTTCGCGGGAAGCTGCCGTCGATTACATGACGCCGCTGGGCCTGGCGCACTTGATGGGACCCGGCCATCACTATGGTCCCGCGCCATGGGACAAGAGCCTGGCGCGTGCGGATTGGCAACCGCCCTATTACCACCGCGCGGATCACTTGGGGGTCGGCTTCGATCGCACGCGCACCGGCAGCGATGCGGCGGATCAATACGCACCGCCGATCGCCGCGCAATTCAACGACGTCAAACAGACGCCGGAAACCGTGCTGCTGTGGTTCCACCATGTGCCGTGGGAGTACCGCATGCGCTCCGGCAACACGCTGTGGTACGAACTGGTGGCGCACTACACGCAGGGTGTGGATGACGTAAAAAAGATGCGCGAAACATGGCGCCATCTGGACGGCCATATCGACGCCGACCGCTACCGCAAGGCCGCTACCTTCCTCGCCATCCAGGAACGCGAAGCGCAGTGGTGGCGCGATGCCTGCATCGCGTATTTCCAGCAGGTTTCCGGCCTGCCATTGCCGCCCGGCTTTGCACCGCCGCCGCATCCGCTGTCGTACTACGAATCGCTGTCATTCCATTACGTACCGGGACACTCGTCATGGTGAGCAAGTTGTCGCAGATCAAACGTCGCGGCGCGATGGCCGTGCTGCTGGTGCTTGTGGGTGTGCAGGCGGCGCAGGCTGCCGATGAGCAAGCGCCGCTGTTGAATCCCTTGTTCCAGGATCACGTCGTTCTTCAACGCGACCAAGCCGATCCGATATGGGGGCACGCCAAGCCCCGCGAAGCGGTGACCCTCTCGTTTGCCGGTCAAGATATTCACGCGCAAGCCGACGCCAATGGACGCTGGCACGCATCGCTACCGGCACAGTCGTCTGGTGGACCTTACACGCTCACCGTCACCACGGCCGGCGGCGACACGCAAACCATCCATGACGTATGGGTGGGTGACGTATGGCTGTGTTCCGGCCAATCCAACATGCAATTGCCGGTGAAGCGGGCGCTGGATGCGCGTGCCGAAGTGCAGGATGCATCCAACGACCGCATCCGCGTACTGACCGTGGACGACATCAGCAGCGTCAAACCGCTGGACAGCATCCCCGCTTCCGATCATTGGTTGAAGACGACGCCCAACACCGTGGCCGAATTCTCCGCTGCTTGCTATTTCTACGCGCGCGAACTGCAGAAAGACGTACCCGTGCCGATGGGTTTGATCGTTGCCGCGTGGGGCGGCTCGCGCATCGAGCCATGGATGAGCGAGGCTGCACTGCGCAAGGTCGGCGGTTATGACACGTCGCTGGATCTGCTCGCCGAATACCGCAAGGATCCGACGCATGCCGGCCAGCAATGGAGCCGTGTGTGGCAGGCATGGTGGCGTTCGCGTCCCGGCATCGCGAAGAACGACGAGCCATGGAACGCGGCCGACGTCACCGATAACGGCTGGTTCGCCGCGCCCATCGACAAGGGTGCGTGGCAGCACTGGGGCAAACCGGAACTCGCCAACTTCACCGGCATGCTGTGGTATCGCACCACCGTCACCTTGACCCAAGCACAGGCCGCGCAGCACGCCGTACTCAACTTTACCGCCAACGAAATCGACCAGACCTGGGTCAACGGGCGTTGGGTCGGCACCGGTTATGGCAACGGTGATGTGCGCGGCTACGCGATACCGTCGGGTGTGCTGCACGTAGGCAAGAATCTGATTGCCGTGAACGTGCTCAACACCTATCGCGATGGCGGCATCTACGGACCGGCATCGCAACATGTCTTGCACTTGGGCGATGGCTCCAACGTGCCGCTTGATGCCTGGCAATACAAAGTGGTACCGCTAGCCTATGGGCCGCCGCCGAACGTGCCATGGCAATCGACGTCCGGCTTGACCACGCTCTACAACGGCATGATCGCGCCGCTTGGCCACTACGGTCTCCGCGGTGAGCTGTGGTACCAGGGCGAATCCAATACCGGCGACGCTGCAAGTTATCGCAAGCTGCTGGAAGCATGGCGCGCGGATGAGCGCACACGTTTCGGCGCCAACTTGCCGATCTTGATCGCGCAGTTGTCGAGCTATGGCCCGTCGCCGACGCACCCGAGTGAAAGCGGCTGGGCCGACGTGCGCGAAGCGCAGCGCGTGGTGGCGGCGGAAGATCCGCACTCCGCCCTCGCCGTATCCGTGGATATCGGCGAGCGCTACGACATCCATCCGGCTAACAAGCAGGAATTGGGACGCCGCCTCGCGCGTGCCGCACGCCACGTGATCTATGGCGAAGCGTTGCCGCCTTCCGGCCCCACGCCGGCATCGGCACAGCAAAATGGCGACACGGTGATGCTCACCTTCAACGACGTCACCGGCCAGCTCGTTGCTTACAGCGCCGACAACCCGATCGGCTTCGAATTGTGCGGCGACCAGCCCGGCTCCTGTCACTACGCCCTGGCCGACATTCGCGGCAACCAGGTCGTACTGCATGCGCAAGCCTCCGCACAGAACATCACGCGCGTGCGCTACTGCTGGGCCGACAGTCCGATCTGCACCTTGTTCGACCAGGCCGGCATGCCGGCCGGTCCATTCCAGCTGACCATCACGTCAACCCATTGAATACCGCCATGAACGCAACCTCTGAAACCACCTCACACGGCTCCCACCGCGATCGTGAAATCGTCGATGCGCGCGTCATCGTCACCTGCCCTGGCCGCAACTTCGTCACGCTGAAGATCGAAACACGTTCGGGCATCACCGGCCTGGGCGATGCCACGCTCAACGGGCGCGAGCTGGCAGTGGCCTCGTATCTGCAGGATCACGTGGTGCCGAACCTGATCGGCCGCGATGCCGGCCGTATCGAGGACATCTGGCAATTCCTCTATCGCGGTGCGTACTGGCGGCGCGGGCCGGTCACCATGACCGCCATTGCCGCCGTGGACGTGGCGCTGTGGGACATCCTCGGCAAGCTTGCCGGCATGCCGATCTATCAATTGCTCGGCGGACGTTCGCGCGAAGGCGCCTTGGTGTACGGCCATGCCAACGGACGCGACATTGCCGAAGCCAGTGACGCGGTCGGCCGCTTTATCGAACAGGGTTTTCTTGCCGTGCGCGCGCAATGCGGCGTGCCGGGCGTCAAGAAGGCCTATGGCATTTCCAGCGGCAAAGCCTATGAGCCGGCGGAAAGCGAGCTCCCGCTGGAAACCGTGTGGTCGACACCGCAGTACCTGGATATCGTGCCGCAGCTGTTCGAGCGTGTGCGCGCCGATCACGGCAACGATGTGCATCTGCTGCACGACGTGCATCATCGCCTCTCGCCGATCGAAGCGGCGCGGCTTGCACGCAGCGTGGAGCCGTATCGCCTGTTCTGGCTGGAAGACGCCACGCCGGCGGAAAACCAGAAATCGTTCGAACTGATTCGGCAGCACTCCACCACGCCGCTGGCGGTGGGCGAGGTGTTCAATTCGATCTGGGATTGCAAGCACCTGATCGAGAACCAGCTGATCGATTACATCCGCACTACCATCGTGCACGGCGGCGGCATTACGCATCTGCGTCGCCTGGCGGATTTTGCAGCGCTGCATCAGGTGCGCACGGGCTTCCATGGCGCCACCGACTTGTCGCCGGTGTGCATGGGCGCGGCGCTGCATTTCGATACATGGGTGCCGAACTTCGGCATCCAGGAATACATGTTCCACACCGACGAGACCAACGAGGTGTTTCCGCACGATTACGTCTTCCGCAACGGGCGACTGCATTGCGGTGAAACGCCGGGGCATGGCGTGGACATCGATGAAAAGCTGGCGGCGCGGTTTCCGTATTCGCCTAAACAGTTGCCGGTGGCGCGGCTGGAAGACGGCACAATGTGGGATTGGTAA
>NZ_DATEJY010000162.1:0-20627 GCF_035277725.1 Dyella sp. | reverse complement strand
ACGCTGCGATAAATCGCCCACTGCCACGACGCTGCTCGTAGCTTGTTGGCCGATAGCGATCGCTCGCGCACCAGGTACCAGGCCAGCGGTTCGGGCGATTCCACGCGTACGGCGCGGCCGGCACGCCGCACCTGTTCCAGCCAGAACACGTAATCCTCATGGCCGATGCGCTGAAACGGCACGTCGCCGAGGCTTCGCGCGTACATGCCGGTAAGGTTGCCGATGAAGTTGCTGGCAAGCATGTCCTGCCAGTTCACCTGTGGCGGCGGCGTCACCTGGCTCAACAGGCGGCCGTCTTCGGCGACACGCCAGTACGCGGCATAACTGATCAAGGCACCACTTTTGCGCATGCTGGCCAATTGACGTTCCAGCTTGGCCGGATGCCACCAATCATCCGCGTCGAGGAAGGCAATGTAGCCGCCACGCGCGGCGGCGATGCCGGCGTTGCGGGCGGCAGCAACGCCGCCATTGCAGGGTTGCCGCAAGACGCGCACCCGCGCGTCGGCGGCTGCATAGGTTTGGAGCATCTCCGGGGAGCGATCGCTGGAGCCGTCATCCACGGCCAGCAATTCCAGCCGATCGTGATGCTGCGCAAGCACCGAATCGATCGCGCGCCGCAGCCACGCCTCGGCGTTGTAGACCGGCATGATCACGCTGACGAGATCGTTGCTCATACGGCCATGTCGCGTTGCACTTCGTTATCGATGCGCACGCCGGGTGGAGGCAGTTCGTAGTCGCGGTAGCCATGCGGATTGCCGGTCAACCCTGCTTCGGCCGCCTTGATGATGTTGTAGACCTCGCGCGCGGTGACGTAATGCAATACGTAATGCTTGCCGTCGTTGTAGGTGTCTTCCAGATAGCGGTGCATGCGATCGGTGGCGTCGCCAAGCAGCGTGTCCATGTCGCGCTCCTGCGTGCCGTGCGTGTGGATCTTGACGAACACCCATTCGGGTCGGCCTTCCACGTGCACGCCGGTGTTGATCCATGCATCAATCCGATCCGGCGTCGGCGGGCAGGCGTGGCGAACATCCGCGTTCTCGATGCGCGGCACGATGCCGAAGCGCCGGCTGCGCCAGTTCAATCCCAACGGCCCCTGCACGATCATCAGATCGCCATTGGGCTTGCCGCCGACATGGACCGGCTCGCCCGAGTCGTGCGACTTGGGCCGCGCGGGATCGTCCGTTGCGTAGTAGATCGAGTTGATCATCCGCGTCTGCGTTTCGCTGGGCGCGGAGGGCAGGGTGAAGTCGGCGTAGCAACCCAGTTCGCGCAGCAGGATCAATTCGTTGTTGATGCCGCACCAGCGGCCGTCCGCGCGCGAGTTGTCCAGGCACCAGTTGCCGTGGATGAATCCGAAGCGCAATTGGCCGGTCTTGGGGTCGCGCGGCAAGGCGTTGTGCCGTTCGTGCAGCACCCGGTTGAAACGGTCGATGGTGGCGCGGAAGTTGTCGGGCGTGTCGTTGTCGTGATGCAGATGCACTTCGATTTCGCCATAGCCATCCGCACACAAAGCGGCCAGCTTTTGCAGGTGTTCCTCGAGATATTCCTCTTCCGGGTAGAAGAAGCTGTGCTGCGGCGGCCGGCCATCGGCGTCCCGATGCACGCTGGCCAGCTTGCGGTAATCGCGGCACCAGCGATCCACGCGGGCGCGTTGCGTGGGCAGGTCGGCCTTGCCCCAGGCCGGTTCAAAGTGATCGACGAAGCAGAACATCACGTGGATCGGTTTGCCGGTCACGCGCGGCCGCCGGCGCCGGATATAGCTGCCGAGCCAGATCTGCATCTGGCGCGCGCGTATCGCCAGGGTGACGGCGACTGCCAGCGTCAGCAGCGTCGCAAGTGCAAGCCACAGCGCGATCGTCCACATCAGTGTGCTCCTTCAAGCATGCTGTGTTCGCTGATCACGGCGCGGCTGCCGGGCATCAGGGTAAGCAGTTGTTCGGCGTTGTTGCGCCATTGGCGCTCGCGCTGGATATAGCGGTGCGCGGCACCGCCCACGCGCCGGTGTTCGTCGCCTTGCGTGGCCAGGTCCAGCACGCGTTGCACGCATGCATCGATCTCGCCGTGCGGAAACAGCCAGCCGGTCGCGCCATCGCTGATCACCTCGGCCACCGGCGCGTAATCGGGTGCGACCACCGCGACGCCCATGCCCATCAGCTCGAACAGTTTCATCGGTGAGCCGTAATGATTGGAGTTGGGTAGCACCGCGTAGTCCATGCAGGCGATCCAGCTGGCGATGTCCTCGTGCGCCACGCGGCCGGGCAGCAGCACGCGGTCGGATAGGCCACGTTCGACGACGAGTGCACGCACCGCCGGCAAGGTCTTCCCATCGCCGACAAACACCAGCGCCAGTTGCGGGGCTTCGTGCAGGCGCGCGGCAATGGCTTCGACAAACGCATCCACGCCATGCCAATGCGCAAAGACACCGATATGCCCGCAGACGATGCGGCCATCCAGCCCGCGTTCGGTGCGCAACCTGGCGGCATCGAAACGCGAAGGATCGAAGCGGGACAGATCGACCGCATTGGGCGACACCACCGATGGCGCCATCGGGCCGTAGGCCGCTTGCGCCTGGTCGCGGAAATAGTTCGATATGAAGACGAGTCCAGTGCAGTTATGCAGGCACCATTTCTCAATACGCCGCGCCAGGCTTTTCAGGCGCAACGGCCGCACGCGTTCGACCAGGGCCGAATCGTTGATCTCCAATACCAATGGAATACCGCGCCGCCGCGCCAGCCACACCGTCGCGCACAGAAACAGCGAATAGCGTTCGTAGATCAGCTGCGGGCGTTGCCGGCGGATCGCCGCACTCACGCGAAAAAGCGTGACGAGGTTGTAGGCAAGCTCAAGGCATTCGAACAATACGCCCGGCAGGCGTGTGATGGCGGCAGCGATGTGGCTACGCTTCGAATTGCCCTGCGTGGTCGATTCGTGTTCGGGATCGGCGCCGGGAAACGACAGGATCGACACCGTGTGTCCCAGCGCGCGCAACGCATGCACGATGCCGCGAATATGCACGCCTTCGACGTGACGACCGCGGGTGCGATGGTGGTACAGGATATTCATCGCGCCTCCTGCGGCAGCGCGTGAAAAGCATGTCCGTCGGACAGCCATTCCGGCAGCATCACCGTGAGCGCGTCGCGGGCGCGATCGCTGTCGTCGTGCATCAGCACGATGTCGCCAGGGGAGGGTGGATCCGCGCGCAGCCGGTCGACCATCACGCGGTTGGGCCGGTCCTGGTAATCGAGGCTGTCGTACGACCAATAGACAAAGGTGCGTCGTTGCACGGCGAAGTAGCACAGCAGATCCGCGCCGATGTAGCCATGCGGTGGCCGCATGCGATGGTGCGCGCGTCCGTCGAAGGCGCTCAACAAGGCATCGGTGCTGTTGATCTCGTCGAGCTTCTTGCGCGTCGTCATGCGCTTGAACGACCAATGGCTATAGGAATGATTGCCCACCATGTGCCCTTCGGCGACGATGCGCTCCACCAGCCTGGGGTGACGCTCGATCTTCTGGCCGACCAGGAAAAAACTCGCTTTCACGCCGTGCTCGGCGAGCAGGTCCAGCAATGGCGGTGTATAGATGGGATCGGGACCGTCATCGAAAGTGAGGTAGCGGATATTGGCGTGGGACGAACCCTTGGTCTGCACCAATGCATCCGGCAGCAGGCCCAGCCACTGATGTTTTCTCGGTCTCATATTCATGCGGACACACCGGCGGTGGCGGAGGATTCGACGGCGGCGTGCAAGATGGCATCCAGTTGGCGGATGTTGTCCTCCCAGCGAAAACCGCGTGCATGCATGGCGATGCGCTTGTGGTTCCAGCGCCGCGCGCTGGCTTCGATCAGCGCGGCGGATAGCGCTTGCCGCGCGCGGGGTGGCACCAGGATGCCGGCGTAATGGGGCACCACTTCCGGAATGCCGCCGACGTGGCTGGCGACGATGGGCGTGCCGCATGCCATCGCTTCAAGCACGACATTCGGCACGCCTTCGTTATGGCTGGGCAGGCACAGCAGGTCGGCGGAACGAAACCAGTCGCCCAGTTCGTCATGCGCTACGGCGCCGGCGATTTCGACGTGATCGAGGCAACCGAGTGCCTTGGCGCGTTCAATCAATGCGGCGCGGGCCGCACCGGTGCCGACATAGATCAAACGCGCCAGGGGTTGCGCGGCGAGTAGCGCCGGAAAGGCTTCAAGCAGATCGAGGCAACCTTTGGATGGCTTCAAGTTGCCGACGAACAACAGCAGCGGCGAATACGTGGAAAGCCCGAGCCTGGCCCGCGATTCGGCGCGCGTTTCGTGATGAAAGATGGACGTGTCGACGCCGTTGTAAAGCACGTGCACGTGAGAGGGTTGCGTGCCCAGGCCGACCGCCTTGGTCGCCAAGGCCTTGCTTACCGCCACCACGCCCGCCGCGCCCTTCAATGCCGAGCGAATCTGCGGGCGCTGCAACAGGTTATTGGCCTGCACGTTGAGATCGCTGCCATGCACCTTCACCACATAGGGAATGCGCAGCAAGCGCGCCAGCCAACCCACGGCGGCCCCATCGGGATAGGCCCAGCTGACCAGCATGCAATCGTAATGGGCACGCCGTATCTGGCGACCGCGTTGCCACAGCAAGCACAAAAGCCAGCAGATCGCATGCAGCGAACGGCCGATGCGAGGCGGAAACACGAAGGTGAAATAGTCGGAGCGCAGATGCTGGGCATTCACTTCGCCACGGCGATCGTGGAGCCGTTCGCGAAAGTCGATCGCCGTGATGACGTCCACCTCATGCAGCTGGCCGAGGCGTTCGAACTGCTGGCGATTGAAGGCGCCGCGCAGCGGATCCCAGGGGGTGGGAAACAAATTGGTGAGGATCAACACTTTCATGCGAGGTGGCCGTCCCTAGAGCCTTGGTCAAGTTTTGAGCCGTCGTAAAGTTGGGCGTAACGCATCGCCATCGTTTCCAGCGAGCCGTAGCGTTCGACCCATGTGCGCGCTGCGTGGCCCAAGGCCCGCGCCTGCTGCGGATTGCGCAAGAGCGCGAGCATCGCGTCGGCCAGCGCCGATGGATCTCCCGCTGCCACCAGAGTGCCGGTGATGCCGTCACGCACGATCTCGCCATTGCCGCCGACGTTGGTGGCGATGATGGGCAACGCGACGGCGCTCGCTTCCAGCAAGGCCATCGAATAGCCCTCGCTCAGCGAGGACAGCACGAACAGGTCCAGGCCTTGCAGCCATTCGCGCACGTCGCTGCGATCGCCGAGGAAATGCACGCTATCGACGACGCCTTCGTCGATGGCGCTCTGTTGCAGGGAAGCGCGCAGTTCGCCGTCGCCGATCAAGACCAGGGCAGTATCGGCATGCTGTTCGTGCACGCGCTTGAAGGCACGGATAAGGCCGAGCTGATCCTTGGTCCAGTTCAGGCGCCCGACCGTGCCGATGATGCGCGTGTGCTCGGGCAGGTTCAGCCATCGCGCGACACGGCCATGCGTCGATGGCGATGCAGTATCAAATGCATCCACGCGGATGCCATTGGGCACCACGCACGCCTTGGCCGAGGGAATGATGCCGCGCCGGATTGCATCGCTGCGCGCCGCTTCGCACACGGTGGCCACGGTATCGGTGCGCATCAACGCACGCCGATACAGCCACTCGCGCCGCCGCGCACGGCGGTTGACGCCCATGCCGTGGCGCGTGTTGATCACCCGCCGCATCGGCAGGCCGCACGTGGCCAGCACGGCCTGGTAATGCGCGACCGCATTATGCGTATGCAGCACCTCGGTGGCATGCGTGCTCACCATCCGGCGCGCGCGTGCCAGCGCGGTCAGATCCAAGCCCTGGCGTTTGCCGCATACCTGCACCGCAATGCCCAGTTCGTCCAGTTCATGCGCCAGCGAGCCGGCCGAATACCAGCACACCACCTGGCAACGATGCCCTTGCCGATGCTGATATTTCACCAGCTCCAGCACCATGCGCTCCAGGCCGCCGCGATCCAGGCTTTCGACGAAATGAGTGATGTTCACGGCGCCAGCTCCGAGACCGTGACCCGCATTTTTCCGCTGCGCGTGAGCGGAATCTCGTCGACAAAGTGGCAATGCAACTGCACGCTGTCGCCGAGCACCTTGTCGACTTCGTGGTGGATGTATTCGAGCGAGGCGTCGTCAAAACCCGCGCCACGCACGATGGAAAGATCGAGGCGATCGAGTCGCCGCTGCACCAGTTGGAAGCGCTGCAAACCGGGTACGTCCTTGAGCATGTGCGGAAAAAATTCGCCGGGCAGCACGTGTCCGCCCGGCGTGCGAATCGCATCCAGGATGCGGCCCTCAATCCGTGCCAGCAGCGGCAAGCCGCGCCCGCAACTGCAGCGTTCCGCGGATGCCGTCGCCATGTCGCCATTGGCGTAGCGCACGAACGGCATGCCGTAATTGAAAAGATCGGTGATGACGACGTCGCCGGTGTGGCCATCGCCATCGTTTGCGGTGCCGTGCGAACCACACAGCTCCACCACCAGGTGATCGCTGTTGACGTGCAGGCCATGGCGCTGCTCGCACTCGGCGGCAATCAGCATGAACTCGCGGCAGCCATAGGTATTGAACGCCGGCGCCATGAAGGCCTGCTCGATCGCCTCGCGCTGGAAACCATGCATTGCTTCGGCCCCGCCGATGATCGCTTGCGGACGCCAGATCGTGCGGCCGCACGCGTTC
Source organism: Dyella sp. (assembly GCF_035277725.1). Taxonomy (GTDB): domain Bacteria; phylum Pseudomonadota; class Gammaproteobacteria; order Xanthomonadales; family Rhodanobacteraceae; genus Dyella_B. The sequence continues at coordinate 13,943 of NZ_DATEJY010000162.1, read as the reverse complement.
AACCATTCCGCCAACTGCACCAGCGGCCCGACATAGGCGACGATGATGTCCGGCCGATAGCGGTCGATGGCATCGGCGTACTCGGCCATGTTCGCTTCCGTCATCTTGAAGCTGTTGAGCACGCGGCGTGCGAAGACGGTGTTGTAGAGACGATCCTTGAGCTGGTGCGCGCGCGTGGGATCGCCCACCGGTCCGCCCCACAAAAACAACGTGCGGCGCCCCATGCGCGAGCCGGCCCATTCGTAGCCGCGCCACATCACGGCGGTGCGGCGATCGTTGCTTTCGCGCGTAAAACCGAAGCGCATCGGCTCGCCGGTGGAGCCGCCGGTCGCCTTGTACAGCAGGCGATCGCGCCACGAGTCGGCCTTGAGTTCGTCGGCATGCTCGCGGATGTCGGTCTTGGTCAGGAGCGGCAGGCGGGCATAGTCGTCCAGATTGCGGATGTCGTTGGGCGTGATGCCAAGTTCGCGCCATTGCTTGCGGTAGTAGGGCACGTCGCGATAGCAGTGCTCGAGCAAGCGCTGCAGCCGCGCCCATTGCAAGGCTGCGAGCTGTTCCGGCGCCAGCCACTGATCGCGCCGATAAGCGTCGAGATAAGCCAGTGTGCGACGGCGGCGCAGGCCGGTTTCGTAGGCGGGGAACAGGATGCGCCGGAAGGCGGCTTCGTAGAGGGCGCTCATGCTGCACGCTTCCTGCGTTGTGTCCGGCTATGCGATATACGGCCCCCTCTCCCCTCCGGGGGGAGGGTTGGGGTGAGGGGCCTGGCGGAGCGAGATACCGATACCGGCAGGTAGCCATCCGTCGTTATGTGACGGACGCAGTGATGAGCTGCTTGCTCCGCACCGCCCCTCGCCCCAGCCCTCTCCCCGAAGGGGAGAGGGCGTGCATCGTCGCGTCGCAACGTAAATGGCCGCCTATTCATGAGCCCACACGCAACAACACAGCAACCAGCACAAAGAAACCCGCGATGCTCCCAGCAGACGCCGATAACCAGAACCACGCATTGCTCCCCAGCGTAAACAGCCGCAGGCCGGGAAAGCGTTGCCGCGCGCTGACGTAATAGCCCACTACCATCGCCGACAGCAGATACATCACCACGGTATAGCTGCGGCTCAAGAAAAAGGCGGCCGAAAACAGGCCGAACAGCGACAGCAACAAAGTCAGCGCCATGCGTTGTTCGCCCTGCCACGCCTTGGCGCGCGCCGGATCGTCGAGGCCAGCAGGCTTGTGGCGCAGCACCGTCAGCATCATCCAGAAGCCGTAGCCGACAAAGGCCAGCCACAGCAGATAACCGACAAACCCGGTCTCGGCCAACACCAGCACGAACGAGTTGTGCGCGGTCAGATCGTTGTACTCGGTGAAATTGCCCGCGCCGACGCCGAATACCGGGTGCGACAGAAACATGTGCAGGCCTTCGTACCACGCATTCACGCGGCCGGATGCCGATTCCTCATCCGGGTCCAGTTCCTGCATGCGCGAGGACAGCAGCTTCATGCAGGCCAGGCCGACCACGCCCAGCGTGCCCGCGGTAATGAAGCCGCGCCGATACCAGACATACACACCCGCCACAATCAGCACGGCAAGCAGCGCGCCGCGCGAGTTTGTGAGATAGGTGCCGTAGAACAACAACCCGCCGCAGGCCAGCCAGAACAGGCGCAGCATCAATCCTCGCAGCGTGCTCAGATACACCGACATGGGAATGGCGGTGGCAAACAGCAGTCCAAGGTCGTTCGGATCATTGAAAATGCCGACGTATTGAATGCGCCCATCTTCGGAAATCGGCACGCCGGTCCAGCCCACGCCGTCCTTTGCCTGTTGAATGCCGTGCACGGCCAGCACCACCGAACACAACACGAAGACGGCCATGGCCATGGTTACGCGCTGCTGCGTATGGCATGCCGCCGCAAACACGAAGAAGGCAATGGCGATCGGCCCGAATTTCTCGAACTGATCCAGCGCGCCACCGACCCAGCCGTTGACCACCACCGAGATCATCAGCACCAGCAGAAAGACGGGCAGGATGATGAATTGCGGTGCTGCAAACGTCTTGGCGTTCGACGCCAGCCAGCACAAGAAGGCGGCAACCAGCACCACCGGCAGAATCGGCACGCCGGTAAACGCCGCCATGTATTCCTGCGGGCGGATGATCGTCAACACCAGATAGAGCAGGATCAGCGGAAACATCAGGCGTGCACCTGCTCGCGCGCTGGCTCGTGGTGGGCGGTTGGATAGCTGACCAGGCTTGGCAAGGCCAGCATCGCGGCAAACCAGCCCGGACCCATCATGCGTTCGACCGGCAGGCGGAACAGGGCGTAGCGATTGGACGCCGGGCGTGGATTGGTGCCGCAGATGTAGCAGACGGCCAAATCAAAGCCCGCATCGCGCGTGGCGTTCATCACGCCCTCGTCGAACGCGCGATCGCCGCCGACCGGGTAGGACATCAAGGTGGCGGGAACGCCAAGCTCGCGATCCAACGTGGCCTTGGATTGGCGTACTTCATCCGCCATCAGTCCGCCCGAAAGCTTGGCCAGCATGCGGTGATATACGCCGTGCGAGCCGATGTCGAAACCGGCGGCGTGCATCTCGCGCACCTGGTCCCAGGTCATCGGTCGGCAATCGTCCGGGCGCACGTTGCTGGTCATGCGCCACTCCTGTTCCAGTCGCTCGATCATCGCTTCCTGCTTCATCGCGTCGATGCTTTTCATGGTCTTCAGGACCGTGCCTGCCAGCGAGCGCCGCAGGTTGCGGTCATGCGGCATCGGCACGTCCATGCCGATTTCCGGCAGCACCAGGCGTGGTGCATGGGTCAGCAGGATCATGTGGACCAGCCAGTCGTAGCCGAACGGCTTGCCGATATCGATGTGGCCGGTGGAGACGAAGAACGTCGCGGGAATGTCCAGCTCGCGCAGGATGGGGTAGGCGATGCGGTAGTTGTCGTCGTAGCCGTCGTCGAAGGTGATGGCCACGGCATCGGGGGGCAGCGCGTCGCCGTTCTTCAAGGCGGCGGCAACGTCACTCAGGCTGACGGGCGTGAAGTGCTGCTTGACGTGCTGCATCTGCGCGCGAAAGCGCTCCGGCGTGGTGCTGATCAATTCCAGATCGAAATCGAACGTGGCCGGATCGGGCAGCGGCATCACCCGGTGATAAGCCAGGATGCGCAAGTCCCGCTGCCACCACGAGCGTACGCGCTGCAGCGAATGCAATGCGCCGGTGCTGTAGCACAGCTCCGCCACGCGCCCGCGGATGCCCGATGCCCTGCCGTTGCCTTCGTCTTGAGTCAGCATGGACGGAGTTCCTAATGGTGAGTGTGGCGAGTGAATATGCAGATGCTTGATAAGTCATCGCCATTCAAATCTCGCGGTGACGTCATTCCGGCGAACGCCGGAATCCAGTCAAACATGATGTGCGCAGCACACGGCATAAGGAGTTTGTGTGCTTTGCACGACGTACTTAACTGGATTCCGGCGTTCGCTGGAATGACGAGCATTGGATCTACGGCGGCATGGTCTTGCAGCAATGTCTGGCCTGCGCCGCTCGCTTCGCTCGCACCCCACCCTGGCCATCCCCTGCAGACAGGTGAGGGGGCGGGTTCGCGGCAGGTTGTCGTTGTCACGCAACCATCAAGCAAGTGTTCCGAATGTTTCATATCGGTTTTCCCCCGTGCCGATGCGCTCATGTCAGCGGCGCCCGAACAAGCGCCCCAGTAGTGAGCCGGCTTTAGCGGGCGGCGGCGTACTGGGTGCGCTTTCCGAGAACCCCGCCGCCAGCGTGCCCAGCGTGCCATTGGCAATATCCAGCAGATGCAACGACATGCCGGTCTGCCGTTGCACGCGCGCCGCCATGTCCACCGCCATCAGCGAATGGCCGCCGATATCGAAGAAGTTGTCGCTGGTGCGCACGCGAGCAAGGCCCAGCAATTCTTTCCACAGAGCGGCCAGCAATTGCTCGTTGGCGGTCTTCGGTTGCGTGGCGTCGTCGATGTCGTCGTCGGCGGCGGCTTCGGCCGGTGACTGCAGCGCGGCGATATCTACCTCGCCATTGGCCATCAAGGGCAGGGCATCGAGCAGCACCAGGTGCTGTGGCACTTCATGCGCGGGCAACGCCTCGGCCAGGGCCGCCACCAGTTGCTGGGTGTCAAGCCTGTGCTCGGGCGCGGCAACCACATAGGCGTCGATATGCATGCTGCCGACCTGATTCATGCGCGCGATGGCGACGGCGCGGATCACGCCGGGTTGGCTGAGCAGTTCGGCTTCAACCGTCCCCAGGTCGACGTCGCGGCCATGGATGCGCTCGCGGCGATCGGTGCGGCCCATCTCTTGAACGTTGCCGTTGACCAGCCAGCGCCCACGGCAATGCGTGCGTTGCAGGCGCATATCCTGCGCCGCCGCCGAAGCCATGACGGCGCCATCGCCATGCGCCATCGCACGCCTGCCGAATGGCTGGCTCAGCGATGCGCCGCCGATGTGGATCTCGCCGATTGCGCCGATCGGGCAGGGTTGCTGTTGATCGTCGAGAATCCACACCGCGGTATTACCGAGCGGTTGGCCACTGTGCAGGCTTTCGGCCGGCCGCTCGATGCGGCCGCAAGTGGCAGCCGGTGCGGCGTCGGCGCAGCCCGATACATTCCAGATGCCGGCGCAGCGTTCGGCCAGCTTTACGGCCAATTCGGGTGTCGGCAGGCCGCCGATGCAAATGGCCTTCATCGCCATGCGGCCGGTCCAGTTGGCACTGATCATTGCCTGCCACGCGCCGGGTGCCGCGAACATCGCGCTGGCTTGATGGTTCTGTGCCAGCGCGACCAGCGCCTCGCCGTCGCGTGCTTCGCGCTGGTGGGCGAGAATCAATTCGCCGCCGAGCGCGATCGGCAACAGGTTTTCGACAATGGCATCGCTCGTCGCTGCCGAAGCGGTCGCCAGGATGCGATCGTCCGCCGACAAGCCGAGCGACGCCTGCAAGCCTTGCAGCACATTGGCGATGGCGCGATGCGTAAAGCCCGCGCCGCGCGGTCGGCCATCCACGCCGGGCAGGTAGACGATGATCGCGACGTGGTCGTCGATGCCCTCGCTCACCAGGCGGCTGCGGTCGCTGGCGGCGCCGATGATTTCGACGGTATCCGCATCGAACCACAAGGCTTGCGCACGCGGCCACTGCAGCGTGCTTTCCAGTGCACTGTCGCCTACCAGCAAGCTGATGGAGGCATCCGCGATAATTTCTTTCAGGCGTGCCGCCGGATCGGTGGGATCGAGCAACACGCACACGCCGCCGGCCTTGAGAATGCCCAGCATACCGGCCAAGCGATTGATGCCGGGTTCTGCCGCCAATCCAACGGCCGTGCCGCTGCTCGCGCCGCGTGTGCGCAGGCAATGCGCGATGCGGTTGGCGCGTTGCTCGATATCGCCATAGCGCGTGCCCCAGCTGCCGAAGGTCAACGCGGTTTTATCCGGCGTGCGATCGGCGTGCCGCTCGAACATGGCGGGCACGCTGTTCGGTAACGTGACGATCAGGGATGTTTCGTTCCACGTTTGCTCCTGCGCCAGCTCGGCCGCGCCGATGGCAGTGAGCGAACTGATGCGTTGCCGGGGATCCTCGCTGACGCGCGCCATCATCGCGAGATAACGGTCGCGCAGCAGGCGTGCCGTTTCGGCTTGCAGAATGTCGGCGTTGTAGGTGACGCCACCGACCATGCCGTGGTTGCTTTCGAGGAACCACAGGCCCAGGTCTTCGGTAGCGCCGCTCTGGAACAGCAGGATCTGTTCGTGCGCCAACCCACCCCAGTCGACGACGCGCTGGCGCGCATCCTGGAACGAAAACAGCGCCTGGTAGAGCACCGCGCCACTGCCGGCGCCTACGCGCAATTCCCGCTGCAGGTATTCGAGCGGCACATCGGGATGGCCGAAGCTTTCGATCGCCGCGCATTTCACGTAACGAACGAAATCGATAAACGAGAGCGTCGCGTCAACATTGATGTGTAACGGCAAGAGATTATTGAAATAACCCATCACCGATTCGACTTCGGTCTGGTTGCGCGCACGCACCGGCGTGCCGACCACCAGATCGCGTTCGCCGGCCATGCCGCTGAGCAGCACGTAATAGAGCGCAAGCAAGGTCATGTTGAGCGTGGCGTCCGCTGCGCGCGCGACGTCATGCATGGCATCCGTCGCCTGCTTGGGCACGCGGATCCATTCGGTGCGGCCGATGCCGGACATGCCTGGCCGCCGTGGTTGATCGGTGGGCAGGGCCCGAATGTCCGCCATCTGCGCCAGGCGCTCGCGCCAGAAGGCAAGCTGCGTCTGGAACTGCGGCCCCTCCAGCCATTGCGTATGCCAGGCGGCGAAGTCGCCGTAGCTGACTGGCAAGGGCGGCAGCGGCGATGGCGCATCCGAGATAAAGGCGCGGTATAGCGCGGACAGCTCCGCATACAGGATGTCGAACGACCAGCCATCCCAGATGATGTGATGCGGCATGAAAAAGAACACATGATCGTCGTCGCCAAGGCGGAACATGCGCGCGCTGAACAGCGGTGCCTGGGTGAGATCGAACGGTGTATCGGTGAGCGCCTGCAGGCGTGCCATCAAGGCGGATTCCCGCTCGTTTTCCGGCAGCGCGGAAAGATCCTCGGCGGGAAACAGGCGCACTTCCAGATCGGGAACGACGATCTGTGCCACCTCGTGGCCGTCACGGCGAAACGCCGTGCGCAGGATTGGCTGGCGCTGGATCAAGGCCTGCAACGCAAGCTGGAATGCGGTCTCGTCCAGATGCCCGCGCAAGCGATGCGCGGAGGGCGCGTTGTAGGTGACGCGGCCGGGCTGCAGTTCTTCCAGCGACCACAGGCGCTGCTGCATCAAGGACAGCGGCGCACGGCTTTGATCGGCGCGCCGCGTAATCGGCTGCGTGGCGGGCGCGGTGCCGCTGGCGACTTGTGCACGGATCGCCTTGGCGAGCTCGGCGATGGTCGGCGCGTCAAACAGGGTGCGAAACGACAGGGTGATGCCGAACTCGCGGTTCAACCGTGCGGTGAGTTGCGCCGCCAGCAAGGAGTGGCCGCCAAGGGCAAAGAAATCGTCGCGTACATCGAGATCCGGCAACGACAAGACGCTTTCCATCGCTGCCGCTACACGGCGCTCATCGTCGTCGCGCGGCGCGATGCGTGCGGTGTCCGAGGCCACCGAATGGATTTGCGGCGCGGGCAGCGCCTTGCGATTGGTCTTGCCATTGGGCAGCAGCGGAATCGCATCGAGCGGAATGATGTGCTGCGGCAGCATGTAGTCCGGCAGGCGCTGCTTGAGCGGCTCGCGCAACGCCGCTTCATCGAAGCCAGGCTGCTCGCGCATCACCACATAGGCCACCAGGCGCACGTCGCCGGGACGATCCTCGCGTGCCATCACCACTGCGCGATCGACCTCGGGCACGTCGGCCAGCACGGCTTCGATTTCACCCAGTTCGATGCGATAGCCGCGCACCTTCACCTGGAAATCCAGGCGGCCAAGGTGTTCGAGCATGCCGTTGGCCAACCAGCGGCCGCGATCGCCAGTGCGGTACATGCGCGCATCATTGCTGTTGGCGAACGGATCGGGCAGGAAGCGTTCGGCGTCCAGTTCCGGGCGATTCAAATAGCCCAGCGTGACGCCGGCGCCGCCGATATAGATTTCGCCCGGCACGCCCAACGGGCAGGGCGCGCGGTGTTCGTCGAGGATATGCACCTGGGTGTTGGCGACCGGACGGCCGATAAAGATGCCGGAGCGCGGATGCTCAACGCGCCAATAGGTCGAATAGACCGTGGTTTCGGTCGGTCCGTAGCCGTTCCACACTTCGCTGCAACGCTGCAGCAGCGCTTCGGCCAGATCGACCGCCAACGGCTCGCCGCCGGACACCGCGCGAAAACGCTCGCGCCCCTGCCAGCCAGCCTCGATCAGGATGCGCCAGCCGGAAGGCGTCGCTTGCATCATGGTCGCGTCGCTTTGCTCCACCAGCTTGCGCAAGGCCGCGCCATCGCGCACGTCGTCACGGTCGGCAATGATGACTTCGGCGCCGACGCTCAACGGCAGCATCAATTCCATAAAGGCGATGTCGAACGACAGCGTGGTCACGGCGACCAGCCGATCGTCTTCCGCGATGCCCGGCACGCCTTGCATGCTGGTGAGGAAGTTCGACGTGGTGCGATGCGGGACACGCACGCCCTTGGGTCGGCCGGTAGAGCCGGAGGTAAAGATCACGTAGGCCACGGAGTCGGGCGTTGCCGCCGCCGCATCGCGCGGCAGGCGCGTGGCAAAGGCCAATTCGATCGCATGGGCATCGCGTGTCAGCGACAGCACTTTCGTTGACGGAAATGCAAAGGCCGGTGGCGCGGCGTCGTCGACGATCAGCATCGCCAAGGCCGCATCCTCGGCCATGAACGCCAGGCGGTCGGCGGGAAACGTCGGATCGAGTGGCACATACCCGGCACCGGTCTTGAGCACGGCCAGCACCGTCGCCAGCATGTCCACCTTGCGCGCCAGCGCAATGCCCACCAGCTTGCCGCGGCCGATACCGCGATCGCGCAGCACGTGCGCGAGCTGGTTGGCGCGAGCTTCCAATTGCGCATAGGTCAAATGCCTTGCGCCATGGCGTACCGCCGCGTTGTGCGGAACGCGGTCAACCTGCCGCTCGAAATATTCGTGGGCGAGTTGCTGCTCCGGATACGGCGTGCTTGCCGGTTGCAAGCTTGCGAGGTCGCGCTGTGCAGCTTCCGACAGCAGGCCGAGTTCCTGCATGGCCGTCTCAGGCGTTGCGACGGCGTTGCGCAGCAGGGTTTCGTAGGCGTCGAGCCAGCAGCGAATCGTTTCGGCGCGGAACAGGTCGCTGTTGTATTGGCATTCCAGGCGCAGGCCGTCGCCGACTTGCACCGCGTTGACGAACAGCTCGAAATTCTCGAATGCACGCGCGTTGCCGGAAAACTCGAAACGCAGGCCAGGGAACGACACCGTGCGTTCGTCCAGCGCCTGATCGAGGTTGAACAGCACGCTGACCAGCGGCAACCGGCCCGGGTCGCGCGGCATCGCCAGGCGTGCAAGCAAACTGCCGAGCGTGTACTGCCGATGCTCGAATGCATCGAGCAGATCGCTGCGCAAATGATTGAGCACGGTGGCGAACGAAGCTTGTGCGTCGATCACGGTGCGCAATGGCAATACATTGACGCAATGGCCGACGAGGTTGTGCTGTCCATCGACCGCTTGCCCCGCGCTCGGAATGCCGACGACGACGTCGTCCTGGCCGGTCAGGCGATGCAGCAGGGCGCTGAAGCCAGTCAGCAGGGTGGCGTAAAAGCTCGCGCCACGCTTGGCGCCCATGCGTTTGATGTCGGCGATCAGCGCAGCATCCAGCGTGCGGTCCTCGCGCTGCGAAGCGAAGCTGCGATGGCGGCGGCGCGCGCTGTCAGTCGGGAGATCCAGCGACGGAAGTGCGCCGCTGAAGCGGCTCAGCCAGTATTGCTCATCGACCTGGCCGCCTACCGTTTCCGCGCGCATCGTTTCAGCGGCGGCGTAATCCGCAAAGGCATCCGCCGGCGCTGGACCGGCGCCTTGGCCAAGTTGTTGCGCATACAGCGCGGCAAGGTCGCGCACGATCACGCCGAACGACCAGCCATCGCAGACGATGTGATGCGCGGTAAAGATCAGCAGGTGTTCCTGCGCGGCAAGCCGCAGCAATTGCGCGCGCACCAGCGGGCCATGTTCCAGGTCGAACGGCGTGCTGACGGCCACGCGAAGCGCTTCGGCAACGCTTCCATTGCGATCGGCTTCATTCAAGCCGCAAAGGTCATGCACGATGCAATCCAGCTCTACATAAGTTGCAATGCAAAGCTCGTTGCCATCCACGCTCAACGTGGAGCGCAACGCTTCATGCCGGTCGACCACGCCTTGCAACGCCGCCTGCAGAGCCGCCACATCCAGCTCGCCGGAAAAACGGATTGATACCGATTCGTTATAGGCCAGCGAGGCTTCCTGTTCGAGCTTCGCGGCCAGCCATATCTCGCGCTGCGACGCCGTTGCCGGCACGACACGCGCCAGCGCGGCCTCGGCAAACGGATCGTAGTCGACGGCGGTGGAAACAATGTTTACATCGTTGGTGTTCATGGCGTGGTCCCTCATGCGCTCAACTTCATGTACTTGCCGGGTGCATCGGGATTGGGCACGAACCAGGTCGGCTTGCCTTCCTCATCCTTGCCCAGGCGCGCGCCGGCGACGGGCGGCTTGGCCGCGTCCAGCGGCAGCACGTCGATCTTCTTGCGGCGTGGCAGGAATTCGGCTTCCTGCAATTCGAGCACGGAATCCTTGAACGCCTTGGCGATCGCCGCGAAATCTTCCTCGGCATGCGCGGTGGTGAAGAAGCAGGGGAAGTTGTCGAGGATATGGATGCCGCGGCTGCGCATCATCGCGAACAGCAGATCCTGCAGCGGATGGTCTTCCAGGAAGTTGGTCTTCCACACGGACGCAAAGTGCGTCACTTTGATCGGCGCGCCCATCTCGGCGCAGAAGGCATTCAGTTCATCGGCGAGCGATGCCGTACGCGCATTAAGCCGTTCCTGCAAGGCGGCGCCCGATGTGTTCAAGTGGTCGAGCACTGCATGCGCGGCGGCGAGCGCGAGCGGATGGCGCACGAAGGTGCCGGCGAAGTAGGTGACGCCGACCGTCGGAATCGACGCGTCGCCGAACTGCCAGCCGCCGCCGTCGAGCGCATCCATGTATTTGCGCTTGCCGGCGATCACGCCGATCGGGAAACCGCCGCCGACCACCTTGCCGTAGGAAGCAAGGTCCGCATCAATGCCAAGCACCGCCTGCGCACCGCGCGGATGCGAGCGGAAACCGGTGACCACTTCGTCGAAGATCAGCAGAGCGCCGGCATCGCTGGTGATGGCGCGCAGTTCCTGCAGGAACTCGCGGGGCTGGAAATCAGGTCGGCGGCTCTGCACCGGCTCGACCAGCACGGCAGCGATCGATGACGCGCGCTCGCGGATGATCGCCAGCGATTCAGGCGTGCCGTAGTCGAGCACCAGTACGTGCTCGGAGGTATTGCGCAGAATGCCCGGTGCCGCCGGTACCGAGCGCAGCTTCTTGGTGCCGCGCACGATTACCTCGTCGAAGATGCCGTGATACGAACCGGAAAAGATCACCAGCGTGTCGCGGCCGGTCACGGTGCGTGCTACGCGCACGGTGCCCATCACAGCTTCGGAGCCGGTGTTGCACAATGCGGCGCGATCGAAGCCGGTAAGTTCGCACACCTGCTTGGCGACGACGCCGGCCAGCGGATGTTGCGGGCCGATTTCATAACCCAGGTCGAGCTGCTTGCGCACGGCATCGAGCACGAAATCCGGCTGCCAGCCGAACAGATTCATGCCGAAGCCATTCAGTGCATCGACGTATTCGTTGCCATCCAGATCCCACACCTTCGGACCCTTGGAGCGTTCGATCACGATCTGGTAGATGATTTCCTTCAGCAGTGGCCGGAATCCGTTCACCACACGTGGATCGGCCAGGTGCGGACGATGTTCCTGCGTATAGGCCTTCGATGTTTGCGTTCGCTCGATATAACGGCGCATGAAAGCGTCCAGGCGCACGCGCTGGCGGCCGGTCAGCTCGGTCGAGCCGGAATGGATGCGCGCGATCGCGCCGAAGGCTTTCTTGACGTCGTAGGTGGTGTGCGCGATGGCTGCTTCTTCGTCTTGCGGCGCATCGCTGGCCGGCGTTTTAGCTTGCACGGCGACTGGTGGCGACGGTGGCGCCACGGGTGCTGCCGCGGTGGCGACCGGCGCCGCGTTACCGGCATTCGCGAGCAAGGCCAATTGCTGCTGCATGATCAGCATCTGCTGCTGGATCACGTCCTGGATCAATCCACCATTCGCGGGTAGGGACATGACGGATACCTGACTTGTCGTGGCGACGACTGCGGCGGGCGGCGTGGCGACGGCCGGCTCGGTCGCGGGAATGGCTGCGGCGGCTCCGGGCGGCAGCAAGCGGTCGATATGCTGGGCGAGGCTGGCGAACGAGGAATGCGCTTCCATCAGTTCGCGGAAGGTGATCTTCAGTGCAAAGGTCTTCTGCAGCTGCAACGCCACCTGCGTCAGCGACAGCGAGTCCAGGCCGAGTTCGACGAAATGCGTGGCCGGATCGACACCATCGAATTCGGCGCCGGCAACGTCTTCGAACAGCGTGCGGAGTTGCGTGACCAGGCGCGTGGCGCGTGCAGACGTGGCGGATGCGGCCATGGTGGCCTCCGGAATGGCGTTGAGAGGCGTGGCTGCCGCCACGGCGGGTTCGGATCGCACGGGAAGCGCGACAACGTTCGATACCGTTGCCGCCGGTGGTGCGTCGGACGCGCGTGGCGCATCGATCCAATGACGCTTGCGTTCGAACGGATACGTGGGCAGGCGCACGCGCTGCTTGCGCTGCCGGCGATCCAGCTGGCCAACGGCGATATCGATGCCACACGACCAGCATTGACCCACCGCATCGAGCCAGGTGGCGCGTTCGTTCAATGGACTATCGGCCAACGATGCCAGCACGATCCTGCCGCGGCTTTGCGCATGCTGGCGCGCCAACAGGCTGAGCGTGGTGCGCGGGCCCACTTCCAGCAAGGCGTGTTGCGGTTCGGCCAGCAGGTTTTGCAGTGCCGTGGAAAAACGCACGGTGCCGCGCAGATGGCGCGTCCAGTAATCGGCCGACGTCGCTTCGTCGTCGCTCAGCATGCTGCCGGTCAAGGTCGACGCAATCGGTATGCGCGGTGCGGACAGCGCGATCTGTTCGACGGCATGCCGGAACGGTGCCAGTGCCGGATCCATCATCGAAGAGTGGAACGCGTGCGAGGTATGCAACAACCGGCAAGCGATACCGGCTTGTTCGAGTTCCGCCTGGAAGGCTTGGACCGGTGGTGTTTCGCCCGATACCACGCAGGCATTGGGTGCGTTTTCGGCGGCGAGCGATAGCGCGGCCGGCAAGCGCGTTGCCAGCTGCGCAGTATCCATGCGCACGGACAACATCGAGCCGGCAGGCAGCGCCTGCATCAGGCGTCCGCGGCGCGCGACCAGGCGTGCGCCGTCGGCAAGGCTCATCACGTCCGCGACTACTGCTGCGACGAATTCGCCGACGCTGTGGCCGATCATCGCCACGGGCGTGACGCCGTAGCTCATCCACAAACGTGCGAGCGCATATTCGATGGAAAAAATAGCTGGCTGGGTGAGGCCAGTGGCGCGCAGTGCTTCGGCATCGTCGGCAAACAGGCGTTCGCGCAAATCGAAGCCCAGTTCATCGCGCAGAATCTCCGCACAGGCGTCGATCGCCGCGGCGAAGGCCGGTTCCGTTTCATATAACCCGCGCCCCATGCCGGCGTATTGCGAGCCTTGGCCGGGGAACATGAAGACGATGCCCGGCGCCGGATTCAGTGCGGTTTTTGCGGGCGATAACGTCAGGTCCAGCAGGCGCTTGGCGGCGTCGTCGACGCTGTCGGCAACCACGTGCATGCGATGCGCAAACAGCTTTCGGCCCTTGCACAGCGTCCAGGCGGTGTCGGCGAGCTGGGCTTCCGGTTGCCTGGCGAGATGCGCGCTCAATTGTTCCGCTGCGCTGCGCAGCGCTGCATCGCTGCGCGCGGAAAGCAGCAAAAGCTGCGGGCCTTCGGCGGCGTCGGAAGGCTCGCGTTGCGGGGGCTCTTCCAGCACCACATGCGCGTTGGTGCCGCCAACGCCGAAGGAACTCACGCCCGCGCGGAGCGGGCCGCCGTCGAACGTCCAGATGCGCAACGTGTCGTTGACGAAGAATGGCGAGTTGCCGAGCTCGAGCTTGGGGTTGTTGGCGCGGAAATGCAGCGATGGCGGCAGGCGACGTTCGGCCAATGACAGCGCCGTCTTGATCACGCCGGCCGCACCCGCCGCCATCACCAGATGGCCGACATTGCTCTTGACCGAACCGATCGCG
>NZ_DATEJY010000161.1:0-15727 GCF_035277725.1 Dyella sp. | reverse complement strand
GGTTTGCATGGCTTGGCCCCGCCTGCCCGGGCTTCTCCAGGACGACAACGACGGCACGAGTCATGCATGGGAATGGCCCGGCGGTTTTGATGTTTCAGGGGATAAGGACGTCGCATAACCCATAGCAACACGATCGATGAGATATGAGGTTTCCCACTGGCGTGGGGCGAGTAAATGTCCTGGAAAGAAGTTCCTGATCTGCTAGCGGTTGGATTGCTGATCTACGCGTTCGTAACCGTGTCGCGTCCAGCCGGCAACGTGATGACGCGGCTTTGGCTGGCGGGCTGGGTCTGCGTCGAGCTGCATTTTGCGGCGTATTCGTTTCTGGATCTGCCCGGATGGGGCGGCGTGCTTGCCGATATCGTCGGCACCGTGGCACTGGTGTGGTGCGCGACATTGTTCTGTTGGTCCATGGATCCGCGGCTTCACCAGTGGGAAGGCCGCTTGTTGTTCTGGGCCATGTCGATCGTCTACACGTTCTATCTATCGCTGACATCGCTGCAGGCGGTGCCCAACAGCGTCATGGTGGCCGCGGCGAGCCTGTTTGCGCTGGTGCCGCTCGCCATCGTGACCATTAGCCCGCATGCGGAGCGGCCGGCGACGCGGTGGATTGCCGTAGGCGTCAATACCGCGCTGGCGATTGCCTTGCTGCGTTGGCAGTTCTCCCCGCATGGCGCCGACTTGATGGGTGTGCTGCCGTTATTCGCGGTCTATTTCATTTGCTGCCTGCAATTTGCGTTTTCCAAACAGCGCAGGACGGGCGGATTCGTGGTGACGGCGCTGGGCTTGCTGGCCTGGTCGCTGGTGTTTCCGGTTGGCATGTTGTTCGACCTGTACTGGCCGAAGGTCGACGTGGGCGCCGAGGTATGGAATCTGCCCAAGTATCTGGTCGCGGTGGGCATGATCCTGCTGCTGCTCGAAGGTCAGGTGAAACGCAACCAGCATCTGGCGCAGCACGATCCGCTCACGGGTTTGCCGAACCGCCGTCTGTTCCAGGACCGCATCAGCGGTGCGATCGAGCGCGCGCGCCAACGCCAGGCGCGCATGGCGATGCTGGCTATCGACCTGGACGGCTTCAAGCAGGTGAACGACACCCTGGGCCATCACGTGGGCGACGCCGTGTTGCAGCAGGTTGCGCGCCTGTTCAACGGACGACTGCGGCGTATCGACACACTGGCACGCACGGGCGGCGATGAATTTTCAGTGGTGCTGGAAGGCCCGATCACCCGCAGCGAAGCGGCCGACGTCGCCAGCGCGCTGCAACAGCTGCTGGATACGCCTTTATCGATCGATGGCCATACTCTGCAGATCGGTGCGAGCATCGGCTTGGCCATGTTTCCGGATGATGCGCAGACATCGCATGGGCTATGCATTCGCGCGGATGAGCGGATGTATATGGTCAAGCGCAATGGTGGCTGCGCGGTGCAGGCGGGCTAAGCGGCGCTAAAGGTTCAAGCCAACTGCTCATCCAGGCTGCGCGTCTGCGGAATGATCTCATCGCCCGTATGCTTGGTCGACGCCGGTTCGATCAGCATGATCCAGCATTCCTCGTCCGCGATGGGATTGTGGCGAACGCCACACGGGACGGTGAAGAAATCGCCTTCGCCCAGATGGATGATTTGCTGTTCCAACTCAATACGCATCCGGCCTTTCACCACATAAAACAATTCGTCGGCGTCGTCATGGGCATGCCATATCAAATGACCTTTCAATTTGGCCGCCTTGAGCAGTTGATCGTTGACGCGACCTACGACTTTCGGTGACCAGTAATCCGTAACGCGATCGAATGCTTGCAGCAAGTTCTGGGGCGACAACATGGTGCATCCCTGTATAGGGCAATGGGGCCGTTATGATGCCACGTAGGCTGGGATGAAATCCCAGCATTGCCATGCCGAGAGAAGCTGGGATTTCATCTCAGCCTACGCGTCGGCGGGTTGTACCGGTCGCTAGCATCATCGTGCACGCAGGTTGGGGCGAGGCAACGCCGAACCCAACATCGATACCTTTGTGTATGGCGATGCCGGGGTTCGCTTGCGCTCACCCCGGCCTACGTTGTGAATCTCGTGACGAATTTGTGAACGATAAACCCGTTTGCGGAAACATATGCCCATAAACGGAATTCACGGTTCTTTTGTGCGGTAGTTCCTATTTATCGACTTTATCCAACCATAGCATCCATGGCGAAAACCGCTTGCTTAGCGTGCATGTGTCATTGCACGCACGCGGCATGAATGTTTCGATGTTGTCTGCGCAAACCGGATAAAGCGAGGTTTACTGCGCGCCACCCACGTCATTCTCGAGCTCGACGCGATGCTCGGGCGGTCAGCTGTTGCTCTTATCCATGGAAAGTCGCAGGGGTTTCTCATGATTGTTGTCGAACCACGCATTGGCTATGAACGCCTGCTCGATGCCATGGCGGAATGGGGCATCAAAGTTTGCTCCGGTGTAACAGGCGGCGGTCTGGTGCATTTGTTGAAGCATATGGAGCCTTACGTGCCGCACCGCTCGCGCAGCGGCCAGATCGAGTTCTTTACGGTGGGCGAATATGCGGCGGGATTCGTACCGCTTGGGCATTACCTGGCTACCGGCGAGATCGCTGCCGCGGCGGCCACCACGGGTGCGGCCAGCAAGCTTTTGCTGTGCGGCTTGAGCGACGCGAAGCTGCACAACATTCCGGCCGTCTATTTGATTGCGGCCACGCCGGCAGAGATGGCGTATCAAGCACCGTTGCAGGACACCACGGAGTCCGGCAGCAACATGGTGGGCCAGCTGATGGCCGAGTTGCCGCATGGCACGTTTGTGCTGGATGACATCGATGCGCTGGAAGAGCAGCTGTCGGCAGCGCGTGATCAACTGAATCAGTCAAAACCCGTGGTGCTGGTGTTGCCGCCTGATGCATTGTCGGAGCTGACGTCGCGGGCTGCGGAGCGAAACATGTTGCTCAAGCCGCGAACTGCGGTCGATCGTGAAAGCCTGACCGCCTTTTTGCAACGCCATCTCTCGCAGCGCAGAAAGGGCCGCATCGTCATCATGGCCGGGGACGAGGCGCCGCGTTATCGGGACATGCCTTATCTCACGTCGCGGCTTTGCGAGGTGCTCAAGGCGCCGATCGTATGGAGCATCAATGGCGCCAATGCGGTATCCCGCGACAATGCTTACGGCTACGGTTATCTCGGCTTTGGCGGCAACGATCGCGCTGCCGAACTGTGGGATGGCTTGAACGAGCATGACATGTTGATCACGATCGGCTTCTGCGGTGACGAGTACACCACCAATTTTGCGAAGCCCAAGGCCGGCCTGGTTTGGAACATCACGGCCAACGCGCATTTTTATGGAAGCCTGCACGGAAGTTTTCGCCATCAGGTGGCGGGCGAGTTCCAGCAGACCGTGGGCGCCGTCGAGGCGATCCTGCGCGAAGCGATTCTCTGGTGCCAGTCGCATCCGCAGAGCAGCAAAGAGGAACCGCCGCGTTATGCAAACCTCAACATCGGCACGCGTGGCAGTGCGCCCGGCAACGCGGTGGATATTGTGGCGTTCTACGAACAGCTGGACGGCTTGTGGCAACCGGACAGCCTCGGATTCGACGACGTTTGCCTGGCGTATAAAGACCGCCAATACGTCACGCAGCGCCCCCATCCGCATGCAAAGGTCTATTCCTTGTATCGCGGCTCCGCCATGGGCAGTGCATATGGGCTAGGGCTGGGTGCAAAAATCGCTTCACCCGGCAAGCACGTGTTCGTATTTTCCGGCGATGGTTGTTTCCGTCTCTACGGCGGCTGTCTGATCGAGGCGCGGCAACTAGGCCTTACGTTGTTCGTGCTGGACAACGCCAACTATGGCATCGTGGAGCAGGGGCTCACCAAGGTTCTGCCCGATACGCCGGCGCGCCGTTATCACGGCGAACTGGAGCGGATTGATTTCGGCGCGATGGCGCGTGCATGTGGCTGGTCGAGTGTTCGGGTGTCGCCCGATTTGAGCAATCTTGCCGACATCATGCGTGAAGCCTATCAGCGGCATCGTCCGTCGATGCTGGTCGAGGTGCCGGTCGACAGTTACCAAGTGGTCGGGCCAAATCCGCGCTTGAAGAATCTGTAACTCACGCCGCGGTGCGTGCATCGCACTGCGGCCGGTTTTCATCTTTGCACGCACGAGCCCTTATGACGCTTCCTGCCGCCGCTTCAACACTTTATCGCTTGCTTACGGAGAGTTATGCACGATGGCTCAACCAACCGCTGGTGGATCCTGCCTTGACCGATGAGCAGGGCGCGCGCTGGCTGTATCAAGAGGCACCCTTCGGATTGCTGGCGCATGACACGCGTGCCGATCCGGTGTTTGTCTACGGCAACCTGGCTGCGCAGCGTTGCTTTGAATATTCCTGGGACGAACTGCTGCAGCTACCGTCGCGGCTATCCGCGCGGCCACAGCAAGTGGAGGACAGAAGGCTGTTTCTGGAACGGGTCAGCCAGCAGGGTTTTTCGACCGGCTATCGCGGATTGCGTGTCAGCAAATCGGAGCGCAGTTTCTGGATCAACGATGGGACGGTGTGGCAGTTGGTCGATGAGGCGGGTGTGCTGCGTGGGCAGGCTGCGTTGTTCACCCTGTAGGCGGGGATGAATGTAGACTGGGATGAATCCCAGCACACGGAAGTTGCCGAAAGCGGGGATTGTCATCCCGGCCCTACGATAGTGCGCTATTTGCGTGCCGCCGCCTGGCATTCCCGCACCATCGCCAGCAAGGCATCGCCGGAAACCAGTTCGATCGGCTTGCCGTGCACGAAGCGTTGCGCATCGTCGGTGTAATGGCCGATGGCGACGATCTTCACCGCGTCGGCGCGGTGATGCATAAGCAAGCCGTACATTTCGCGCACCACCCGCACGTCGACCAATTTGGTGCGCCATTGCTTGCATTGCACGAGGATGGTGGCGTTGTCCTTGTGCAAAATCAGGTCGATGCCGCCATCCGCGCCGCCCAGCCCGATTTCGCGCACTTTGTAACCCTGGCGGCGGAATGCTTCGCCGACCAGCATTTCGAATTCGCGCCAGTCCATCGCGCTCAGACTGCGCAAGCCGGTTTGCGAAGTGAGCAGGCGATGCCGGCGCCGGCTGTCGATAAAGGAAATCAGCGCGGCGAGCCAGCAGGCGATCAACAGCAACCAGGCGGCAGGCGCATAGGCGCCGTCGGCAAGCGAGGTGCCCAGGGACTGGCCGACCGGACCGCCAAACGTAGTCATGCACCAGCCCAGTCCATAACGCATGGCGACATAACCTGCTGCGCCGAGGACGATGCCGGCCTGCCATGGCAGTTTGGAAACCATCTCGATGCCACCGTCTTTATGCCTGGCCACCGCCCCCTCCTGAGCGCCTGCTTTTTCTTGAATGCTTGAATGACTCGCGAGTCGGTCGTAGAGCCTGTTTAAACTCGTCAAGCAGGAAGCGCGCCAAACAACCGACGCTGCCGGGTTGATCAAAGACTGCTCAGCTGAGCGTAGAAGACCTGGTGATAGTGCGTGGAAGTGGTTGTTTTGCCTAAAGCAGCGATCGGCCCTGCAAATCCGCGGCATGTGCGGGCACGGCGGCGTTGCGGCGGTCTCGCGGTGACTTCCTGCGTCACCTGACGCAATGGGGCGGCGCGGTGTGTCGCCTAAACAAGCAGCGATCGCCGATAGCGGACTTCATCCACGGTGACACCCCGCATGCTTTCGGTGCGTGCCTGCCCATCGGGAGCCCAGCCATCCGCACAGTAAAGGCGCTCGGCACGTTGGTTTCCGGCCAACAGCCAAAGCATGGCGTGGCGGTAGCCCTGTTCGACCAGGCGAAGCCTCGCCGCCGATAGCAGTGCCGTGCCGAGGCCTCGGCCCCACGCATCGGGATCCACGTAAAGCGCGCATAGTTCACCGCTATCGGGCGTATCCGCGTCGCGCGCCGGCGAGGTGGTGGCGAAGCCGCGGATGATGCCGTCTTCCTCCACCACTACCGTCTTGGGGCGTTGCAGGTCTTGATTGGCGAAGTCGTAGCGCTGAGCGCGTTCTCGCGGATCAAGCCGCGCAAGGTAGTCGCCAGGCAACAGACGACGGTAGCCCACCTGCCATGCGCGCACATGCACACGGGCTATGTGCAAGGCGTCGTCGGGTTGGGCGGGGCGGATCAGCACGCGCGTGAGTGTCGCATGCTTGCCAGGGTGGCGCGATCTTTATGCGACGCTCCCGGCCGCGTAAATTCTCCGAAAAAAAATGACGGCGACATGGCGAGGTCACTCGTCAACGCCATGGCGTTGGTGCAAGATGCCGCCACCATCAGCATAGGTGTCTGCGTATGTGCAGTTGGATGCATTTATATGCGGTCGTTATGCCGGCAAAGACCGGTGTGACGGTAACGCGCCATGTCGATGCCTATGCGCCATCAGGGGAAATCGTCCATGCTTAATCTTCCGCCCAAGGACCCGCGTTCGCTGTTTGGCCGCTTTCAATTCGGCGGCGGGTTGCTGGTAGCCGTTATCGTCGTCATCTTGTTGCTCAACAGTATGTTCGTGGTATCGCCCAGCGAAGAAGCGGGTACGCGCTGGATGGGCGGCACGCCGATGACCTCCGCGCCGCTCAAGACCGGCGTGCATTTCAAGGTGCCGTTCTTCGAAACGGTGGATCGTCTGCAGACGAGCCGTTCGGTCTATACGTTGAATGGTTTGGACGTCTATACCAACGACAACCAGAAAGTCACCATCGACGTCAGCCTGATCTACCAGATACCCACTTCCGCGGTGATGAACCTGCTCTACCACGTCGGGCGCGCCGGATCAGTGGATGTCGAAGCCACCATCCTGCCGGTGGTACGCGATCGCGCGCTGGCTGCGTTCGCGCGCTACAACACGCTGACCATTTCCGACCAACGCGCCCAGATCACCACCCAGATGCGCAAGGACATCAGCGAGGCGTTGCAACGCTTGTTCGACGTCGATGTGATCGACGTGCAGCTGGTCGGCATTCATTACTCGCCGGTGTTCGATCAATCGATCGAAGAGGCCGTGCGCGCCAAGAATCTGGCCGTGCAGGCAGAGAACACCGTGGCGCAGAAGCGCTACGAGGGCGAGCAGAAAACCGTTACCGCCCAGGCCGAAGCGACCGCTGCGGTAGAGCGTGCCACGGGCGAGGCGCAGGCCACCGTGTTGCAGGCGCAGGCGCAAGCCAAGGCGATCGAGACGGTGGGGCAGGCGCTGAAGAACGATCCTGAATACACACGTTTCTACGGCCTGCAGCATTGGAACGGCATCCTGCCGCAGGTGGTGGGCTCGGGTTCCATTCCGATGATCGACTTGAACAAGGGGCAGGATGCCGGCAAATAGATGCTGGTATTCGTCAGCTTGTACGATCAGCAATGAACCGGCTGTTTGGCCGGTTCGTGTAGTTGGAACGGTCAACTCAGAAGCGATATTCCGCCTTGATCGTTCCAGCCGGTACCGACGCCGCCGTACCAGCCATCATGGCCTGCGTGTGCCGTGGTGAGCGTGCCTGGCGTGCTGCCGACAGCATAAGGGTAGACGTGGTTGTAGTTGTTGGGGTGGAAGTGTTGAGGATTTAAGTGTGCATTGATGCAGAGTATGTGCAAGAACGCCGCATGCCAGCGCCGCATGCACTTGCGCGTCCGCACAGAAGCGATGTGTTATTCCGCAGAGTTTGCGTAGGGCGATGCTTCGGCGTGCCTGCTTTGGCTGCTACCGGTGGTGCGCGGTGCGTAATCGTCCATGCTGACCACCACGCGATTGCGGCCGTCGTTCTTGGCGCGATAGAGCGCGCTGTCCGCGGCGATCAACAAGCGGCGCAGTTCGTAGCCGTAGTGTGCCGTGGCAGCGATACCAAAGCTGGCGGTGAGCGGAACGTCTTCGTCACTATCCACTTGCTGGATCGCGTTGCGGATGCGCTCCGCACGCTCCAGCGCCTGGATGACCGTGCACTCCGGCAGCAGGATGCCGAATTCCTCGCCACCGAGACGGCCGAACACGTCGCAGGAATTCAAATGGCACTGGCAAACCGCCACGGCGCGTTTCAATACGGCGTCGCCAACGACATGGCCGTGCGTGTCGTTGATCTCCTTGAAATGATCGAGGTCGATCAGGATCAGGCAGGCGCCGCGCAGGGACTTGCCCACGTAGCGCAGCGTTTGTTCTGCTTCTTCGACGAAGTGCTGACGGTTGAAGATCCCAGTGAGGCCGTCCCGGCGTGCCAACCGCATGAAGCGCAGTTGTGAGCGCTTGAGGCGGTAAAGCCAGAAAGCGATCGAGGCGAGGACGGTCAGCAGCAGGGTGATGTACAGGCGGCTAGTGACGACGGCCTTGTGGTCGAGGGCCTGTTGCAGTTGCAGGATCTGGTTTTGCTTGTTGAGGGTGTCGAGTTCGCCCTTTTTGGCTTCGACTTCTTGCTTGACTATTTGGTAGGCGAGGGCTTTTTCGCGGACGTCGTCCAGGTGCTCCTTGTCTGCGGCGACATATTTTTCATGGTAGGCGAGCGCGTCGCGCAGGTTGCCGTACTGTCGTTCGATTTGATAGAGCAGTTGATAAGCGGAAATCAAAGGCTCAGTAAGATCGCTCTTTGATGCAATATCAATCGCATTCATGGCGAATTTTTGCGCCAAGGACGTGTCGCCTTGTTTCCAATAGACTTGCGCCAGAAGAATGTTGTATTCCGCATTCAAGTCGGGATAGTTGAGTTCTTTTACCTCTTCGTAGTGCCCTTGCAAGATGGTGAGTGCCTCATCCAACTTGTTGTGCTGCAGATCCATAATGGCCATATCGCGACGAATGGTATCTGCGGCCAACTTATCGTCGACTCCAAGACAGCGACTTATGGCATCTTGAAAGCGTTCCTTCGGTACGATAGTTCGACCACCGTGGAGTTCGGCTTGCAAACCGAACATGTGACCCATGCAGTTATTTCTGCCGGTTGGATAATCAGTTCTGAGCTGGTTAGCGTAACTTGCAGCAAGATCATATTGGCCGGCTTCGCTCAATAATTGCGATGCTTCGGCTAGAACATGGGCGCGTGCATCTTGATCGGTGGTTTCAGCCAGATCGTCAAGAGCATGATCCAAATACTTGAAGGCTTCCTCATAGTGGTGTCCAACACCCAGAACATTTATAAGGGTAGCAATTGCTCGCGTTCTTAGCCCGTTATCAGGCGCTTGATTGATTACGGCTTCTAGCAAAGATTTGGCTTTATCATTTTCACCGCTATAAGTTGCTTCCCATCCTTGTAGATAGCGCAAACGCCATTTCTGCAGGTCGGATAATTCGGGCGTACGGGCTTCGATCTCCTGCAGTAGTCGTACGAATCCCGCGTTGTCGGTGGTTTTTATAGCTTCCGCATGCTCCAGCAACTGCCCGATATTATTCGGAGCGGGTGCAGCCACAGTTGCACCCGCGAACATGGCGAACAGCAGGAAGATTCCTGCAGGAAGTTTCCGGCGATGATTGCCGGCGGTATGCATTTATGTCTGAAGAACAGATGGAACGGAGAGTTTGCGGTATAAGTTCTTTTCTCCCGGCTCGTCGTCTCCTTCCTCCTCTTCCTCATCCGGATTCTCTGGATTACTCGGGGAGACGTAGCCAATTGGCATTTCCTTGTGTAGCAAGGCATGCAATTGCGCAACGTCTTTGTTCATGATAGCTGGGCGCAGCACGTCTTCAACTTCCGCCTTCGCCAACTCCACTGACAATTGGCGATCGCCGACGTCGCCCCATTGAGCTTCGCTACCCATGCTTTCCAAAAAACGAATGACATTCGACATCTAAATTACCCCTGTATTACCGACTGTGGAGCCCCCTTATCGGCCGTCGTCGTTCCCACGCACGAGCGGCGGTCCATCATATCGCGCGCGGGGAGCGTGCGTCGCGATATCGAAAACTAGCTAACGCGTCAGGCGTATTTGCCTTTATTTATCCATCGGAATGACCGCTTTCAGGCCAAGGCCGCCAGGCGGGAACGGATTTCATCGTCGGCTTCCAGGGGGCGGGCCGGTGGAATGGCCAGGGTGTCGGCCATGCCTACTTCTGCGGATGGCAGTGTTGCAAGCGACAGGCGCTGGATGCGCGGGGATTCGAAAGGCAGGGTGGCGGCGCGGTAAATCACTACCTCGTGATCCAGCGGGTAATGCCGGGCAAGCACGTCGACCAGCACTTGCCGATGGGCTTCGCCGGTGGAAAAGCGCTTGAGTGTCCGGTCGCCGGCAATACCGATCTGCCACAGGATCAACCAGGCACTTGGATCGATACAACGCCGGTAAAGCATGAACTGGCTGGCTTCGTAGTGCTGGCAGCCGCGCGCGCCGGGATCGATGCCAAGATCGGCGTACAGACAATCTTCGGAGGAGATGCCGGGTTCCATGTGGGCGGGGAAACCTTCGCTGCGCGCCGTTTCGATGGCCTTGTGCGGAACCCAGGCGAATACGCCAGGATGGCCGTAAAACACGCCGCAGACGCGCTTGCCGGTGCGCACCTCGGCCAGCATGGCTTCCACCATCTGCCGGTAGGTCTTCATGCGCGACTTGCCTTCCTGGTAATACGGCTGCAGGCTGCGCACGTCCTTGTTCATGCCCTGCAGCCATAGTTCGATGATGCCGTCGGATACCAGGACGAACACCACATCCGCCTGTTCGATATAGCTGCGGGTGCGCGGGCTGAGGTGGGCACCCAGTGTCATGCCTATGCCTACGCAGGCCAGGCTGCCGTTGACAGGTGTGTCGTTCAAAGTGGTATTTCCCCTACTGCTTTACGTTGCAGTATTACGTGCCGGGGTGGCATCGTCGAGCGCCGCGGCAATCATGGGACGGGAGCCAGGTTTGAGCGAGCGCGAAACACTGGGCGAGTGGGAGTTGCCCGATCCTGTCCGCCGCGGACGAACGTTCGTTTACGTGCTGCCGTCGCTGGGCGAGGACTTGACCAAAGTAGGCTTCACGCAAGACCCGATTCAGCGGTTCCGCAGCTTTCATCCGCGTTTTTTTGCGCTGTTCGATCTGGAGCAAGGGCTGCTTGTGGAAACCGGGCATCTGCGGGAGGCGCGGCGCCTGGAGCGCCTGCTGATCGAGCGCTGGCCAGAGCATCGCGCCTCGGCGCCGTTGCTGGTGGCGGAGGCAGCCGGTGGGCATACCGAATGGTTTCGCGGCATCGGCAATGAAGTGGATGCCTTTGTGCGGCGCACGGCGGATCGGTATGGCTATGCGTTGCATGCCCCATTGCGTGGCTGGTTGCATGCACGCTTTTCGGAGCGGGCGGATCAGTTGTATGAGTGGTCGCAGCGCTTGCTGGAAATGATCGAATGGCAGGATGCGAGCTTGCCGGCGGAGGCGCGCGATCCGCGTTATGCGCGGGCGTTGCTCGACAACCTGGATGCTTGCCGTGCGGTGGGCATGGAGTTGGACTCGTTGCTTCCAGCCAGGGTGCTGGCTTGGTATGCGTCGGTCCGTGGGTTGGAGTGAGCGCATGCGAACCCCCAATGTTGTCAGCTCTGTTCGACATGGCGGTGTTGGGTTCGCACCCGACTACGGGAACTGCTGACAACACGTTGTCAGCAGCAGGCACGCAAGCTAGGCGCTCCTTACCGCGTGGACCTCAAGGACATGACCACCCCGAGCATCACCTTGTACGCAACCCGCCCTGGTTTCGGCATGCCGGAAACCAGCCCGTTCGTGATCAAGACCGAAGTGCAGTTGAAGATGGCGGGTCTCGCTTATGCGAGGGAATCCACCACGCCGCCTCAGGCGCCCAAGGGCAAGGTGCCTTACATGCTGGATGCTGGCGAAGTGGTGTGCGATTCCACCTTCATTCGCACGCATATCGAGCGCAAGTACGGCGTGGACCTGGACGAAGGCCTGGATGCGCGCCAGCGTGCCGAGTCCTGGACGATCGAGCGCATGCTGGAAGACCACCTCTATTTCGCGATGGTGTGGTTCCGCTGGATCGTGCCGGAGAACTTCGCCAAGGGTCCGGCAAACTTTGCCAACGGCGCGCCGGAGGAACAACGCGAACAGTTGCGCCGCGAGATGCAAACACGCAGGGATGCCGATCTGCGCAGCCATGGCATCGGCCGCCATTCGGCAGCGGAAATTGCAGCCTTGGGTGTGCGTTCCATCGATGCGGTCGCGACCTTGCTGGGCGACAGGCCTTATCTGATGGGTGAGCGCATGAGTGCGGTGGATGCGACGGCGTTCGCCATGCTGGCGTCGATTCTTACGCCGTTCTTCGATACGCCGTTGCGCGATGCGGTAGTAGGCCGGCCCAATCTGGTTGCTTACGTCAACAAGCTGATGCGGCAGTATTACCCCGAGCACGCGTGGGCACCGCTGGGGCAAGCGGAAGCTGCCTGACTCGAACCGCTGCTTCGTAGGCTGGGATGAAATCCCAGCATCAAACGCCGCAAAACTGCTGGAATTTCATCCCAGCCTACGTCCGCTCTCCTGAAATAGGGGGGGCGGATCTAAGGCAATATCCGCCCCGGATGCTCGATGCCCATCTGCCTGCGCGCATCCTTGTCCTTCTCCTCCACGCCTTGCTCGATCTTCTGGTCGCGCTGCTTCTGCGCGTCATGATCCATGCGTGCCACGTCTTTTTCATTCCGATCGGATGAACCGGGCTTTCTGCCGTTGGCCAATGTCTGGTCCTGCATGTTTGTGACCTCGAAGTGAAGTTCAGACGTTACGCGGCAACGCTTGTGCATGTCGGCTAGCCTATGTGAACAGACTCATTCACACCCAAGCGTTGCCTACACAGAATTGATCGAGGTCCCCCTAGGCTGTGACCGTCTCCCAGAACCGAGGAGTCGCCCATGGAAGTCAGTTTCAATAACTGGGGCGAGGCCGTCGCGTTCCTCTCCGAGCGTACCGACATTGCGCTGGAAGGATTGATGGCGCTCAGCGCGCAACAAATGGTGGACCAGCAGGTGATCGCTGCGCTCCTGGCGTCCCATTCCCACTTGCGAGCCGCTGCCGATGCGTGGCGGCAGATGGCGTCGGCTACCTTGCCGATTACCCACGTGCGCAGCCTGCAGAACGATCAGCCCGAATCGGTGCGCGAAGCGTATTCCGAACGCATGGCCTACTGGGAGGAAATCTTCCGGCGGGCGATACCCCAGGAGAGCGAATGAGCGCGACGGAATAGGGCAAAACGCGGGCAACTGCC
The DNA here is from genome assembly GCF_035277725.1 of Dyella sp. Classification (GTDB taxonomy): domain Bacteria; phylum Pseudomonadota; class Gammaproteobacteria; order Xanthomonadales; family Rhodanobacteraceae; genus Dyella_B. The sequence goes on along the minus strand of NZ_DATEJY010000161.1, from coordinate 2,569 downwards.
TGTAAAGGGATGCGAAGACGTGAACGGCGTGCAACCATATGCGCCGTTGCTCTTCACATCCCTTTTGCGCATCCCCATGACCAAGCGCCATGCTTTTCTTCGACGCATGCTTGCGTCTGTCGTTCTCGCCGTCGCGGCGCAAGTTGCGTTCGCCCAAGCGCCTTCCACCGTACAGTTGCAGGACCTCACCTGGACCGAACTGCGTGATCAGATCCACGCCGGCAAGACCACGGTGATCATTCCCATCGGCGGCACGGAGCAGAGCGGTCCGTTTGTCGCGGTGGGCAAGCACAACGTGCGTGCGGAATTTCTTGCCGCAAAGATTGCGCAGAAACTCGGCAATGCGCTGGTGGCACCGGTAGTCGCTTACGTGCCGGAAGGCGGCTATGCGCCGCCGACGTCGCACATGCGTTTTCCGGGCACCATCACCATTCCCGATGACGTGTTCGAGAAAATGCTCGAATCGGCCGCCAACAGCTTTGCCGTGCATGGCTTTCGCAATATCGTGTTTCTTGGCGATCACGGCGGCTATCAGAAAGACCTGAAGCAAGTGGTCGTTCACCTCAATAAAAGCTGGGCGGGCGCGAATGCGCGGGCGATCCTGCCGGCGGCGTATTACGAAACATCTTCCGATGGCTACGCCCAACTGCTGCGTCAGCGCGGTTTTCGCGACGATGAAATCGGCACGCACGCGGGGCTGGCCGATACCTCGCTGCAACTGGCGGTCGCACCGCAGATGGTGCGCGCGAATGAGTTGCGCCATGCCTCCAAGCCCGGCGCCGCCGATGGCGTGTATGGCGGCGATCCGCGGCGCTCCACGGCACAGCTCGGCCAAATGGGCGTGGATGCTATAGTTTCGCGCACAGTCGACGCCATTCGCCAGGAAACGGCGGGGCGTTGATACGCGTCATGGGAAATAAATCGTTGTTCTCTTCAAATACGGGAATCTGCCGTGAAATTTGATTGCTTTGGGCGTCTTGCCTTGCGTGCCGGCGTGGTGTTGGCCGGTTTGTGTGTCACTGCGGTAGCTACGGCGCAAACGGTGCAAACCGTGCCCGGCATGCCGCCGGTGACCAACCCCAGCAACATGTACAGCAATGCCGGCTACAACATGTTCAGCCCGGTGGTGAAGGGCGATCTGCCGCGCATCTATGTGCCGAACCTGCGTTCCAACGATGTGTACGTGATCGATCCGAGCACGTTCACCGTGGTCGACAAGTTTCCGGTCGGACGCAGCCCGCAGCACGTGGTGCCATCGTGGGATCTCAAAACGCTGTGGGTCACCAACAACGCCGAAGGCCGCAACGATGGCAGCCTCACGCCGATCGATCCGAAGACCGGCAAGCCGGGCAAGGCCGATCCGGTGGACGATCCGTACAACATGTACTTCACGCCGGATGGCAAGGAAGCGATCGTGGTGGCCGAAGCTTTCGCACGCCTCGACTTCCGCGATCCGCACACCATGGCATTGAAGTCGCGCCTGCAGGCGCCGGAATGCAAGGGCATCAACCACGCAGATTTCTCGATCGACGGCAAGTACGCCATCTTTACCTGCGAGTTCGGCGGCAAGCTGGTGAAGATCGACATGGTCAACCGCAAGGTGCTCGGCTACTTGCAGCTCAGCAAGCGCGGCATGCCGCAGGACATTCGCGTATCGCCGGATGGCAAGGTGTTCTACGTCGCCGACATGATGGCCGATGGCGTGTACCTGATCGATGGCGACAGCTTCAAGCAGATCGGCTTCCTCAAGACGGGTATCGGTACGCACGGCATGTATCCCAGCCGCGACGCTACCAAGCTGTATGTCGCCAACCGCGGTTCGAACAAGGTGCACGGTCCGCCGCATGGTCCGGGCAGCGTGTCGGTGATCGATTTCGCCACGCGCAAGGTGGTGGCCAACTGGCCGATTCCCGGTGGCGGCAGCCCCGACATGGGCAACGTCACGGCGGACGGCAAGTGGCTCTGGTTGTCGGGCCGTTTCGATGACGTGGTGTATGCGTTCGATACCGCGACCGGCAAGGTGAAGATCATCAAGGTCGGCATGGAGCCGCACGGTTTGGCGGTGTGGCCGCAGCCCGGGCGGTTCTCGCTGGGGCATACGGGCATCATGCGGTGATGCGAAAAAAGCCGGCGAAAGCCGGCTTTTTTGTTGATGCTTTCACTCCCTCTCCCCTCCGGGGGAGAGGGCTGGGGTGAGGGGCCGGCGCTTGCGGGGCATTTTGTTTTTACGTGGGCGAGCTTTTTGCTCTTGTTCTAACCAATAAGAGTTGAGTCAAGATTCGCCCCTCACCCTAATCCCAATGCTCCGAACTTAAGGGTTTTCAACCGCTGGAAACTCTTGTTCGTCATTCCAGCGAAAGCTGGAATCCAGTGCCTTTCAGCCCAAACCCGTCATTCCAGCTTTCGCTGGAATGACGGGTTTGGGTTATGTGGCGACTGGGAGACCTTAAGTTCGGAGCATTGACCCTAACCCTTTCCCCGAAGGGGAGAGGGAATAGGTTTGCGATGTGCGTTACATCTGCACCACGTCAAACCCCACATCCGGATTCACATCCGCGTTGTAATCGAC
>NZ_DATEJY010000160.1:0-13679 GCF_035277725.1 Dyella sp. | reverse complement strand
TAATCCGTGAGAGCTACACATGACATCTCCACGTGATCCTGCGCGGCGAGCGGTGATGACAGCACTCGCAAGCCTTCCACTCATCGATCTCGCAGCGCAGGCTAGCAACGTCAGTGACATGCAGCGAACAGGTTCGCGCACGCTCGTCGCTTACTTCTCGCGCTCCGGAAACACACGCGTCGTCGCCGGACTAATTCATCGCGCACTCGGCACCGATCTCTTCGAGATCCGGCCCGCTCGCCCCTATCCACAGGACTACCTGGAAACGGTCGAACAGGCACGGCAAGAGCGCGACACGGGTTATGAACCTGCATTGGAGGCCAAGATCCCGAACATCGCGGCCTACGACACGGTGTATCTGGGGTTCCCTATCTGGGGAGAGACCACACCACCGATCGTCCGCGCTTTCCTCTCTGGGCACGATCTGTCTGGAAAAAACTTGGTCCCCTTCGTCACCCATGGCGGTTACGGATTGGGAAACAGCCCGTCCATTCTCGCCAGCCATGCACCGAGAGCACACCTTCGCGCAGGTTTTTCGATGCAAGCGGATCAGGAAAGGCAAACGATGGAGCGAGTGACTGGCTGGCTTAAACAACGAACGGAGTAATCCATGAAGCATCGCAAACTTGGTAATAGCAATCTAGAAGTCTCGACCCTCGGCCTTGGCTGCATGAGCATGAGTTCGGGCTACGGACCGCCTGCTGACAGGCAAGAGATGATCAAGCTCATCCGTGCCGCTCACGACCTCGGCGTTACGCTATTCGACACGGCCGAAGCATACGGCCCCTTCGCGAACGAAGATCTCGTTGGTGAGGCGCTCGCTCCCATCCGCGAGAAGGTGGTTATCGCAACCAAGTTCGGCTTCGATATCAATCCACTGACAGGCGAGCGTGGCAGTGGCACCAACAGCCGCCCCGAGCACATCAGGGTTGCGGTCGAAGGGAGTCTAAAACGGCTGCGCACCGATCACATCGATCTGCTGTTCCAGCATCGAGTCGATCCGCAGGTTCCAATCGAAGATGTGGCCGGTGTTGTCAAGGATCTGATCGCCGAGGGCAAGGTGAAGCACTTCGGGCTATCAGAGGCAGGCATACAGACGATTCGCCGCGCGCATGCTGTGCAACCGGTGACCGCCGTACAGAGCGAATACTCGCTATTCTGGCGCGGGCCAGAAGTGGAGCTATTACCACTCCTTCAAGAACTCGGTATCGGCTTCGTACCGTTTAGTCCGCTCGGCGCAGGATTTCTAACCGGCAAGATCGATGAGAGCACCAAGTTTGACCCGACCGATTTTCGCAATGTCGTACCTCGCTTCTCTCCTGAGGCACGCCGAGCAAATATGGCGCTCGTGGATGTGGTCAAGTCGGTAGCCGAACGAAAAGGCGCTACGCCAGCTCAAATCGCATTGGCTTGGTTGCTGGCGCAAAAGCCGTGGATCGTGCCAATCCCCGGCACTACCAAGCTGCACCGCCTGGATGAAAACCTGGGTGCCGCCAGTCTTGAGCTGAGTGCCGAAGATCTTACGCAGATCGACAAAGAAGTTTCGAAGGTCAAGGTGGAAGGCGAGCGGTTGCCCGAGGCTGCGTTGAAAATGACCGGACGCTGACGGGCCCTGGCGTATGTCGAAGCAGGCCGAGCGAAGGGCAAGGTCATCATCAAGCTCAAATGAACCTGACTTTCAACTTAGGTCCACTTCGGTCGAAAGCGGACGACAAGCTAGCTGCTTTCAGCACATACTTTGGTTGTCAAAGGGCCACCATCGACCCAAATCTGAAATTCCTAACCTATTGTTTTGCTTGCCCATGTACATACTTTGCTATCCAACGATAAGCAAAGTACGTACATAACAGCTGTTGGCTGCACAGACTTTGGTTTCCAAAAGTGCACAGACTTTGCTGTCATGCCCACCATCTCAAGACGTCTGCCGTCCGCTTCACATCATCTCGCCAGACGCCGTGGAAATCCGCCGTTAGGGTGCACGCACGTGTCCCTCGGTAGATCGTCATGCAAAAGCCATGTGTTCGTTCGCTCGTAGCGCTCAGCCTGCTGAGCAGCGCTTTGGCGTGTGCCTCACCCCATACCCATGCACCAGTCAACGTTCCGCTGGTTGCCAGTACGTGGCAAGCCAGCGGCAACGCAACGTTCATCACGCGTGAGGCGTTTCCAAACGGCATTCTCCAGGTGACGTCGGAAAGCGAGCGAGGTTTTGTCGTATCCAAAGATATTCAATTCAAAGACGGCACCATCGAATTTGACATCAAGCCGGTGGGCGAAGAATTCCCCGGCATTCGTTTCCACCAGAGAGACGACGGCAACGCAGACATGCTTTATATCCGCGTCAGTCCTGATTGCCCGGCCTCCCAGGATTGCCTGCAATATGCACCGATCGTCAATGGCCGCATCCTTTGGGACGTCTATCCTCAATATCAGGCGCCAGCACCGTTTCGCGAAAACGAGTGGAATCACATCAAGCTTGTCGTGTCCGGCAAACGCATGAGTGTGTATGTGAATGGACGAACCGAGCCATCGCTGTGCGTTGCACATCTGGAAGGTGGTTCGCCCATGGGCACGATTGCCTTCGAGGGCACGGCTTACTATGCCAACGTCGTGCTCGAACCTGGCGTCACCGATGGTGTCGATGACAAACCTTTTTCGGATCCAGCTGCCAACGATCACCGTTATCTCGTTCATTGGCAGGAGACCAACCCTGTTGAACTCGGCACGACAGAAGAACCCCATCTGACGAATGTGCCAAGGTCCGCGTCAAGTTGGTCCCCTGTGACTGCCGATTTCGGTGGTCTCATAAATCTCGCCAGAAACCACGCGCCCATTCCGAAAGGTCAGCCTCGCCAGTTCATCTGGCTGCGCACCACGATGCAGTCGGACCGCGATCAGGTACCACATATGTCGGTGGGTTGGTTGCGCGAGATCTGGGTCTATGCAAACGGCATACCCGTCTTCTCAGGCAAGAACCTATACAACGTAAAAGGAGGACGCAAACGCCCGGACGGTCGCCTCTCATTGGAAAACGGCAGCTTCGATCTTCCCCTGCACAAAGGTGCGAACGAGATCATGGTAGCCCTGGACGACAATACGCCCGACATGCGCGGGAGCTATGGCTGGGGCTTTATGATGCGAATGGATCAAGCTGCTGGCATCACGCAGAAATAACCACTGTATTCGATGGAAATAGGCGTGAGGGATGGGAGGATGTATATCGCGTCCCTTGCGCCTTGCTCTTAAAAAAATCGCGTTATGGCACGAAGACAAGTCATCGCGCTTGATTCCTCTTATGTTACAAATGCCCGGTAAGAAATTGCCTTAATAAATCAGGGGAAATCCAGAATGAAAGCAACGGCATGCGCAGTGCTGGCCATGGTGGGTTTGTCATTTGCGGTGCCGGCCGCAGCACAAAACATCCCGGCAAAGCCGCTAGTCGTTGACGATCCCGCCTACACCAAACCTCAGCAACTTGTGGACATTGGTGGCGGCCGTCGTCTCAACCTGTATTGCCGCGGCGAAGGCTCGCCCACCGTTGTATTCGATTCTGGCCTGGGCGACTCGACCGTCGCATGGGCGCTGGTTCAACCGACCATCGCCAGGAAGACGCGTACGTGTTCCTACGATCGCGCCGGCCTCGGTTTTAGCGATGCCGCCAAACGCCCAAACGATGCCAAGAACGACGCCGAGGATCTGCATGCCCTATTGCATGCCGCCCATATCGCCCCACCCTATATCCTGGTGGGACACTCTGCCGCTGGCTTGGCGGTGCGCGTTTACGCCGATCGCTATCGTGATGAAGTGGTCGGCATGGTTATCGTCGACGGCACGCACGAAGACCAATCCAAGCGCGAGGATGCCATTGGGCCCTTCAAAAAGGAGCAATGGGAAGCCACCCTAAAAGATACAAGCTGCCTGGACGCCGCCAAAAATGGTGCTATCGCTCAATCCTCCCCGGTCTACAAGAAATGTGTCGCGGACGAGGCTACCGAACCTCGTTATAGCCAGGCCATCAAAGATGCTGTTTTGAAATATGCAGCAACGCTCAAATGGCAATCAGCCAGCGCCTCCGAGAAAAAGAGCGTCTTCGATGCCAGCGCGGACGAGACACGCACCACCCGCAAGGATTTCGGGGACATGCCTATCATTGTGCTGACGCACGCGCCGCATCCATGGCCCAAAGATTGGACGCAGGCGCTGCAAGACCGGCATACGCTGGTATGGGAAGACATGCACAACGACCTCGCGGCCATGTCGACCCACGGCGTCAATGAAATCGTGCCGCATGCGGGTCATTACATCCAGTACGATCGGCCTGAAATCGTCATTGATGCCATTGATCAAGTCCTTTCGATCGCCAATAACCAGGCCTCGCAATCCGCAGTGGCTTCGAGCAAATAGCTGCGTGGCGCCAGGCCGGCCGCCCAGCCGACGGTCACGGCAACTGATTTCGAAAAATCTTTATTATCAATTCAAAGCAGACGTTGCTGTTATTTGTTAGCCGGGAGGAGCACGAATGATGGAGACGGGGGCGAGTCTTGGCATCAAAGAGCTGCATACCTACTGGGCGTGCGAATGCACGCCGGGATCGGCTGCGCCGCTACCGCAGGACGTCGCCAAGACCCTGCTGGCTGGCTTGCGGCTTAATGTGCTGGAAACCCTGCCTTACTTGCATCACCAACAGCCGAGTTATACACAATTCGAAGCCTGGATATGGGAGCGCAGTGGCGGCGAACTGACGGAAGCATCGCTGGTTCGCTTGCGACGTGCGCTCGCTGGTGAAACCGTCGGCGCCGAAGTTGGCAATCTCGACCACGTTGAAGGCTTGAGTGCGGATGAGCTCGCGCACTGGCACGAACATGGCTACGTCATTCTACGCAACGCGATCAGCGCAGAAGCGGCGGAAACCGCAGAGATAGCCATCTATGATTTTTTAGGCATGAGCCGCGACAATCCAAATACTTGGTACCGCGACTCACTGGCTCATTCCATTTGGGTGCCACTACTGCGGCATCCGGCGCTGGCGGCTAATCGTCGCGCACCACGCATTCATAAAGCCCATGCCCAACTGTGGGGACGCGAAGATCTCTGGGTAACCATCGACCAAGGCGGATTCAATCCGCCGGAGTGCGACAACTGGCGGTTTCCCGGGCCGCATTTGCATTGGGACGCCACGCTCGCTGAACCGCACTGTTTTGATTTACAGGGCATCTTGTATCTCACCGATGTTGCTGAGGACCAGGGGGCATTCAGCTGCGTACCCGGCTTTCACCGCACACTGAAACAATGGCTAAAAAGCGTCCCCGATGGCGCGAATGTGCATAGCCATGCGGGGCGCACGTTGACGATGAAGCCGATCGCCGCAAAGCGCGGCGACATGATCATTTGGCATCACCTGCTACCGCACGGCAGCAGCCCGAACCGCGCACAACGACCACGCGTCGTGCAGTATATGTCGCTGCGGCCTACGCGTTTTGCCTACACCGAAGAATGGAAGTCTTGATTCGTTGAATTGAGATCATGTGTAACTGAGGAGTATTTCAGCAGGTCACAAAGGCATTGTCTGCAGTGACCGCCTTCCGAAACGGACGCCTTGAAAATTAACCAGCTGGACAGCAAAAACCAGGAGCGAACAATGAAAGCAAAGTCGATTCCCATCCTGTGCCTTGGACTTCTGTTAATAACCAACCTCGGAAACGCTGCACCTTCCCCCGCTGCCGGACACATCACCGGCGTAGGCGGAGTCTTTTTCAAGGCGAAGAATCCAAAGGCGCTTGCGGCATGGTATCGAGATGTTCTTGGGCTGCCCGTGGAGGCCTGGGGCGGCGCAGCCCTCCACTACGACGCGCCACAGCATCCTCCCGTCCTGGCCTGGAATGCGTTTCCCGCCTCGACGACCTACTTCGCGCCATCGCCGGCTGACTTCATGATCAACTACGCCGTCGACGATATGGATGCTCTATTGGCGCGATTGCATGCCAAGGGTGTCGCCGTTCTTAAGCGTGATGACAAGGATCCGAACGGCCGCTTCGCCTGGATTTTGGATCCCGAAGGAAACAAGATCGAATTGTGGGAGCCAAAGCATTAAGTATTCGCAATACCTGCCATGGCGATAGGCTCGGCGCATACTGGACCTCGCGCATTGCGCCGCCCCAAAGCGCCCCCACTCCTGAAAGACAAAAGGATCATCGATGCAAACACGATTCGCCGCGGCCTTTGCTCTTCTATTGCTCGCAGCCCATTCAAACCTCCATGCAGCGACCCGTCAATCCTTTCCCCTGAATTCCTCCACGGGTAAGTTGCTTATTGAATGCTTTTCAACTTGCTCAGATGTTACACGCCCTGCGGTGCTTATCCTGAGTGGCAGCAAAGGATTTGGAGCCCCTGCTTACGATGACATTGGGCAGACCTTCCGCGACGAGGGTCTGAATGCGTACCTTGTGCACTATCTCAATCCAAAGGACCTGGATGCCATCGAAAAAGCCGGCAGTTCCCATGCCCGTGAAACCTATTACGCGACACGTCAGTCCGCATGGATTTCGGACATAAGCGACGCCATTCTTTACTTCAAAAATCGGCCTCATCAGGTGGGCAATGTTGGCGTCGTTGGGATATCGCTAGGCGCAGAGATGGCCGCAGCCACTTCGGCCAATAGAAAAGACATCGGTGCACTGGTGATCGTCGACGGCGGCTTTCCTGACGGGTATTCGCAGCCCGTGCACGCGTTGCCTCCGCTCCTGCTGATTTGGGGAAGTGACGATCATGCGTTCCCGTTGTCGATAGGCATCGATTTGCAGCAACTGGCCCATCGGCTCGGCCAGGCCGCAAAGCTGGATGTATATAAAGGTGAGTCGCACGCTTTTTTTGTGAGAACCGACACGTCGCAAGCGCATGCCGCTCACCTAAGCACGGCGCAATTTCTTGTTTCGCAGCTTTTACCTCGCAAGCCATGATGCACTGCAAACGTCCGCTTCACCCCTCCCACGCCCCGCTTGCCACATAGACAATGCCCGTCGCCACAGGTACGGCTACACTCGTTCGCCATGAACCTGTTAGCCAACCCATCGTCAGCGGGCATCCACACCGACCACGGCGCGACGTCTCCTTCCAAAACCTTGCCCACGCTATGGGCACTGTGGGCGGCATTCTGGCTGCTCATGATCTGCGTTGCCTTGGAGGATTCGCTCCGCGATCCGCTCACTCATTGGTGGGAACCGGTTCTATGGGAAGGAAGTTCTACGCTGGTGTTAACCGTGTGGATGTTGCTTGCAGCCCGGGTTCGCGGGCGCTATGGGCCGTATCTGGACAAGCCCTTGATCTGGTTTGGTTGCTACCTGCGATGGTTGCCATTGGTGGCCGTCACGTTCATTGCCGCCGTGTATTCAATACGTGAGGGTGCATACGCGCTGATGGGCCGCACCTATGCGCACTCGAGTTGGAGCTTCGTTCTTTTATACGAGAGTTCCAAACTGGCTATTTTTACGGGGCTTTGGCTCGGCGTTCTGTTTGGCATCGATTCCTATGGGCAGTGGCAGCTCCAACGGCATCGTTTGCTGCAAACACAGAAAGCATTGACCGAGGCGCAGCTTGCACAGCTGCAGGGCCAGCTGCGTCCGCATTTCTTGTTCAACGCACTCAATACCATCTCGGCCTTGATGCATACGGACGTGGCACGCGCTGACCGATTGGTGGCGGCGCTCGGCGATTTGCTGCGCGTCAGTCTTCGATCGATGGATAGTGAGATGACGCCGCTCGCTGAAGAACTTCGCACCCTTGAGCTATACGCGGACATCATGCGCGAGCGGTTCCGGAGTCGCGTGACGCTGACCTGGCAGGTCGATAAGACACTTCTGGACATACCTGTTCCGGCATTGCTGCTGCAACCACTGCTTGAAAACGTGTTCAAACACGCTGTCGAGCCTACGGTGACACCCGTGCACATCACTATTGGTGTACGGCGCGAAAACGGCGCCCTGGAAATCGTCGTCAGTAACTCGGGTTCCCTGCTGGCCCCGGAGCATCGTAACGGGGTGGGATTTCGTAACTGCCAGGAACGGCTGAGCATCATCTACGGCAGTGCGGCGTCCCTGTTGGTTCGCAACGAGGGCGACGGTGTTGCCGCTCGCGTTTTGATACCGCCGACGAGTCATCTCGCATGATGCGCACGGTGATCGCCGACGACGAGGCGCCGGCTCGCCAGAAACTGGAGCGCTGGATAGCCAAACAATCGGATATGGCAGTGGTCGGATCGGCCGAGGATGGGCTGTCCGCGGCACAATGCATCGAACAATGCCGTCCGGATGTGGCGTTTCTTGATGTGCAAATGCCGACCTTGTCGGGGCTGCAGGTGGCCGCGCAGCTTGAGCCGTCCAACGCACCACTGATCGTGTTTGTGACGGCCTTTGACGAACATGCGGTGAAGGCGTTTGACCTCAATGCGGTCGACTATTTGCTCAAGCCTTATGACCTGGATCGTTTCACGCGCACTGTGGAGCGGGTGCGGAAAAGGCTGCATGCCCATGAGTCTGGCGCGACGGCGGTAGCGATGGGGCGAGCACGGGCGTCTGTTTGCGAGCGCCTGCTTGTGCCGGATCGCGAACGGCTGCAACTGATCGACGTGGCGTCCATTGAATGGCTGGAGGCCGACGACAACTACGTTCACGTGCATACGTCTTCGCGCAGTTATCTGTTGCGCAGGACATTGCAGGATCTCTTATCGCAGTTGGGTGAGCAGCGCTTCGTGCGGATCCATAAATCGACGGCGGTGAATCTTAGTTGCATCGGATCGCTAGCTCCGCTCTTCAAGGGCGACTGCGAAATTCATTTGCATAACGGCCGCATTCTTCGACTTAGCCGGCGATATCGTGAAGCATTATTCGCGTGTATGAGAACGCGGGGAATACCGCACCCCAACCCTCCCCGCTACACATAGGGGAGGGATCAGATATACGCTCAAACCCTACGACATATCGGCATCGCGCCCGGACCTAGGTTCAGGGCAAACAACCGACCTATTTAATGGATGCATCCATGGCCGTGACCAGCATTCGAGTTCAGAGGGCTATTCCCGCGTACCTGCAGGACAGCATGCCGATACTCGCCATTGCCGTGCTCTTTGGCATAGCCCACATGCTGACCAACGGACAGTACGGTTTTCATCGGGACGAATGGCAGTTCCTGAGCGATGCACAGCAACTGGATTGGGGCTTTGTGCCCTACCCGCCACTGACCGCCGCACTTGAACACCTCGGTCTCAAGATGTTCAGCCTGTCACTCGTGGGATTGCGGCTGTTTTCGGTGATCGCGCAGGTCCTGGTGATTCTCGCCAGCGGCCTGATGGCTCGCGACCTGGGCGGTGGGCGGCTGGCGCAAGCCTTTGTGGCGTTCGCGGTCGCGCTGTCACCGCTGCCGATGTTCGAGGCGACGGAATTCCAGTACTCCTCATTCGACCTTTTGTGGTGGGTGCTTATCGCCTGGTGCGTGATTCGCTTGCTGCGCGACGATGAGCCGCGTTGGTGGGTAGCAGTTGGCATACTCGCCGGTCTTGGCATGCAAACCAAATATTCGATAGCCTTCGAGCTTGCCGGCGTACTGGCGGGTGTGCTGCTTACCGATGCACGGCGATATGTCACCAATGGCTGGTTCTGGGCCGGTGGCGTCATCGCGCTGCTCCTATTTGCCCCCAACCTCGTTTGGCTCATCAGGCACGATTTCGTTTCCTACCATTTTCTGCAAAGCATCCATGCGCGTGATGTCGGCGAAGGTCGTGCGGATGGATTTTTGCGCGGCCAGTTTCTGATGAACGCCAACCTGTTCGCCGCGCCTGTTTGGCTGGCGGGTTTGTTCGGCTACTTCAAGGACCGCCGTTATCGCATGCTTGCGTGGATGTATGCGGTACCACTGCTGCTGTTCCTGCTTGCGCGCGGGCGCTTCTATTACACCTGTGGCGCTTACCCCATGCTTCTCGCCATGGGAGCCGTCATGGGTGATCGATGGTTGCGCGGCATGCGTACTGCATGGCGTATTGGTGTTACCGCACTGATGTTTACGGGCGTGTTCGCCATTGGCGTGTATGCATCGCTTCGTATCGTGCCCTTCGCATCAAGCGGCCCGTTGCGGGATTATGCGCTTCGTCACAATGGCGATCTCCGCGAAGAAATCGGCTGGAACGAACTCGTGGCAAACGTGGCAGCCATTCGCGATGCCTTGCCTGCCGAACAGCAAGCCAATCTTGCCATTGGCGTCGGGAATTACGGCGAGTATGGCGCCATCGCCCTGCTCGGCCCGCGCCATCACCTGCCCATGCCGATTACCATCGTCAATTCCGGATGGCTACGCGGCTATCCGCAGACGCAGCCAAGCGCCGTGATCCTGGTGGGAAATTCGAAGGAAGATGCCGATCGTCTTTTCAGCGACTGCCGCCTGGCCGGTCACAACACCAACGCGCTGGGCGTCGCAAATGAGGAAAGCCAGTATCACCCCGATATCTTCGTGTGTACCCACCTGCGTAGACCGTTGAGCGAGCTTTGGAAGCGTGGCCCGGAATTTGGATAAGTGGTCGCGCAAACCGGCCGACGCCTGAAGGACGGCATTTGCAGCCATCAAATGGCATGAATGAAATCCACGCTTTTCAGTGCCTTGGTTACCGGCCTATCATTGGATAAAGGCATTAGCTGCATCCCTTCGACAAGGAGCGAGCCCATATGCGCTTTAAACGCCACTACCCAGGTTATGCGTTGGTTTTCGGCCTCTTATCGCCCATCGCCATGCTTTGTGGGGAGGCTGCCTTCGCATCGCCCTCGGCAGGAACGGTGCCGGCCTTTTTGTCCCACATAGTCGTGACGTTAGAAAACGGTCAACCCGACTCAAAACCTGAAGATATCGTCGCTTGCAACCAACAGGTAACAGCGCCTGATTCCCGGTACCTTGGCCTTATGGTCACAGCCCAATACTGGATTGACCCAAAGTCGCGGATCATGAACGCGTCATTGTCGATACCGTCGCCACACACCACCCAGCGGCTCGGGTACACGATACCGCTATCGCCGCTTGGCCTTCCGAACCAGTACGCCTTTGGCGCATTCCGGCCCAAGGCGCTGCCTGATGCATACGTGCTGTTTTCGATTAGCCCCGACTTGAAGACGTCGACATCCGCGGTGCTGCTTCTTAACCCAAGCAAGGGTTACAACTGCCTTGTCACCAGTGATTCGATGCCCTTCGACAGTGGGTTGAGTTCAGCGTATGCAACCGGCAAAAAATAACGAAGAAGATGATTCCTGAGTTCAGCTGAGGCGCCAATGAGGTGAGTGATCGCAACCACGCTCATTGCGCAGATGCAGTGCGTTTCATCTTCAACGTCAGCCAGAGGGCAGACATGAGAAAGTACAAGCCACCGAACGCGGCATACGGCGCAAGCTTGGCAATACCGGGAGCCGCCCCGAAGGATTGCACAATAAAGAAAATGCCTGCCAGCGCCGACTGCGCGCCACTGATCATCATGAAAGCCTGTCCACCCAGCTTGCGGCGTCCGATACCCACCGCCAGTTGAAATAAGCCTGCAAGAAGCGCCCAAGCACCGAACACCAGCACAGCACCGGCGTTACCGTGCAAGGCAAAGGCCACTCCCATGCATACCGCTGTGATAATGCTGACAAGCGCGTTGAACTTTTGTCCCGGATTGTTTTGCAAGCCGCCACTTCGTTGCGCGTCGATCACGTTCGCGACTGCGTCCCATGCTGGATAAAGCACAAGAAGCGCGCCAACCAGGGGAAGCGGTCCGGCGGCGAAGAGGAAGGCCAGGGTGACCCAGGCAAACGCGACAATCGCTCGAAGAAAGTAGAAGTTCCGCAGCACGTTCATGGGGCCGATCCTCAAGTAAGTTCATGTAACCTACTAGTAGGTAGACAGCCCTGTCAAGGATAAGTTTTGGCGGTTAATCCTCCGGAGCTGAGAGCATTCTCAATCTCCCGTCCATGGATTTACCTACCTAGTGATAGGATGCCCGCTATGACTACGACCACCCAGCAAAAACTTATCGACTCCGCTCGGCATCTCATTCAAACCCGCGGCTACAACGGCTTCAGCTACGCGGACGTCGCTGAAGAGGTACAAGTTCGCAAGGCAAGCATCCACCATCATTTTCCCGGCAAATCCGACTTGGCGCGCGCGGTGGTTGAACAATCCCGTGCGCTGATCGTGGAGCAGACACGCTCGCTTAATGGCGGCGCCTTCGATCCGGAAGAGCAGTTGCGCATGTACACCGGCTACTGGGAAAAATGCATTGCAGATGCGTCGGCGCCTTTTTGTGTCGCGGGGATGCTTGCCAGTGAATTGCCCACCCTGCCCGCCGATCTCGCCAGCGATGTGCAAGCGCACTTTCGCGATTTATCCACTTGGCTGGAAATCGTGTTGACGCGGGGAGCGCAGTCGGGCCGCTTTGAATTGCAAGGCTCAGCGCGCCAGGAGGCCGAATCGTTCATGGCCATGGTGTATGGCGCCATGCTGGCAGCGCGGGCCTATGGCGATCCCAAGATCTTTGGGGAAATCGTAGCGACCGGATTGAACAGGCTCATACCTTCGAAGCGGCGCAAAGCTAGCCCCAAAGAAAACAGGGGTAAATAAACCGGAAGCCACGTAGGCTGGGATGAAATCCCAGCTTTTCTACAGATGCCGATGCTGGGATTCCATCCCAGCCTACGTGCGCATCTATACTCGGCCAATGCGCCTCACCCTGCCATCCATCCGACGTTCGCTGCCGCTGCGTGTGCTCGCGGCCATCGCGTGGTGGATGCTGGTGTTGCCCGTGTTTGCGGCGAACATGCCTATGACAGCAACGGTGGGCGCCATGCCAGCGATGCACGCCGCCAACGCCACGATCCATCACTCGGTTTCCGTCTGCGGCGCCACGAGCATGCAAACGGGTTGCTGCCCTGATCATCATCGCAGCGCGCACCATCTGGGCTGCACGTGCCACTGCCCGGCGTCGTGCACGGGCCTGCTTTTGTCGACCGATTATGACGCCGCATTGGCTTTCGTCGTTTACGCAGACGAAGGCATGCTCGCCGTCGCTAATGCACCATCACCGGACGCCACTCCTCCGCTCAGGCCACCGGCCGCCTGACATCGCAACGCCGTCGCACGCCACACGCCGTCGCTGATCCGCGATGACCCGGCGTGCCTGTACGGCCGATGTGCGAATCGCGATCGGCCTTTCACTCATGGCTCTGAAAAATACATCAATGAAAATCCCAAACACCGCAACAAAGCGCTCCCTCGCTATCGCCATCACCCTTCTGATGGGCTGCGCTCATGCCAGCCATCTTTTCGCTCAGGCCAGCGATGCGCCGGCCGATGTCAGGAACGTGCTTTATGCCAATGACAAACTCCTCCTCAACGCCATTCATCGTGGTGATCGGGAAACGTGGGCGCGGTTGACCACCTCCGATTTCATGTATGTTGAAGAGGGGGAGGTCTCCCGGCGTGACGCGTTCTTGCGCGAACTCGAAGAAGACGGCCACCTTCCGCTGATCATTCGCAATTACGAGGTAAAGATCATTGGCGACACTGCACAGGTCTTTCATCAGGACGATGTGCCACAACGCCCTGGCGGCGTCGACGAAAGCAAGAGTCATCTGCTCATGACGGAAACCTGGCAGCGCATCGACGGCAAGTGGCTGCTT
>NZ_DATEJY010000159.1:0-5287 GCF_035277725.1 Dyella sp. | reverse complement strand
ACGGTGCCATTGAGATCGTTGACCTGGATGTACTTGATGCCATTCAACACAAATACGTAAACATGCCAGTTCGGACTGGTGCTTACGTCTGCAGCATTAGGCCAGGATTGACCAAGTCCAGTCGCCGGCGCGGCGGTCTGGGCGAAGGCTACTGACGTTACGCAAAGACCAATCAGGCTGGCGAGCGCTGCTTTACGGACAAAACTTCCTTGATTACGGGACATGGGCTTCCCCTGGGTTGATGGTAGGTTGCCTACCGGGAGTCAAAATGTAACAGGCGATTCGTGTATAAGCTGAAGAATTTTTCAGACCCGCATAGCCAAAATTCAGCGGCCCGATAAAACCAATCGCATCTTCACGTTTTCTTGACTACACAATCCACTGGCAACAGCAACTTCAATCGTGGCAAGTTTCCGCACCATTTCATGCGACGATCTGTTTGAGAAGCGACATGCCCAAACTACGAGTGCATAGTTTTGCAGTTTCCCTCGACGGCTACGCAGCCGGTCCCGATCAAAGCCTGGACTACCCACTTGGCGTTCGCGGCCCGGAACTTATGGAATGGTTCTTCCACACGCGCACGTGGCAACGCATGCATGGCAAGGGAGATGGGGAAGCCGGCGTCGATAGCGACGTCGCGGAGCAAGGCTTTGCGAATATCGGCGCGTGGATTATCGGGCGCAATATGTTCGGCCCGGTCCGCGGACCATGGCCGGACGAAAGCTGGAAAGGCTGGTGGGGTGAGGAACCGCCCTATCACACGCAGGTATTCGTGCTGACGCATTATCCACGCGCACCAGTGAAGATGGCAGGCGGCACCGAGTTCGTGTTCGTCACCGACGGCATCCATGCCGCACTGGAGCAAGCCATGCATGCCGCTGGCGATCGCGATATCCGCCTCGGCGGCGGCGTGTCCACCGTTCGCCAGTATCTGCAAGCCGGTTTGATCGACGAATTGCATTTGGCCGTTCGTCCTGTATTGCTTGGTACCGGTGAGCAGCTATGGCAAGGACTTGATGCGCATGCGCTTGGTTATCGCTGCACAAAACACGTCGCCGGCGAACGCGCGACGCATGTATTCCTGAGTCGAGAGTCTTAAGGCTCGACGTAAACAGATACGTAATCGCTATCTCATCGATTGTTTTCGGAGGTCACATGAAACGCCATCTTCTTACGGTCGCCCTTCTTATCGGAGCACTCGCTCTGTATAGCATTGGCATGACTACCGGTGGTACGGCTTTTTTTGTCGCGGGTGCGATGTGCGAACTCTGGTTCTGGTCTCGCATGTTTCGGCATCGCGCGAATGCCTGATCGTTTTGATTGATCGCTTGTAGCCAAATCAACAGGACACTTCAGCATGGTTTTCAAAAGGGACAGAACTACTTTTAATCCGAGAGCCTTGGTGGATTTTCTTTTGGCTTATCTGATTCTCGGTGTCCTTATTTCGCTCCACTCCACAACCATCGACAACGTTTTGTCCCTGCTATGGCTGACATTCCTTTGCGTCAGCTCGATCATTCTTCTTTGGCGTCGCTGGAAACACCCTGAAGCATTCAAACGGCTGGGAATGAGCCAATTGGCGGTGCTTCCACGGAGGTGGCGAAACTGGGTGCTGGATGGAAGCGACGAGCGCTCCCAATGAGTTGGCTTGGTCTTGATTGTCGCGCTGGCGCGATACGGCCGGGACAAAAATAAAAAAGCGCCATGAAGGCGCTTTTTTATTACCGCAATGGAGGCCAGGGTCGGAATCGAACCGGCGTACACGGCTTTGCAGGCCGCTGCATGACCACTCTGCCACCTGGCCATTGCGCTGAACCACAACCTTAGCAGGTCAAGGTCCGCTTTAAAAAACAAAACCTCGGCTCACCGAGGTTTTGCTTGAAACTGGAGCGGGAAACGAGACTCGAACTCGCGACCCCGACCTTGGCAAGGTCGTGCTCTACCAACTGAGCTATTCCCGCATCGGAGCGTGCAACTATAGCAGAAGCCGCTTAGATGTGAATAGCCGCCGCTGCTTTTTTTCAGCATTTCAAGCCACTTGCCGCATATGCTTGAAGTTCCGATACAACAAGGCCCCGGGCATTTACCCAGGGCCTTGTCTGAAAAACTGGAGCGGGAAACGAGACTCGAACTCGCGACCCCGACCTTGGCAAGGTCGTGCTCTACCAACTGAGCTATTCCCGCATCGGAGCCGCGCATTTTAGCGGCTGCAACGAAACCGTCAAGCTTTTCTATCCTGCTCCGCTGCCGGCGGAATGACGGACGCATCGTCGTGCAGGGCTGGCCACGCGGCGCGCAGGTAATGCAGGCCCGACCAGATGGTGAGCACGCCGGCCACCACCAGCAACCCCTCGCCGATGTGGTATAGGCGCAGGGCTTCGGCTTCCTTTTCGTGCTGCAGAATCAACACGATCAGGGCGACCATCTGCATCACGGTTTTCAGCTTGCCGATAAAAGCCACGCGCACGGTGGCGCGCATGCCGATTTCCGCCATCCATTCGCGCAGCGCGGAAATGCTGATCTCGCGCCCCACGATGATGGCCGAGGTAATGGCCATCACGATGCCGGACCAGTCGCCGCGGTGCGAGGCCACCAGCATGAACAGCGTGACGGCCACCATCAGCTTGTCCGCAACGGGATCCAAGAAGGCGCCGAACTTGGAGGTCATGTTCAGGCGGCGGGCCAGATAACCGTCGAGCCAGTCGGTGATGCCGGCCAGTGCGAACACAATGGCGGCGGTAATGTTGTGGCCGTGAAACGGCAGGTAGAACACCAGCACCATCACCGGCAGCAGCGCTACGCGGAACAGCGTCAGCCAGGTCGGTAGATTGATGCGCATGGGCTCCTTCCAATAAGGGTGCAGTGTCTCACGAACACGTGTGATCAGGCATGGAGTGCGTCATAGATGCGCTCCGCCAGGCTGCGGTCGATGCCCTTCACTTGCATCAATTCCTCCACGCCGGCGGCTTCCACGCCCGCCAAACCGCCGAACGCCTTCAGCAATGCAGTGCGGCGGCGGGCGCCGACGCCTTGCACATCTTCCAGCACGCTACGCTCGCGTGCCTTTTCCCGGCGCTTGCGATGTCCACTGATGGCGAAGCGGTGGGACTCATCGCGCACCGCGGCCACCAAGTGCAGCGCAGGCGACGTCGGCCCCGGGTGAATCTCGCGGTTGGAACCGGCCAGCACCAGCGTTTCCTCGCCGGCGCGCCGCCCCGGCCCCTTGGCCACGCCTACCACTTCGATGCCGGTGATGCCAAGTTCGCGCAGAACGTCCAGCGCTTGAGCCACTTGGCCAGTACCGCCGTCGATCAACAGCACGTCAGGCCGAACGCCCTCACCCTCCGCCACTTTGCGGAAACGACGGGTTAGCGCCTGATGCATGGCGGCGTAATCATCACCCGGCGTGATGCCGGTGATGTTGAAACGGCGATAGTGCGATTTCTCCGGCCCCTCCGGCCCGAATACGACACATGAGGCGACCGTGGCTTCGCCGCGCGTATGGCTGATATCGAAGCACTCGATGCGCTTGGGCGGCTCATCCAAACCAAGCACGTTCTGCAGATCGTCGAAGCGCGCACCCAGCGTCTGGCGGCTGGCGATGCGCGAGGTGAGCGATGCCTGCGCATTGCGCTCGGCCATCTGCAGGAATTGCGCGCGATCGCCACGCACGCGCGTCTTGATCTCCACCGCGTGGCCGCATTGCTGCGCCAACATTTCGCTGAGCAGTTGTTCGTCTTCTATCGGTTCGCCAAGAATGATCTCGCGCGGCACCGGGCGATCCAGGTAGTACTGCGCCACGAACTGCGCCAGCACGTCGGCCGGTTCGGCATCCAACGGCAGGCGCGGGTAGAAATCGCGCGTGCCCAGGCTGATGCCGTTGCGGAAGAACAGCACGCTGACGCAGGCAATGCCCGATTCGATGCGGCAGGCGATCACGTCCATGTCTGCCGTGGCGCCCTGCACATGGTTCTGCGCGTGCAGTTTGCGCAGGGTGGCGATCTGATCGCGCAAGGCGGCGGCGCGTTCGAAGTTCAGTGCGATGCTGGCCTGCTCCATCGAAGCGACCAGTTCATCGATCACTGCGCTGCCACGGCCTTCCAGGAACATTTCTGCGTGGCGGACGTCGCTGCGGTAATCCTCGGTGTTGATCAAGCCCACGCAAGGACCCGTGCAGCGGCCGATCTGGTATTGCAGGCAGGGCCGCGAGCGATTGCGGAAATAGCTGTCCTCGCACTGGCGCACCTTGAACAGTTTTTGCATCAGGTTGAGGCTTTCACGCACGGCGAAGGCGCTGGGGAACGGACCAAAGTAGCGACCCGGCTGGTTACGCGCGCCACGGTGGAACGCGAGGCGCGGGTAGTCCTCGCCGCCGGAGAGATAGATGTACGGGTAACTTTTGTCATCGCGCAGCAGGATGTTGTAGCGCGGCTTCAAAGCCTTGATCAGCTGGGATTCCAGCAGCAATGCCTCGGCTTCCGTGCGGGTGACGGTGATTTCGCAACGAGCGATCTGCGACACCATCGCCGCGATGCGCGGCTCCATGCGCGGCTTCAGGAAATAGCTGCCGACACGCTTCTTGAGACTGCTGGCCTTGCCGACGTACAGCAGTTCACCGTCCTCGTCGAAGTAACGATAGACGCCGGGCGATGTAGTGAGTGTGCTGACGAAGGCCTTGCCATCGAAGGCCTGAGAGGGGGCGGGCTGCATGGGGACGATTTTAGCCCGTTTGCTGCGTTTTCAAGCCTCGGCGCATGGGCTCATGGCTGGCGCAGGCGCTGGATCAGGCCCTGGACGCCTCGTTCTGCCAGCACCACCGATTGCGTGAAGGCGGTGAGTTCCTCGTAATAAGGATCGGGAAAGTCGCGTGGCGGCGCGGCGCCGGCCCAATCGAGAAACAAAGCCAGCCGGTCATCCCCTTTGCCGCCGAACATGCGCCGCATGTCGCGCAGGTTGTTGCTATCCATCGCCAGCAGCAGGTCAAAGCGGTCGATATCGTCAGCATGCAACTGGCGCGCGCGATGCGGTTCGAGGTCATAACCCGCGTTCAACGCGGCGACGCGCATGCGCGGATCGGCCTGCTCCCCCACATGCCAGCCGCCGGTGCCGCAGGATGCCACCTCGATGTCGAGACCGGCTCCGGCGAGGTGCTTGCGAGCGACGGCTTCGGCCAAGGGTGAGCGGCAGATGTTGCCGAGGCAGATGAATAGAGCGGACTTGATCGGCATGCTTCGGCACTTTGGGATTTAAGGGCAATGGCAGCAATGGCACTAACTTAAGCCGCGCT
>NZ_DATEJY010000158.1:0-2784 GCF_035277725.1 Dyella sp. | reverse complement strand
CGCCAATACGAGGCGCCGCTCAACCTCTATGGCTATTCCAAGTTCCTGTTCGACCAGTATGTGCGCCGCCGCATGCAAGCTGCGCTCAAGAGCCAAGTTATCGGTTTCCGCTATTTCAATGTCTATGGCCCGCGCGAGCAGCACAAGGGCAAGATGGCGAGCACCGCATTTCATTTCAACAGTCAGATTCTCGCTACCGGCAACTGCAAGCTCTTCGAGGGCAGCGGCGGTTACAAGGACGGCGAGCAGCGCCGCGATTTCATCCACGTGGACGATGTGTGTGCCGTGAACCTGTGGGCGTGGGAGCACCCGAAGGTTTCCGGCATCTTCAACCTCGGCACCGGCAAGAGCCAGACCTTCAACGAGGTCGCCAATGCCGTGATCAAATTCCACGGCAAGGGCAAAATCGAGTACATCGCCTTCCCGGAAAATCTCAAGGGCCGCTACCAGAGTTTCACCGAGGCCGACATGAGCAAGCTGCGCGCCGCTGGTTGCGACCACAAGTTCATGACGGTGGAGCAGGGTGTTCAGAAGTACATGGAATGGTTGAATAAAAGCTGAGTGGGATTAGAAACCGGGAATAGGCAAATACTATGCGATAAATGGCAGACTCCGAAGTTATATAAGTGTAGCGAACATGGGTCTTGCAACAGGGCGATGATAATGAAACACGTACAAACCGTGTGGTTGGGGTTGTTAGCCGTTGCACTGACGTTAATCTGTCAAGCCGCGCGTGCGGATGACGCCTACTCTGCGTTAGGGGCAGGTGGGCTTGTGTTCAAGCATTCCCCCGCTATTTCAATGGACCGGGAGGTGCTGGAGATTTCACCAGATCTCATTGTGGTTTCTTACCAATTCAAAAACAACTCAAAAAAAGATATCAGAACCATTGTGGCGTTTCCGTTGCCACCCATAAAATGCGGATGGTTTCAGCACTCAAGCTATCCAAGCGACTTCGAAACTACTGTGAATGGCGTACCTATCCATGCTCGCATCGAAAAGAGAGCATTTGTTCGTGATGATGAAGAAGGCGCCAACGCAAAAGTCCGAGGATTTAAGGAGGGACAAGATGTCACGTTTTTTCTGCATAAGCATTCAATACCAGTTGATTGTCGTCGCGCAATTCCCAAAGGCCGGTTGGGGAATATCGCAGTAGTTGGCTATACACGCGCGGCAAAAGCTGGCTTAGCCTATCAAAACATTGAGACTGATCCATATTCGATTTACTACGAGACCCATATCAAATATTTTTGGTACCAGATATTCCCAGCTCAGTCCACTGTTCAGATAACGCATGCATATCGCCCTGCTGATGGAGGTGGGGCGTATGGGCATCTCGAGGATTATCCTACTTATAGAAATAACCTTCGTATCTATCGGCAATTCTTTGCCAGCCAGCCAAAGTTGTCATCATTTCTGAGTAACCTGAATCCCGCAGAAAATTATGGCTATCTCCTTGTAAGATTTATCCTTAAGTCAGCGAACACATGGCAAGGTCCAATTAAAGATTTCCGTTTGGTGATAAAGCAACCAAGGTGCTTCGTCGTAACGTCCATCGTCGGGACGATGTCGTTAATTGATGGCAATATCGTTGTCAGAAAGAATTCATTTGAGCCAACAAGCGATCTTGAGGTGCTTTACATCGGGGATCAGTCCACCCTTGATAAGCTGGTGCGCAGTCAGTAAGGGTGTCGTTACGGAACTCCAAGCCATAGTTGGTAGGAGTTTTGATGAAAGCAATTATACAAATTCTTTAGATACATGAAGATACTAGTAATCGGTCCTGCATGGATTGGCGACATGGTGATGGCGCAAAGTCTGTTCATCACCCTCAAACAGCTTTTTCCTGATTGCGAGATTGACGTGCTGGCGCCGGCCTGGTCGAAGCCGCTCCTGGCGCGCGTGCCGCAAGTCCATGCCGCGCACAGCATGCCGCTCGGTCACGGTGAATTCGGCTTTGGCGCGCGCCGGCGGCTGGGGCATTTGCTGCGCGGACGATACGATCAAGCCATCGTCATGCCGCGCTCCTGGAAGTCTGCGCTCGTGCCGTTCTTTGCCGGCATTCCACAGCGCATCGGCTACCGCGGCGAATGGCGTTACGGTCTCATCAACGACATGCGCACACTCGACAAGTCCATACTTACCCAGACGGTGCAACGTTACGTCGCTCTCGGAGTGGAACGCGGCGACTCCTTGCCGCCGCCTGTTCCGCATCCTGCGCTGCGTGTGGACACGCAGAATCAAAAAGCCTTGCTGGACAGGCTGGGATTGAATCGTGACCGGCCGGTCGTTGCCCTCATGCCGGGAGCCGAATACGGACCGGCCAAACGCTGGCCGGTGGATCGCTTCGGTGATCTTGCAAAACGTCTGGTTGCTGCAGGCAAACAGGTATGGGTATTCGGCTCGGCGAAGGAGCAGCCGTTGGGCGGGGAAATCATCCGCATCGCCGGCACGCACATCGTGAATCTTTGCGGCGAGACCCGCCTCGAAGACGTCGTTGACCTCATGGCGCTGGCCGAGTGTGCGGTGACCAACGACTCCGGCCTGATGCACATCGCCGCGGCCGTCGGCATCAAAGTGGTGGCGATCTACGGTTCGTCCTCACCGGATTACACCCCGCCGCTGACCGACAAGGCGGAAATCGTTTATCTGCACCTCGATTGCAGTCCGTGTTTCCAGCGCACGTGCCCGTTCGGCCACACCAACTGCCTGAACCACATGAGCGTGGACGACGTCGAGCGGCATATTTCCTGAGAGCGTCTAACTAAACGGACATCCGTGATA
>NZ_DATEJY010000157.1:0-41874 GCF_035277725.1 Dyella sp. | reverse complement strand
TACAGGTCGTCAAAGACACTGGGCCCCGGCGTTCGCCGGGGCGACGAATCGCTAGCTTTGAATTTGCTGGAAAAAAAGGGCTTCGGTTGAGTTGCAGATGTGCTTGTCTAGAGCGCAGCGAATTTCCCCGGACAGCAATGGCTTTCGCGGGAATGACGGACTTAAGGCGGGGAGGTGTTTCACGGCAACCTACGTTATGCCGCATCGACGGCAATTTTGCTGCGCGCCGGAAATATCAGCTGCAACGGATTGGTCAGCACGTAACGCCACAACGCGCGGTTGATTTCCCGCCGTGCGCGCCGCTGCATCGGTCTTGCGCGCAACGCCATCTGGAAGGCCAACGTAAAGCTGACCGCCACGTTGAGCATGGCCATCACGGCCGTACCTGCCAATGACCACCAGATGTCATGCGTGGCGAACGCTTCGCGACCCAGCACGCCGATGGATGTGCCGATCGAGCCGGCCGCCACCGTCACATGGCGCACTTCGTAAGGCAGCGCAAACGCCGTGAGGATGACCGGCACCAGGCCCAGCATCATGCCCAGCGTAAAGTTGCCGACCACGCCGGCCACGTTGCGGCGCGAGAAGTGGGCGAAACGCGCGGCGCCGCGTTCGCCCAGCACGAAGCGCAGGCGGCGGTTATAGGAAAGCACGTCGCGCAAGCGATGCAGCACGAACCAGTTGTCGGCCCAGCCCGATAGCAGGCTCGACACCCACAACAGCACACCCGTCATCGCGGCCCACAGCGGCGTGGCGCCGAGCAGGGAAAACGAATGGATGGTGGTGTGCGCCTTTTCGGGGTTAAGGAAGTTGACGCCGAACAGATAGTGAGCCACCAGCTGGATGATCAGACACCCCGGCAGGACGGCCACCAGGTTGCCGAAAATCGCCGCGGCCTGCGTGCGGATCAGCGCCACCACCGCCTGCACAAAATCATGCATGCCTTGCGGCGTGCCGATGCCATCCAGCTTCTGCGCCAGCATTGGCGCCGTCATCGCCGGCTGCTTGGTCGCCAGCGTGAAGTGCATGAAATGCATCAGCAGGAACGCCGTGGCGTAATTGATGCCGGCAAAAAAGCCTTCCACCATCGGATGCATGTGCAGGCTGAAGATGAAGAACTTGATGTAGACCGCGGCGACCATCACCAGGCCGCCGCCGAAAGCCGCCCACAGCATGTGCAGGTAGTTTTTGCGGTCGTAGGCGACGTAATGCTCGCCGTCTTCCGCGCTGCGATCGACCACCTTGCGCGCCAGTAACGAGAAATTGCTGCGCATCAACCCGGTGACGCTGTGGCTGGCATGATTGGCCGCGATGAGGTCGGCAAACAGACTCGCGATGGGTTGCGCCGAATCGCCATGTTGCCGGATGGCCAGCCATGCTTCCATCAGGCGTTCGGTACGCACGATGCGTGCGCGCATGCGTTCGAGCTGGAACACGATGTCGACGTTGACACCGTTTTCGTCCAGATGCGCATGCACGTCACGCAAGGCGCGATGGCATTCGTCGAGCAGGGCGCGCAAGTAGTTCACTTCCTGCAGCAAGTTTCGGCTGACGCGGGCGTCGTCGGCATCGTCGGCGGCTGTTTCGATGGCGAGCATGGCGCGCGGGAGCTTGTAGAACGGCAATGCGTCGAGCCGTTTTTCACTGAGGCGGGTACGGATCGCTTTGGAAAGGCCGGTCGAGCCGATCTGTCCGATCAGGTTGTGCATCGCTGCCAGCAGCTCGACCGACAAGCGATCGTGGGATTTGGCAGCAAAGTTGTCTTCGCGATTCTCTGCACTCAGAGATTCATTCTGCGCAGCTTGCTGATAAACGAACAGCTCGCTCAATTTCTCCAGCAGTTCGCGCGGTAGCGCTGCTACCCATTGTGCGTCGTCGGCGGAGGGAAACATCAGCGTGAACAGGTTCGACAGATCGCGGCTGTTCGGCGCAATCGGAATCAACGAATCCTGCAGGCGTTCGATCAGTGCGCCGGTGAAGCCGGAATGCGCAGGCATGCCGGAATCGCACAGCAGCGCCATCGCATCCATCTCGCGCACGATGCCTTGCAGGGTCAGCGCGACGCGTGCTTTCCACTCCGGATTGCGATCGAGCAATTGCAGCAGATAGCGCAAGCGTACGTGCGGCGGGTATTTGGGTGACTGGTCCGGTTGTTGCGCATCGCGGGTGATGGGGCCTTCGCGATGCAGCCAGTGCGATATCTCGACCAGCCACTCGTTGCGGACGGCCAGTTCCGCGCGCGGATCGGCATGCGCCAAGAGGGCATCGATCTGCCGGCCGGTGCGCAGGGCATCGCGCCATTTGCGCCAGAAGCGGGTGATGGATGTGAAGACAGCCATGCCTATAACGTCCTTCCTGTCGTTGTCGGCTTGGCGAATCCGCCACCCTTCGGATTCGCCGGTAAGACCAAGTCTGGATCACTTGGCCGAAAGCTGCACGTTCCTGTGCGAAAGGCTTATCGCTACGTGGAACGTGCGTTCAATGATCGCGCTGCTGGATGAAGTCCGCCAGCCACAGCAGCGGTTCGGCGTGCTGGGAAATGCTGCGGGCGGCGTCACGCGCCTCGTCGAACAAGGCATCGGCGCGCTGTTTGGCCTGTTCCAGACCAAGCAGGGACGGGAACGTCGACTTGTGCTGGGCGAGGTCCTTGCCGGCCGTCTTGCCCAGCGTGGCGGTATCGGCGATCTGGTCCAGCACGTCGTCCTGGATCTGAAACGCCAGGCCGATGCATTGGCCATAACGCTCCAGCGCATGCCTGGCTGTTTCGGTCGCGTTCGCGGCAATGCCGGCAAGCTGGCAGGTGACCAGGATCAGTGCGCCAGTCTTGCGGGCGTGCAGCGATTCCAGTTGCGCGAGCGTCAAGGTCTTGTTTTCCGAGGCCATGTCGACGGCCTGGCCGCCGACCATGCCGAGGGAGCCGGAGGCATGCGCAAGCGCGCGGATCATGCGCACTTTCTGGTCTGCGTCGAGCGCGTCGGTAGTCGCCAGTACTTCGAAGGCGGAGGTTTGCAGCGCGTCGCCGACCAGGATGCCGATGGCTTCGTCATACGCCTTGTGCACGGTGGGACGGCCGCGGCGCAGATCGTCGTTGTCCATCGCGGGGAGATCGTCATGCACCAGCGAGTAAGCGTGGATCAATTCCACCGCGCAGGCGCTTGCATCGAGTTTCTCGGCCGGTACGCCTAGCGTTTCGCCGGCGGCGTACACCATCAATGCGCGCAGATGCTTGCCGCCAACGCAGGCGTAGCGCATGGCTTCATGCAGGCGCGCCGGATCGGTGGCCGCGGCCGGAAGCAGGGCATCCGTGCTGCGCTGCAGGCGCTTGAGGTACGCCGGTACGCGTTCGGCAAAGGTGGAGGCTTCGGGAGAAGTCGTGCTCATGCAAAATCCGGACAGAAGAGGGAGCGGCCCAGCAAGGGCCGTCACTTTAACATTTCAAGGAAAACGCAGGCTGGAGTTCGTAGGCCGGGATGAAATCCCAGCATTCGCCCTGCCAAACGGAAGCTGGGATTTCATCCCAGCTGTTTCGAACTCAGGCTTCGCGGTACCAAAGCAGAATTACACCGACCAGCATGAAGCAGATCGGCCACACCCAGCCCGCGATGCGCCCGCCACGCCCAGGCAGGCGCAGTTCCAGCCAGCGAGCCCAGCCCGACGCCACGCCGGCCAGCGCCAAGGGCGTGTGGGTCAGCTCGATCAACAGCTGGTCTTTCACGTTCGAGATCTGATGGCTATGCGTGAGCAGCATCGCACCGCCCACCGATACCAGCAGCGGAAACACCAGCGCTGCCTTGGGGCTATGCAGGCGTCCTGTGCGCACCGCCCACTCGAACAGGCCGAACAGAATGATCAACGCCACAAAGAAGCGATGCTGCGCCACCTCCACGTCACGCCACGCCACCCAGAAACCTTCCTGGCCCATCGGCCACACTTCCGGATCGGAACGCACCAGCAGGAATCCGGCCATCAGCAGGAACAGCAATGGCCAGTGTCTTAGCCATCGCACGCCCGCACGGTTGAGCAGGGCAAGCAGGCCGATCACCAGCACGAAGATGCCGGCCCAATGATGGTTGTATTCCGACCACGCGATGTCATCGGCATTGCGCGGCGGCAACACGCCCGAACCCGGAACGTTTGCTTGCGCCGCAGATTGGTGGCGCAGTTCGGCTTCCTTGTCCAACTGCGTCTGCATTTGCGAGAGGGCGAGCTGATCGTGGTCGGGCGATGTCAGCCGCGGCCATGCCGGCGCATTGCGCACGGCAATCTCGTGCAAGGTGACGCGATCGGTGGTGAGGTCGACGGCGGGTGGCACCGACGTCAACGACGCCGCGGCGAAGAAGATGGTGAAGCCGATGCCGATTTCCACTTCGGCAAAGCGGCGCAGGCGAATCACCGATGTGTTCTGGTTCTTGCGCAGCCGCTCGGTCACCAGCAGATTGCCCAGGCCAAGCAGCAGCAAGGCGAGGAACATGGCGATCTTCGCGCCCACCATCACGCCATATGCCGTGCCGTAAAAGCCCGGTATGTCGCCGATGTAGTACACACACATGACCGAGCCGGAAATGATGATGCTGGCCACGCCGATCATCGACATGCGCGAGAAGCGTGCGCCGACGATGCGCCAGGCGTTCGCGTCATGCAGCTTGCCCAGCGCGAGCACGAAACAGGGAATCGCACCGATCCAGATCGCCGCGCCGAACTGATGCAGGCCTTCCACGAACAGCAACAGTACGTTGTGGTCGAGGCGCGCATAGGCGTGCGTCGTGAATGTGGCCGCCGTCAGTTCGGCCGCACCCAGCAGCAGCGGCAGCGCAGCGCCCAGCACACCGGTGGACATGCGCCGGCTCAGGCACGGAATCAGCAGCAGGGCGCAGAGAATCTTGATCGTGCCGGCGATCGCGAACGGCGCCTGCATCACGTCCAGGAAGGTCAGCTCCACGGTGGATTTCACCACCGCCACTTGCAAACCGACGCCGGCAACTTCGGCAAGGATCAGGCCGATCGCACTCCAGAGGGTGAGCCTTGCGATACGCCGTTCAAGATCGGCGCCTTGCGGCAACAGATGCATGAACGGGCGTACCAGGAATACCAGAAACAAAATGCCCCCCAGCGTCATCGACTGCGCAACGATCGTGATGCCGTGCAGGATGATGCTGAGGTAACCGAAGATGTCGACGAGAAGTTCCACGGGAATGCTCATGGTGGTTGGGGTGAGCGCATGCGAACCCCAACGTCGTGATGTATGAAGGATGGCGATGTTGGGGTTCGCATGCGCTCGCCCCAACCTGCTTCGCTACTTGACGGTGAAGGCCAGGTCGCCACGCGTGATATGGCCGTCCAGCGCCAGCGCCTGCCAGCGCAGCGTGTATGCACCCGGCGCAAGATCGGCGGTGGTGTCGAGTTCGTTGCTCTTGCTCTCGGTGGCGATGGTCAGCACTTTTTCGCTCTTGTCCGGCCCGATCAACACCAGGCGTGAGCGATGCTGGTCGATCTTGCTGTTGTACTTGAACACCATCTGCACGTGGCCGGCGGCGAGCGTGCCGTTCGGCTTGGGTGTGCTGTCGACCAGGATGGCGTGAGCGGAAGCGGTCACGCTGACGAAGGCACAGGCAACAGCGATCAGGAACGATCCAAAACGATGACGCGAGGACATGGCGGGTTCTCCTAGAACATTGCCGCGGTCGCGGCGATTCGAAGACGTTATC
This sequence comes from Dyella sp., assembly GCF_035277725.1. Lineage (GTDB taxonomy): Bacteria > Pseudomonadota > Gammaproteobacteria > Xanthomonadales > Rhodanobacteraceae > Dyella_B. The sequence goes on along the minus strand of NZ_DATEJY010000157.1, from coordinate 36,169 downwards.
GATGCCAGCCCAGGCTCGGCCCCGTCGCGGCGGCGACGGCGCGAAGCGCCTGTGTGGCTCGTTGCATGCGTGAGTATAGTCGGGGCAGTTCGCCCCATAGCGACGGATGCCGGCACAAGGCCGCGATCAGTTTCAGCGGGCGCGGGCGTCCCCACGCGTCCACGCTGCCGTTCAAGGCTTCCGGAATCAGATCGTCGCATTCGTCGACGATCGCGCGCAGCACGATGAGTGGCAGGCCATGCTTCTCGGCAACGGCTGCAACGGCGGCGCTTTCCATGTCCACGGCCAGCGCTTCGTAGCGCTGATGCGCGCTGGCCTTGGCTGCGGCGGTCAACAAGGGCGACGCCACACTGAGCAGGGCGCCGTCCACGGGCAGTGACATGGCCAGCCGTTGATGCAGGCGGATGCGCCATTCCAGATCCGTGTAGTACGTGCGTCCTTCTTCATCCAGCACGCATTCCGGACAGAACAGTGCGCCGTTGCGCAGATGCTTGCTGAGTGCGCCGGCCACGCCGAAGACGGCGAGCGCGGTGGCGCCTGCGTCGATCAGCATCTCAGCGGCGCGTTGGGCAGCGATCGGACCCATGCCGCTGAGGCACAGCGCTGCACCATTCGTCAGCGCCGTGACGTGGCCAGGCTTCGTGGTATGCGAGGTCAGCGTGCCGGCTTCCGATGCCAGCGCGACGACGATGCCGGTCGCGCGGGTGGCTTGCGTCGCGCTCAAGCCGCGGCCGATGACAACTGGCGGTAACGGGACAGCGCCCACAGCGGGAAGTACGCGGTATAGCCGTGGTACTTCAAGTAATACACGCGCGGGAAGCCGGGTGCGTTGTGCGTGGGGTTGGACCAGAAGCCGTCAGCCTTCTGATCGGCAAGCAGGAATTCGATGCCGCGGCGTACCGATTCCGAATGCACTTCACCGACGGCCATCTGCGCGAGCAAGGCCCATGCGGTGGATTGCGAGGTGCTCAGGCCGTCATGGGTGCCGCGCAACGCGGGATCGATGTAGCTGTCGTTGGTTTCGCCCCAGCCGCCATCGGCGTTCTGGCGCGAGCGCAGCCATTGGACGGCTTTGCGGATCATCGGCTGCTTGGGATCTTCGCCGGCCAATGCGAGGCCAGCCAGCACGCTCCACGTGCCGTAGATGTAGTTGCTGCCCCAGCGTCCCCAGAAACTGCCGTCTTCCAGCTGCGTGGAACGCAGGTAGTCGACGCAGCGGCGCAGCGCTTCGCGATCTTGCGGACGATTGAGTACGCCGAGTGCTGCAACAACGCGGCCGGAAACATCTTCGGTCGGCGGATCGAGCAGGGCGCCATGATCGGCGAACGGAATCGCGTTGAGGTAGTAATACGTATTGTCCGCATCGAAGGCAGCGAAGCCGCCGTTCTTCGATTGCAGGCCGAGCATCCAATCCATCGCGCGATCGGTATTCAGGCGATGCCGTCCCGGTTCGCCGCGGCGGCGATCCTGGATATGCAATAGCGCGGCAACCACCGCGGTATCGTCGATATCGGGGTAGTAGGCATTGTTGTACTGGAACGCCCAGCCGCCCGGTTTGAGATCCGGCGCGCGCACGGCCCAGTCGCCTTGCAGTTCCAGCTCCTGCTTGGAGACCAGCCAGTCGACGGATTTGTCGATCGCGCCTTGCGTCTGTGCATCGTCGCTGGTGTGCATCAGCGTGAGCGCGCTCCACACCGTGTCCCAGATCGGCGACACGCAGGGCTGGCAATACGCCGAACCGTCGGCGCGATGCACGACCAGCTTCTGGATCGAGCGCAGGCAGGTCTGCCGCGCCGGGTGATCCTTCGGATAGCCGAGCAGCGCCATGGCTTCGAGGCTGTTGACCATCGGCGGGAAGATTGCGCCGATGCCGTCTTCGCCGTTCAGGCGCGGCATGAACCAGTCGATGGCATTCTTCACGGCGCGATGGCGCATCGCCTTCGGAATGAGCGGATCAATGATCGCTCGTGCGACCTTGTCCACTCCCAGGAAGATGCGGTTCAACAGGCCGCCACGCAGGAAGTAATGGCGCTCTTCTTCCGGCGGCGTGACGAACAGCTCGCGGATGTGCACCTTGCGCGGATTGGCCGCTTTCGCCTTCAGCGAGCAAAGAATGGTGAGCGGCACCAGCGTGGTACGCGCCCAATAGGACATCTTGTCGATGTGGAACGGAAACCAGCGCGGCAGCAGCATGATTTCCACCGGCACGTACGGCGTGGCGCGCCACGGTACCTGCTCGAACAGCGCCAGCAGGATGCGCGTGAACACGTTGGCCTTGGCGGCGCCGCCATGCGCAAGAATGGCCTCGCGCGCGATGCGCATGTGCTCGGCGTCGGGATCGTCGCCCGCTGCTTTCAGCGCGTAATAACCCTTGATGGTGCACGACAGGTCGATGCCGCCGCCGTAGTACTGCGACCAGCCGCCGTGGCCGTCCTTCACCTGCGTGGCACGCAGATAGCGGGCCATCTTCTCCTGCAGCACGTCGTCGATGTCATCCATGTAATGCATCATCAGGATGTATTCGGCGGTGATGGTGCAATCCGATTCCAGCTCGAAGCACCAGTGGCCGTCTTCGTGCTGCTTCGACAGCAAGGCTGCACGACCGCGCTCGATGGCCTGGTCCAGCGTGCTGTTGTTGGCAGAGCCGAACAGATCGCGGGCGGTCAGGTCATCGGTGGCGACGGTGGCGGTCTTGGTGAACGGGTTCATCGGTGATTGACTTCTTGTACATCGGCAACATCGGCCGGCTCGCGCCACGTGGCGGCATCGGCGATGTGCGGGATCGAGCGCTTCGGCCAGGTGCGTGCCGGCGTGGAAGGCTCACTCCATTCGGACGTGAGCGGCGTCAGCGGCAAACCGCGTGCGGTCGTCGCAAACAACCAGCGCAAGCCTGTGTTCGATTTGCACAACAGGCGCGTCATCAGGATGGTGCGGGCGACGTCCTTGCGCGAGATCTTGACCTGCGTGCCGGCGGAAAAGTCGAGGTTGTTTTGCAGCTTGCGCAGCGTCAGCACGGCCATGCCGGTGGCCCATAAGCAAAAGCGGCGAATGCCGGCATGCTTGGTGGGAATCAGCAAGGTGTACTCCAGCGCCAGGCGCAGATGCGCATGCGCAATGCCGACCAGCTCGGACATGGTGGCTGCATAGCCGGCGTTCTGCTTGCCGGTTTGCAGCGTGGCGAGCTTCACGCCGTGCCGCGCGAACATGTCCTGCGGCAGCCAGCAGGCGCCGCGTGCGCGGTCTTCCCACTGATCCTTGAGGATATTGACCATCTGCAAGCCCTGGCCGAACGACACCGCCAGGCGCAGCATGGTGTTGCGATGGGGTGCCAGCACCGGTTCGAAATCGACGAACAGTTCGGTGAGCATTTCGCCAACCACACCGGCCACGCAATAGCAGTAGCGATCCATGTCCTGCATCGTCGGCAAGCCATGCAGGCCGGCCTTGCGCTGAAATTCGTGCATGCCGTGCGACATGATGCGCAGGCATTTCACCACCGATGCCTGTTGCGCGGGCGACAGGCTGCGTGTGACTTCGAGCACCAGCGGCAACTGCTGCATCAAGTCGCGTTCCGCATCCAGCGTGCTGCTGGAAAGACGAGGCGCGATTTCGTCGGCGACCTCTTGCGGATCGGCATCGCCGATGACCGCATCGACGAAGGCGTTTTCATAGGCGCGCTTCTGTTCGGCCGAGAACACCGGTTCGTCTTCGATGGTGTCCGCGATGCGGCACAGCAGATACGCGTTCGCAACCGCGCGCCGCAGTTCCGGTGGAAGCTGCGGGATGGTCAGCGCAAAAGTCCGGGATACCTTGGGCAGGATCGCGTCCTGATAGGTATCGGCCTCCCCGCGTCCGGTACCGGCGGTGGCATTGTGCAATTCGATCATGGGTATGCCTCGAGCGCCGGAATTATGACATACCCGTACGGGTGCGAATCCGGAACGGCAGTTGATGCAGCCGTGCGGGAAAGTGCCATATGCGGTATGCGCACGCTGGCTTGGGGCTGGCGGGGTGGGGTAGGCATCGCAATATGCTGAAGCACATCAGGTGCTTGAACAAGCCTGCACGACGACAGGGTAAGCACTGGCTTGTCGCTTTGAAATGCAGACGAAAGGAAGGCAGGATGAAAGCCAGCGCATGGGTTGAAGAATTTCATCCATAATTGGTGGATGAAAATCCCCACTTGTTCGACGACGCATCTCGCTGTTTGCATGGGTTCGAGCGCTATCCAGGTGATGCCGTCGTGAGGGCATTGGTCACCGGCGCCACCGGCTTCGTTGGCTCGGCCATGGCGCGCCGGCTGCTGCGCGATGGCCATCGCGTGCGTGTGCTGGCGCGCGCAGGCTCCGATCGGCGCAACCTGAAGGGTCTTGATGTGGAAGTGGTGGAAGGCGATCTCACCAAGCCGGCCAGCCTGCTGCCCGCTTGCGATGGATGCGATGCGCTGTTCCATGTGGCGGCCGATTACCGCCTGTGGGCGCCTGATCCCGCCGACCTTTATCGCGCCAATGTCGACGGCACGCGCGCCATGCTGGAAGCGGCCAGGCAGGTCGGTGTGAAGCGCATCGTCTACACCAGCAGCGTGGCGACACTGGGCATTCCCAAGGACGGCACGCCCGGCACCGAAGCCACGCCGGTGACGGTGGACGACATGATCGGCCACTACAAGCGTTCCAAGTTCCTGGCCGAGGAAGTGGCCAGGCAGTTCGCGGACGATGGCGTGCCGGTGGTGATCGTCAATCCCTCCACGCCCATTGGCCCTTACGACATCAAGCCCACGCCGACCGGCCGCATCGTGCGTGACGCGATGGCCGGGCGCCTGCCGGCCTATGTCGATACCGGTCTCAATATCGTGCACGTGGAAGATGTGGCCGAGGGCCATTGGCTGGCGTATGAGCGCGGGGTGGTTGGCGAGCGCTACATCCTCGGCGGCTTCAACATGAGTCTGCGCGAGGTGCTCACTGAGATCGCCGACATTGCGGGACGCGCGCCACCCAGGGTGAGTCTTCCGCACGCGGCAGTGATGCCAGTGGCCTATGTCGCCGAAGCCTGGGCACGGCTTACCGGCATGCATCCGATCGCCACGGTGGAAGAGGTGCGCATGTCGAAGAAGCGCATGTTCTTCAGCAGCGAAAAGGCGCAACGCGAGTTGGGTTATACGGCGCGTCCGGCGCGTTTGGCGCTGGAAGATGCGGTTCGGTGGTTTCAGCAGCAACGCTAAGCATCACGTAGGTTGGGGTACGAACCCCAACATGGCTGCATCGTTCGAGATTCCGATGTTGGGGTTCGCACCCCAACATGGCTGCATCGTTCGAGATTCCGATGTTGGGGTTCGCACCCCAACCTACTTGTGCTTCTCGAAGAAGCGCAATATTGGCAACGCACACTTCACCAGGAACGGCATCGTCGTCGGCCGCAGCAAGCGCGGGTCGTAACCGGCGAAGCGGCGATCGTTTTCGCTGAGGCAGGTTGCCATCAGTTTCGCCACGCTCAGATCCTGTTCCGTCACCGACTGCGCGCCGGTCACGGTGAAGTTGTTGTCCTGCGCGTGTTCGTTGCCGTCGGCATCCAGGCTCTTGGCCAGGTCCATGCGCTCCATGCCGAGGAAGCACCACACGCGAAACACCTTCCATTCGAACGCGATGCGCTGGAACAGATTGAGGTTGCGGCGATGCCAGGCCACCCAGTTGGCAAACAGCAGGATGTGCCGGCATTCCTCCTGCATCACCGGTTCGAAGGTGTCGATGAGTTCCGGCGGAAACAGGCCCGAATCGTGCGCCACCTTGAACAGGCCGAAGGCGAAGAGGCTGTCGATGCATTCGCTGTAGCCGGTGACCAGGTACGCCCATTCCGGATCTTTCGGATACTCGTAGGGCGGTTCTGGAACCAGCGGAATGCCGTAGTGCTGCACCATTTTCGACAACACTTCCTTGTGCCGGTTTTCTTCCCATGCGTTCTGCGCGAGCGCGTTGCGCATTTCCGGATCCGCGATCGTGCGTGCATAGGCCGCCATGCGCAGGCGCGCCTTGCCTTCGGTCTGCACGGCGATGTCCCAGATCGGCAACGAGGTGATGCGATGCAGGGCGGCATCGTCCAGCGTCGGCCATTTCAACACGGACGGGCGATAGGGATTGAAGGTTTCCCCAAACATCCGGCACATCATCTGCTTGTGCTCGTCCGAGCCATACTTGATGCGCTTGCCTTGCCGGCTGCTCGACCAGTGACGGGTGCGCGTTTCGGAAGCAGCAATCGTGGCCGCATCCGGCTCGCCGGTGGGCAGCACCGGTTCGTGATAGCCCGGTACCAGGGTTTCGGGATCAAAGGCCTCGCGTTCGAACGTCATGACTCAAAGCTTCTCTTCAAAGGGGCGTTGGCCGGAAGCGGCGCGCGCGGAGGAAACGGTATACAGCCGGCGCGCTTCGGCCCATTGCCAGGAAATCAGTGCCGGCAGTCCGAACGCCACTTCACGCATGCGCTTGACCAGGGACAGCGCCACGCTGGCTTCGGGCGGCAGTCCGATGATGTTGCCGAACAGCACCAGGCCGCCTTCCTGCACGCCGAGGCCGGCCGGCACCACAAAGATGATATGGCGCAGTGCTTGCGTTACCGCTTCGATGGCGATGGCATCCCAGACGCTGATCGGAAATCCGAGCAAGTGCAGCGCCAGCCAGGTTTCGAAGCTGCCCACCACGTAGCCGACGAACTGCCAACCGGTGGCGACCATCAGACGCAGTGGGCGCGAATACTGTTCGCGAATTTCCTGATCGAGGTTGGCGCCATCGATCAGCTCGGTGAGCGTCGAGCGGCCGCCCAGCAGTTTCTCGGCGAAACCTTCCAGGCGCGAGAACACCTTGCCATGACGCAGCAGAATGATCAGGAAGATCGGCAGCGGCACGCTGGCCGCCAAGGCGGAGATCACCGTGCTGAAAGCGCTGATGTTGCTGGTCAGTTCGATCAGCAGAATGATGCCCAGCGCGGTGAACAGATATTGATTCACCAGCGTCAGCAGCACTTCCATGATCACGCTGGCCGCCACCGCAGCGCCGCCGATGCCGCGCCATTTCACCAAACGGATACCGATGATCTCGCCGCCGATGTTGGCGACCGGCAGCAGGCGATTGCTGGCTTCGCGAATCGAAGCCACCCAGAACAGGAAGGGCAGCGTCGCCTGCTTTTGCGGATCGCGTGGCGCGATCAGCACGCGCCAGCCGATCACATCAAACAGCAGCGGCAAGATGTGGAATGGCAACAACCACAACAAAGGCCAGCCGGCGCGATCGATCGCCGTCATGATTTCGCCCCAGCCTTGATGCGCCACCAAGGCGATGGCGACCCCCAGGCCGAGCAGGCCAGCGATATAACTGATCAGCTTCATGCTCACGCTACGGCCACCGGATCGGAGAAGCCGTCGCACAGGTAGTAGCGTTCGGCGATGGTCTGGCGCACACGCGGCGACAGCAGCGCGGCAAGTTCGTCGGCATGGCGGTAGTCGGCCATGCTCTCGGTGATGTGGCCGTGCGAGGCGGGATGCAGATAAACCTCCGACAAGCCCTTCGGCAATTGCTCAAGTATCTCCAGCATCACCGCTTCATCCATGCCGCCGCTGTGGCGAAGACCGAATACGTGATCGTTGTAGGCAACACCCGCTCGATCAAGGCGCCAGCGCATCAACGCCAGCCATGGCCGCAGCCACGGACCCATGCCCGGCTCCGAGGGCAGGCGAATGGCGCGCAGGCCGAACTCGCGGCCGATGGCCAGCATCAGGGTGAGGATGGTGGGGTGCAGATGGAAGTGCTTGTGCGCGTTGACGTGATCGAGCTTCAGGCCGGTGGCCGCAAAGGCTTCGAACTGCGCGTGGATTTCATCGGCCAGCTGGCGCCGCACATGCGGCAGGAAGAAGAAGCGAAAGCCGTTGCGCACCATGTCCGAATTGAACATGCCATGCCCATCGACTAGATCGGGAATGCGCGTGGGCGGCAGCATCGCGCGGCCATCCGCCAGCACCAGGTGCAAGCCGACCGCGAGTCCCGGATTCTGCTTGGCGCGCGCGACGGCGTCGGCGACGGCCGGTGCGGCGACCATCAGGCTGGCTGCGCGCAACACGCCGTCGCGATAACCACGTTCGACGGCATCGTTGACGGCGTCATGCAGGCCGAAATCGTCGGCGGTGACGATCAGGCGCGGGCGGCCCCGCGCGGTAGCTTGTTCGGAAGCGGAGTTTATCGGGGCATTCATAGGCATCTAGACGGTGCTCAATCTTGCCCGGCTGTCATTCCCGCGCAAGCGGGAATCCATGGTGCGCTTGGTTGAAAAGCGAAAATGGATTGACCAGCTTCGCTGTTGTGAAGCGCCTCCGCTTGCGCGGGAATGACGACCAGGAAAAATTGGGCATTGCGAATGTCATGCAGACACCCATGCCCAAAGGGAGCTGGAATCAGGCTTCGTGCGCGCGCAGGAAGCGGAAGAACTCCACGCCTTCGCGCAGACGGCGCTTCATCATGTCCCAGCTCATCAGCATTTCCTTGACGATTTCCCAGATCTTCGACGGGCGGAAATAGAAGGCCCGGTAGAACTTCTCCACGCCGTGGAAAATTTCCTGCTTGGACAGATGCGGGTACTCGATCAGCGCCAGCTGCACGCCCTTGTCGTTGACGAGGTTGACGGCTTCGTTCTCCTTCAGCCAGCCGTTCTCGACCGCCTGCTTGTACAGCGAGGTGCCCGGATACGGCGCCGCCAGCGACACCTGGATGGTGTGCGGATTGATTTCCTTGGCGAACTGGATCGTCTTGTCGATCGTTTCCTTGGTTTCGCCCGGCAAGCCGAGAATGAAGGTGCCGTGGATGGTGATGCCCAGCTTGCGGCAGTCTTCGGTGAAGCGGCGCGCGATGTCGGTGCGCAGGCCCTTCTTGATGTTGTGCAGGATCTGGTCGTCGCCCGACTCGTAACCCACGAGCAGCAGGCGCAGGCCGTTTTCCTTCATGATCTTGAGCGATTCGTACGGCACGTTGGCCTTGGCGTTGCACGACCAGGTCCAGCCCATCGCGCCGAGGCCACGCGCGATCTCGTGCACGCGTTCCATGTTGGAGCTGTCGGTGAAGGTGTCGTCGTCGAACATCAGCTCCCTCACTTCGGGCATGTTCTCCTTGATCCACTTCGCTTCGGCCAGCACGTTCGCGGCCGAGCGCGTGCGGTAGCGATGGCCACCGACGGTCTGCGGCCACAGGCAGAACGTGCACTTGGAGCGGCAGCCGCGGCCCGTGTAGATCGACACGTACGGGTAGTTGAGATAGCCGATGAAGTAGTTGCTGATCTTCAGGTCGCGCTTGTAGATCGGCGCCACGAACGGCAGGTCGTCCATGTTCTCGATCATCGCGCGCGGAGGATTGTGCTGCACGCTGCCGTCGGCCAGCTTGTAGCTGATGCCGGTGACGCTTTCGAACGGACGGCCTTCGGCGATTTCCTTGCAGGTGTAGTCGAACTCTTCGCGCGCCACGAAATCGATCGCGGGCGATGCGGTAAGCGAACTGGTGGGATCGACCGCCACCTTGGCGCCGACCAGGCCGATCAGCACATTTGGCTTGCGTGCCTTCAACAGCTCGGCGAACTTCGCGTCGGTGGGGAACGACGGCGTGCTGGTATGGATGATCACCAGGTCGTAGCCTTCGGCGATCTTCAAGCTGTCTTCTACCGAGATCTCGTCGGCAGGCGCATCGAGCACGCGCGAGTCGGGCACCATCGCGGCGGGCTGCGCCAGCCAGGTGGGATACCAGAAGCTCTTGATTTCGCGTTTGGCCTGGTAGCGCGAACCCGCGCCGCCATCAAAGCCATCGAAGGAAGGAGCTTGCAGAAAAAGCGTTTTCATTACGGATGACTCCTGCGGGGCGGTATTGCCCAGGGACAGCAGATAGTTCAGATATTTTGGTTTACGGCGCTGAACCGTCGCCTCGTGCGTGCAGTACCTGTCCGCGCCATTTTACTTGCCAACCGGCCAGGGCGGCTGCCCACTCCATCAGCAATAAGGCGTCGCGGAGGGGAATCAACAGGACCTCATGCCAGGCGAAGGCTTGATGGCTGATGCGCCGCTGCAAAAAGTGTAGCAAAACCCGCGCGGCGCCACCGAGCAGGCCGAAGGTCACGCTGATCGGGCCGGGTGCCAACAACAGCCCAAGCAGCAGCAAAGGCGAGGTAAAACACACGAAAGTCATGCCAAAACCGGCCGGCGCGATCGAACGGATGGTGCGCAACCAGCGCAGTTCATGCGACCACAAATCTTTCAGATGGCTTTCACTGACCTCGGTGCCGACCACGACGTCCGACAACACCGTGCGCAATCCAGCGCGACGGGTCAGCTCGCCAAGCCAGAAGTCATCGGCCAGGGTGTCGCGCAAGGCTTCAAAGCTACCGATGGCTTCGAGCGCATCGCGACGCAAGGCAATGGTGGAACCGAAGGCGAAGCGCGTGGAGCCGAAGGCGTTCGACAGCTTCACGGAAGGCGCGAACCAGTCGTCGATGAATAGACGGCCAAGGCGCGACCACAGCGAGCGCCCGGGGATGCCGTAATACAGGCAGGTGACGATGCCGGTGCCCGCATCGGCCAACGGTGCGGTGACACGCGCGAGGTAATCGGGTTCTACGTAAATGTCGGCATCCGCCAGCACCAGCAGATCGTGCTGTGCATGCGGCAACATGTTCATCAGATTGCTGACTTTGAAATTGGCGCCATGCACGCGCGGGTCGATGGCCAGTGCGATGGCATGTTGCGGAAATTCCTGGCGAAGACGTTCGACCACGGCGATAGCGGGATCATCCGGATCGCGCACGCCGAAGACCAATTGGTAATGCGGGTGCGCCTGCAGGCAGAAGCTGCGCAGGTTTTCATACAGCCTTGGCTCGGCACCGTGCAGCGGCTTGAGTACACTCGCCGGCTGCGGTGGGCTGGCAGGAGGCGGAACTTGGCGCGCCTTTCGCAATCCTTTCATCACGGCCCATAGCGCGACGCAGGCATAACCTGTCGCGGCAAATGCGAGGGCGATGCCTAACGCATGCAAGGTGTCGACCAACCAGTTCGAGGACATGACGTTGATGCTAGCGGCAAATAGTCGACACGAAGCGCGCACTTATGGGGGCAGCCCCTTCATCACGCAAGTGGCGGTGCCATGAAGCGTGCGTATCGCATGTGGCTGGCCGTGCTGGCTTGCTTATTACTGTCGGGACTTACCAGCTCTGTCGCGGCGGATGGCACGGCTGCCTATGCACCCACCGCCACCGATATTGTCGGCGACTGGCTGGTGGAGAGCCGCGATGCGGTCATCCACATCGAGCAGGTCGGCGACGAATACCAGGGCTACATCCTTTGGCAGTTGCACGATACCTACGGTCCGGAGGATGGGGCGGCGCTCAACGGCAAGATCGTGACTGATATCCACAACCCCAATCCGGCCTTGCGCTCCCGGCCGCTCACCGGGCTCCGGTTGCTGACCGGCCTGACATTCAACCCCGGCAACGAAAAATGGGAGCACGGCCGTGTCTATAACTCGGACGACGGCCGCACTTATAATTGCTGGGTTCGGCTGCGCAGCCTGAACCGGTTGCAGCTGCATGGCTACATCGGCATCAGCCTGTTCGGCGGCAGCACCGTGTGGAGCCGGGTCACCATGAGAAAGCCCGTTCCAGGCGAATTGCCTTTCGTGCTGGATACACCGGCCAAGTAGTGCCGGTGCCCGCGCGATAGCTTAAGTCCCCTTTCCCCAGCGAGACGTCATGAACCGCGAATCACGCACCGATGTATCCGGTGAATTGCGTGCTATTTCCCAGGCGCAGCCCAACATCGCCCTGATCAAATACTGGGGCAAGCGCGACGTCGCGTTGAACCTGCCGGTGGTCGGTTCGATCTCGATCACGCTGGAAAGCCTGTGGACGCGCACGGACGTGCGTTTCGTGCCGGGGCAAAAAGGCGATCGCGTCAGCCTCAACGGCCGCAGCGATGACGCCGAAACCAAACGCATCACCAAGTGCCTCGATCTGCTGCGCGCACGCGCCGGTGTCGACTACGGCGCCGACGTGGCAAGCCGCAACAACTTTCCTACTGCCGCCGGATTGGCTTCTTCCGCCTCCGGCTTTGCCGCCTTGGTGCATGCCGGTGCGCGTGCACTGAAGTTGGACCTGAGCCTGGAAGAGCAATCGGTGCTGGCGCGGCGCTGCTCGGGTTCGGCAGCGCGTTCGATCTACGGCGGATATGTGGAATGGGCGCACGGCACCTTGGCCGATGGTACCGATTCGGTTGCACACCCGTTGCTTGATGCCAACGCATGGCCTTTGCGCGTAGCCGTGGCGATTACATCGACGGCGGCCAAGCAGGTGGGTTCCACCGAAGGCATGCGCCGGACGGCAGAAACATCGCCGTATCAAGCGGCCTGGATCGATACGCAGGAAGCCGATTTAAGCGTGGCGCGCGATGCGATTCGCGCGCGCGATTTCGATGCGCTCGCCCGCATCTCCGAGTGCAGCTGCTTGAAGATGCATGCACTTGCCTTGGCCGCGCAGCCGGGTTTGCTGTATTGGAACGGCGCCACCGTCGAATGCATGCATCGCGTGCGCGCCTTGCGCCAGCAAGGCGTGCCGGTGTTCTTTACCGTCGATGCCGGTCCGCAGCTCAAGGCGGTGTGCACGCCTTCCGCGATCGAGCAAGTGAAAGCGGCTCTGCGTGATGTGCCGGGCGTGCTTGAAGTGCTGGATACCGGCCTTGGCGAAGGCGCACGTGCCATTGCCGCGGATCTCGTGGAGGCGTGATGGAAGTCACCGCGGGGGCGCCCGCCAAGCTGGTGTTGCTTGGCGATTACGCCGTACTGGAAGGCGCGCGCGCGCTGGTGTTGGCGGTGGATCGTCGCGCCCGTGTACGCGTGGCTTCGCGTGCCGATCACGTATGCAGCATCAGCGCACCGGATATGGGCATTGGTGAAGCGCGTGCCATCCTCAGCGCTGATGGCACGCTGCAATGGCAATGCGATGACGCCACCAAGGCCAAGCTCACTTTGGTCGATCATGTGTGGCACGGCATGTTGCGCGAAGGGCTTGCTGCTACGGGCGCAGGTTTCGATCTGGAACTGGATACATCCGGTTTCTTCAACGTCGAAGGTGGCGTGCGTTCCAAGCTTGGATTGGGTTCCAGTGCCGCGCTGACCGTGGCGCTGGCTTCCGCCTTGGCGACGTATGCAGGCCATGGCGATGCCATCGCCGATCGCACGCAATGGATGCGCCGCCTGTTGCGCATGCATGGCGATTGGCAAGGCGGACGTGGCAGCGGCGTCGATGTGGCCGCCAGCGTGGCGGGTGGTCTGATCAGCTATCAACTGGTTGGGCCTGCGCGCGAGCCTGCCTACGAAGTGATCTCTGCCGAGGATTTGCATTGCCTGTTCGTATGGTCGGGGCAGTCGGTATCCACCAGCGATTCGCTGCAGCGCCTGGCGGCATGGCGCCAGGCGCATGCTAGCGATTACACCGCGCATATGAACGAACTAGGCGCTGTTTCCGCGGCGGCAATCGATGCATTGAAGCAGCGGAATTTGCCGTCTTTCATTGGCCTTACAAAAGATTATGCCTTGGGTTTGCAGCGTTTCAGCGCTGCGTGCGGCCTGGAAATCTATTCGCCGGCACAAAAACAGCTGGCCGATATGGCATCCGGCACCGATGTCAGTTATAAGCCTTGCGGCGCTGGCGGCGACTTCGGCGTGGTGTTTGCCGAAGACCCGGAAAGGTTGGCGACATTTGAACGCGCCATTGTGTGCGCCGGTATGCACGTCGTCCCCCTGGGACTTGATTCCCATGGAGTGAGTTGCCATATGCGCTCGGATGCGACTTCTCCCGCAGCAAGGATTTTGACGTGATCACTGCTCTTGCCTCACACGCCGCATGCAACGCCGCGACTAAAGAGCACGTGACTTTCGACCTACCACGGAGTGCTTAAGGCTATGAGCGCCGAATCTTCGAGTGCTGAGCGGTCCCGATTCCCCGCCTTCTACAAACTCTCGGTTTCCGACCGTGTACGCATCATCCACGAGCGCGGCTGGTTATCGGCCGAGGACTATCAGGCGCTCGTGTCCGGCGAGCACACGCTGAAGATCCACAAAGCCGACAAGATGATCGAGAACGTCGTCGGCGTGATGGGTCTGCCGGTGGGACTTGGTCTTAACTTCCTGGTCAATGGCCGCGACTACATCGTGCCGCTGGTGGTCGAGGAACCCTCGATCGTTGCCGCGCTTTCGTCGGCGGCCAAGCTGGTGCGTGGTACCGGCGGCTTTACCGTCGAGAGCACCGAGCCGGTGCTGATCGGTCAGGTGCAGGTGGTGGATGTGCCGCATCTGGCGCATGCCAAGGCCACGCTGCTTCAGCGCAAGGACGAACTGCTCAACCTCGCCAACAGCCTTCATCCGCAGATGGTGGCGCGTGGTGGCGGCGCGCAGGATCTGGAAGTGCACGTGCATCCGCGCCCCGAAGGCGGCGACATGCTGGTGGTGCATCTCTTGGTCGATACGCGCGACGCGATGGGTGCCAACCTCGTCAACACCATGTGCGAAGGCATCGCCTCGCTGGTGGAAACGATGACCGGCGGCCGCGTATTCCTGCGCATTCTTTCCAACCTCACCGATCGGTCGATGGTGCGTGCGCGCTGCGTGATTCCTGCCGACCAGCTCACCGGCAAGGGTTTCGAAGGTGAAGAAGTGCGTGACGGTATCGTGCTCGCGAACGAATTCGCCAGCATCGATCCGTACCGTGCAGCCACGCACAACAAGGGCATCATGAATGGCGTCGACGCCGTCGCGCTGGCCACCGGCAACGACTGGCGCGCGATCGAATCCGCTGCGCATGCGTACGCCGCACGCGGTGGCCGCTATACCTCGCTCACGCGCTGGTACAAGGGCGAGAACGGCGAGCTGATCGGCGAGCTGGATATCCCGATGAAGGTCGGCACCGTCGGCGGCCCGCTGCAATCGAACGCCACGGTCGCGTTGAATCTTCGCCTGCTCGGCGTCAAGACGGCCCGCGAACTGGCCGAAATCATGGGTGCGGTGGGCCTGGCGCAGAACTTCTCCGCGTTGCGTGCACTGGTCACCGAAGGCATCCAGCAAGGCCACATGACCTTGCATGCACGCAGCGTTGCCGTGGCGGCAGGCGCCACGCCGGAAATCTTCGATACGGTCGTGGAGCGCTTGGTGGAAACAGGCGAGATCAAGATCTGGAAGGCGCAGGAGATCGTCGAGCAGGTCCGCAAGGAGTCGCGCGGCGTGCCGGTGACGACGACCGAACAACCGGCGGTGGATCATCGCGCGTGCGGTCACGGCAAGATCATCCTGCTCGGCGAACATGCCGTGGTGTACGGCAGTCATGCCGTTGCCGCGCCGGTACCGTTGGCCGTGCGTGCGGTGGCGCAGGACACCAAGTCCGGTGGCGTCGACATGTTCATTCCGCGCTGGGGTGTGGAATATCGCCTGCATCGCGATCCGGCGCATCGCGATTCGTTCCAGCGTTCGCTCGGCATCATCTTCGACGAACTGCAGCTGACCGATCGCTCGATGCGCATCGAAGTGTTCCCCAACGTGCCACGTGCGATGGGCCTCGGTGGTTCGGCGGCGATGGCGGTGGCCGTGATTCGTGCGCTCGACCAGCACTACAAGCTGGGCTTGAGCGATGAAGAGATCAACGCGCTGGCCTTCCGTTGCGAAGAAGTGGCGCATGGTTCGGCATCGGGTATCGACAACACCGTCGCCACCTACGGCAAGCCGCTCTTGTACAAGCGCGCCAGCAAGAAAGGCGAAGCACCGATGGTGCGCGAGTTGCATCTGCCCAAGCGCATTCCGCTGGTGATCGGCATCAGCGGCAAGGAAAGCCTTACCGCGGTGACGGTCGGCAAGGTGCGCACGGCATGGCAGCGCAATCCGGCGCTGTATGACGGCATCTTCCAGCAGATCGACTCGCTCACGCTGCAAGGCGTGGAAGCCATGCAGCAGTACGATCTGGAACGTCTCGGCGATCTGATGAACATCTGCCACGGCCTGCTCAACGCGCTGCGCGTGTCGAGCTGGGAGGTGGAGGAGCTGGTGCAGATCGCACGCGAACACGGCGCGATTGGCGCCAAGCTCACGGGCGGCGGCGGCGGCGGTTCGATCGTCGCGCTGTGCCCGCAGAACCGCGACAAGGTAGCGGCGTCGATTCGCGGTGCCGGCTATCAAGCGATGGAGGTTGACATTGGATAACTCAGAACTTGAGCGCCAGAACATCCCGTCCGACAGATGGCGCGACTCAAACGAGGTCGTGTCGTTCGATGACGAGCCGCTGATCCTGGTCGATCACGATGATCGCGATGTCGGCTTTCTCGACAAGGCTGCCGCACACGTCGGCAAGGGCACGCTGCATCGCGCGTTTTCGTTGTTCGTGTTCAACGCCAAGGGCGAGCTGCTGTTGCAGCAGCGCGCGCCGGGCAAGCGCTTGTGGCCGGGATTCTGGTCGAACACCTGCTGCAGCCATCCGCGCCGTGGCGAAACGGTCGATACCGCCATTCACCGTCGCCTGAAGGAAGAGCTGGGTCTGGCGTGCGAACTGAAGTACTTGTTCAAGTTCGAGTACCAGGCGCAGTTCGATGCGGATGGCGCCGAACACGAGCTATGCTGGGTGTACGCCGGCCGCAGTGACGATGCCCCCACGGTGAACGTGAACGAGATCTCCGGCCTGCGCTACATCGCCCCCGATGCCCTCGATGCGGAGATGGCAGCCAAGCCCGAGGCGTTCACGCCCTGGTTCAAGATCGAGTGGGAACGGATTCGCCGCGAGCACCCGGAAGTGTTCGCGCCGCTCAAAGGTTAACGACCGGACGGGGCTGCAGAAGTGGCGTCCGTCCAAGTGACTTATACTGTACCGAGCAGTCAAGCTTTTTGAACGCCGCCGTTGGGCAGGCGTCCCGACATTCCGGAGAATCCCTTGGGTATCCCTCTTATTCAGCAAACCACGATCGCTCAATACATCATCAAGAAGAAGCTGAGTGGTCAGAAGCGCTACCCGCTGGCGATGATGTTGGAGCCGCTGTTCCAGTGCAATCTCGCTTGCGCCGGTTGCGGCAAGATCGACCAACCGAAGGAAATCCTGCAAAAGCGCATGAGCGTCGAGCAGGCGCTGGCAGCGGTCGACGAGTGCGATGCACCGGTCGTTTCGATTCCGGGCGGCGAGCCGCTGATCCACAAGGAACTACCGAAGATCGTCGAAGGCATCGTGGCACGCAAGAAGTTCGTGTACCTGTGCACCAACGCGATCCTGCTGCCCAAGCACATCGACGAATACAAGCCGTCGCCGTACTTCACCTGGTCGGTGCATCTGGATGGCCTGGAAAAGCAGCACGACAAGTCTGTCTGCATGGACGGCGTGTTCGAGAAGGCCGTCACTGCCATCAAGCTCGCGCTGTCGAAGGGCTTCCGCGTCACCGTGAACTGCACGCTGTTCAATAACGAGGCGCCGGAAGAAGTCGCCGACTTCTTTGACTACGCCATGGAACTGGGCGTGGAAGGCATCACCGTGTCGCCGGGCTACAGCTACCAGCACGCGCCGAGCCAGGACGTGTTCCTTGGTCGCTCCGAGAGCAAGCAGCTGTTCCGCGACATCTTCAAGATCGGCAAGGAACGCAAGCGCAAGTGGGCGTTCAACCAGTCGGCGATGTTCATGGACTTCATCGCGGGCAACCAGGCTTACCAGTGCACGCCGTGGTCCAACCCGACGTACAACATCTTCGGTTGGCAGAAGCCGTGCTACTTGCTGGTCGACGAAGGCTACGCCAAGACCTACAAGGAATTGATGGAAGACACCGAGTGGGAGAAGTACGGCGTAGGCATCAACCCCAAGTGCGACAACTGCATGGCGCACTGTGGCTTCGAAGGCACCGCGGTGGACGACATGTTCGCCCATCCGCTGAAGGCGCTGAAGGTGTCGATGTTCGGTCCGCGCACCGATGGCCCGATGGCGCCGGATCTGCCGGTGAAGTACGGCAATCGTGCCGATGCCACGGCGATCCACATCCCGATCAACTCGATCACGCGCCGCACGGCCGAGACCGGCACCGAAGCCAATCACTAAGAACCACGTAGGCTGGGGTGGGAACCCCAGCTTCGCCATGCCAATGAAAGCTGGGATTTCATCCCAGCCTACGCACACGACATGGGAACTATGAACTCGCTATTGGGATGGTTTGCCGCGTCGCTGCCGGCATTGATGTGGGTAGGCCTGCTGCTGACACCGTGGCGCGCGTGGAGCACGCGTGAACGTATCGAGGCCGACCCGCATGCCGGATCGGGCGATCTTTCGCAGATCACGGTATTGATTCCCGCGCGCAACGAGGCGGACGTCATCGGCCTCACGCTGTCTGGTCTGCAAGCGCAAGGCACCGGCTTGCAGGTGATCGTCGTCGACGATCAATCCACCGACGACACCGCCAAGATCGCCGCCTCCTTTCCAAACGTACGCGTGGTCAGCGGCCAGCCGCTGCCGCAAGGCTGGGCAGGCAAGCTGTGGGCGCTGGAGCAGGGCAAGGCGCATGTGCAAACGCCGATGACCTTGTTGCTGGATGCGGATATCCAACTGCAGCCCGGCATCCTGCCGGCGTTGCTGGCGCACAAACAGCGCGATGACCGCCAGTTCGTCTCGCTGATGGCGGACCTTCGCCGCACCAGCTTCTGGGATCGCCTGCTGCTGCCGGCTTTCGTTTACTACTTCAAGCTGATCTATCCGTTCGCCATTTCCAATTCGCCTTCGCGCCTGGTCGCGGCGGCGGCAGGCGGCTGCATCCTGGTCGATACGCAAGCGCTGGAACGCGCCGGTGCCTTCGCCAGCCTGCGCAACGCGCTGATCGATGACTGCACGCTTGCGCGGCAAGTGAAGAATGCCGGCTATCGCACCTGGCTGGGTCTGAGCCGCGGCGTGGTGAGTCTGCGCCCCTACGGCAGCCTGCGTTCCATTCATGACATGGTGGCCCGCTCGGCCTTCACCCAGCTGGGTTATTCCACCTTGCTGCTGTTGGTCGTGACGGTGCTGTTTGCCATTGCTTATGGTCTGCCGTTCGCGTTGCTCGCGTCTCCAACAACATGGCGCCTGGGGCTAGTCGCTCTCGTGGCGATGATGCTCAGCTACTTGCCCATGCTGCGCTACTACCGCATGCGTTTGGCTTGGGCGCTGCTGCTGCCGATCACTGCTGCGCTCTATCTAGGCATGACCTGGAGTTCGGCGATCCGCTATTGGCGTGGCGTGCGCTCGCGCTGGAAAGATCGCACCTACAGCACGCAGTAGGTTGGGGTGAGCGGAACGCGAACCCCAACGTCCCTGGATGCCTGCAGGCCATGTTGGGGTTCCCCCAACCTACCTTTTCATCCCAGCTCCGCGCTCAATCGAGCGTCGCGCCATAAATCTGCGTCGCCGACGCTTTCACCGCCTGCAAGACGGTATGCGCAGCAGGCGAAAGCAGCCAGTCGCGGCGAGTGATGATGCCGAACGAATCCATGCGGCAAGACAGCTGGTACGGCACGACGGCCACCATGCCGAACTGCGCGTAATGGCGGGCCACATCGGTGGGCACCACGGCCATGTAGTCGGTTTCCAACAGAATCTTGGTAAGGAACATCAGCGCCGCCGTGCCGATCACCTGGCGCGGCGGCTCCAGGCCGGCGCTCTGGAACATCAGCTCGAAGCGATGACGCAACACGCTGCCCACCGGCGGCACGATCCAGTCCGCCTGCGCGAGATGGCTCAGCTCCACCTTGGACAGCGACAGCACCGGGTGTTGCGGGCGCACGATCGCGCACACTTCTTCTTCCGCCAGCGCCTCGTAATGCAGCTGGCTCTTGTCGTGCTGGGGAAACAGGCGCGCCACCAGAAAATCGACGCGATTCTGCGCCAGCCGCTCCAGCAACACGTCGCTGCTTTCCACCAGTAGCGACACATGCAGGTCCGGACGCTCGCGGGTGATCCACGCCAGTGCCTTGGGTAGCAGCGTCATGGAAGGGCCGGCGATCGCCCCGACGGCAACGCTGCCCGCGCGGCCGGTCTTCAGGGCTTCGATCTCCACCCCCGCCTCATGCAGGCTGGAAAGGGAAATGCGCGCGTGCCGGATCAGGCTCTCCCCGTACCAGGTTGGGCGCATGCCGCGCGGCAGGCGTTCGAACAGCGCCACCCCCAGCATGTCTTCCAGATCCTTGAGCAGTTTCGAGGCCGCCGGCTGCGACATGTTCAACACCTCGGCGGCGCGATGGATGTTGCCCTCCTCATCGATGGCGATCAGCAGTGTGAGCTGGCGGGTTTTCAGCCGGGCGCGGACAAACCAGGGAGCTGGGGCCATGTGCGGTATATGCGCTTTGCTATCGTTGATTACCAAATCTATATTTGTTGTATATCCGTTGCAATCGCAGAATCGAGGATGGGCGCTTGTTCATCGTTGCCATGGGTTGCTTCCTTCGAAGGGAAGGCGTGTTTCAAGGAAGAAGGGCAGGACGCGTCGGGGCAGGGCGAAAGAACGTGGCTGAGCGATGCCACCCGCGCCTGCCTGTGTTCGTCTTGAAGGGAGGGGCCCATGCAAGACCAGAAATTGAGCGTGATCGAAAAGCTCGGCTACGGCGCCGGCGACATGGCGGTCAATGTCGTCATCTCCTCGATGATGTTGATCATCACGTTCTTCTATACCGACGTGTACGGTCTCAAACCACAGGATGTCGCGCTGCTGTTCATCCTGGTGCGCATGATTGATGCCGTCGCCGATCCGCTGATGGGCACCATCACCGATCGCCGCACGACGCGCTGGGGACGCTACCGGCCGTACTTTCTGATCATGGCCGTGCCGTTCGGCATCTCGGTATTTTTGACCTTCACCACGCCCGACCTCAGCTACAACCTTAAGCTGGTATGGGCCTATGCGACGTATCTGCTGGTGATGCTGGTCTTTACCGCCGTCACCATTCCCTACATCTCGCTGATCGGCGTGCTGACCGCTGATCCACAGGAGCGTTTGTCGGCCAACGGCTATCGCCTGTTCTTCGCCAAGGTCGCCGCCTTTCTGGTCACCATTGCGGTGCCGCAGCTGGCGGCGGTCTGGGGACGCACCAGCAGCCTGGCGGCCGGCTACAAGTGGGCAATGGGCCTGATGGGCTTGATGGCAACGCTGCTGTTCCTGTTCTGTTTCTTCAGCACCACCGAGCGCATCCAGCATCAGGTGGATCGCAAGCCGCTGCGCGAACAATGGCGGTTGCTGCTGCGCAACGACCAATGGCTGGTGCTCGCCGCGGTGTGCGTGGTGGGCACCATCGGCTACGTCATCCGCGGCTCGGTGGCTGCGTACTACGCCAAGTATTACCTGCATGGCGATGCCGCCATGATGTCCGCCTTCATGGCCACGGGTGTCACGGCGGCGATCCTGGCCATGGTCGCTTCAACATGGATCACCAAGGCGTACTGCAAGATCAAACTGTTCCGCTACAGCCAGCTGCTGGTAGGCGTGCTGAGCATGCTCATGTACGTGCTGGTAAAGCCGGGTGATATCACGCTGGCCTTCGTGCTGTATTTCCTGATTTCGTTCGTGGTCGACCTGCACGCGCCGGTGTTCTGGTCGGCCATCGCCGAAGCGGTGGATTACGGTCATGCCCGCATGGGCAAACGTGTATCGGGTCTCGCCTTTGGCGGCATCTCCTTCTGCCAGAAAGCCGGCATGGGCATTGCCGGCGCGATCGTCGGCTGGTTGCTGGCCGGTTTCAACTATGTGCCGGATCGGCCGCAAAGCAGTTTCACGCTGACTGGCATCGCCTTGATGCTCACCATCATTCCGGGCGCGTTCCACGTGTTGATGGGCGGTCTGATGTACCGCTACCGCATCACCGACGACTACTACCAGCAACTGAAAAAACAGATCGTCGAGGAAACGCCGGCATCTGCTGACGCACAACCTGCCATCGCGGCCCGTACCACGGAATGCCTGTCATGAAACTCGCCAACCCGTTCATCCTGCAGCGCGCCGATCCCTTCGTGTCGCGCCATGATGGCCATTACCACTTCACCGCCTCGGTACCGGAATACGACCGCATCATCCTTCGGCGCTCGGCCACGCTGGAAGGGCTCGCGAGCGCACAAGAGTTCGTGCTTTGGCGTGCACCGGCCAGCGGCCCGGCGAGCGCATTGATCTGGGCGCCGGAAATCCATCGTTTCGACGACGCCTGGTACATCTACTTCGCGGCGGCACCGTCGCGCGAGATCAAGAACGACTTGTTTCAGCACCGCATGTACGCGTTGCGCAATCCTGCCGCCGACCCCACCACGGGCGAGTGGTCTTTCGCAGGCCAGGTCGATAGCGGTATCGATGCCTTCTGTCTGGATGCCACGACGTTCCGCCATCGCGGTCGCGATTACTACGTGTGGGCGCAGAAACATCCAGACATCCCGGGCAATTCCAATCTGTACATCGCGCGCCTGGCAACGCCGACCACCTTGTCCGATGCGCCAGTACTGTTGAGCCGGCCGGAACTTCGTTGGGAAGTGCAGGGTTTTGCGGTCAACGAAGGACCCGCCGTATTGATTCGTCATGGCAAGGTTTTTATCGCCTACTCGGCGAGCGCCACGGACGAGCGCTATGCCATGGGCCTGCTATGGGCCGATGCCGACGCGGATCTGCTCGATGCAGGCAACTGGCACAAATCATCCACGCCCGTGTTTGTCACCGATGCGGAGCGCCACATCTTCGGTCCGGGTCACAACAGTTTTACCGTGAGTGCGGATGGCGCAACCGATCTGATGATCTATCACGCCCGCGACTATCGCGATATCGAAGGCGATCCGCTGTGGAATGCCGATCGCCATGCGCGCGTGCACCCGCTGTCGTGGGACGCGCAAGGCATGCCGATATTCGGTCGTCCGCAGCGCGAGGTGGCATGGCCCAGCGGAGTGACTGCATGAGGTTCATGGCGGCGATGCTGATGCTGGTCGCGAGCGTTGCATGCGTGGCGGGATCATCGACCCATGCCGACATGCTGCAGGCACCGCCAACGCCCAGGCTGCACAAAGGCTATTCCGCGGACGTACTGGCGCACGATCCTGCCATCGCGCACCAAGGCGATACGTGGTACCTGTTCGTCACCGGGCCTGGCATCACCGTCTACAGCTCAAAGAACCTCAAGACCTGGAAAGCCGAGCCGCCGGTATTCGCGAAGATTCCAGCGTGGGCCTACGACGTCGTGCCGGATTTCAACGGCCACATCTGGGCTCCGGACGTAAGCTTTCACAATGGCGTCTATACGCTGTACTACGCCATTTCCAAAGGCGGCAAAAACACCTCCGCCATCGGCGTGGCCACCAACGTCACGCTCGATGCATCCAGCCCCGATTTCAAATGGGTCGACCACGGCATCCTCATTCGCTCCCTCCCACAGCGCGATCTGTGGAACGCCATCGACCCGAACCTGATCACCGACGTCGATGGCACCCCGTGGCTTGCATTCGGCTCGTTCTGGGGCGGACTGAAGCTGGTACGCCTCAGCGAAGATCGCCTGCATCTGGCCGAGCCGCAGCAGTGGTACACGCTTGCCAAGCGCGAGCGCTCGCCCTTCATCGATGATGCCGACCCCGGCCCCGCCGCGCTGGAAGGGCCATTCGTATTTCACAGGAATGGCTGGTACTACCTGTTCATGTCCTGGGATTACTGCTGCCGCGGCATGCAGAGCAGTTACCGGATCATGGTCGGCCGTTCGCGCGATGTGAAAGGTCCGTACGTGGACAAGGATGGCAAGCGGGTGGACCAGGGCGGCGGCAGTGAAGTGCTGCATGGCACGTCGCGTTGGGCTGGTCCGGGCGGCAACAGCGCGTATACCTTCAATGGCGAGGATTACCTGGTATTCCATGCCTACGACGGCAAGGATGGTGGATTGCCGAAGTTGCACGTTTTGCCCATGGGGTGGGATGCGGCAGCGTGGCCGGTGGTGGATCAGCGCGCGTTGGAACACTAAGCGCGCGAGACATTCCGCCCCGGATCTGCCCTGTCTCTTGATCACAAATCCGATGTGGCCTGAGAGCCCAGCCTTGCGATGATCGCCCCCTCCCCTGCGGCAGTAGGGGGGCTGGGGCAATGCTCCGAACTTAAGGTTCCTCCAGTCGCCGCAGAACCCAAACCCGTCATTCCAGCGAAAGCTGGAATCCAGCGACTTTTGGCTGAAAGGCACTGGATTCCAGCTTTCGCTGGAATGACGGGCAACGGTTTCCGACGATTGAAAAATCTTAAGTTCGGAGCATTGGGGGCCGGGGGCTTGGGCTTTAGCGTATGGCTGAATTTCCCCAGGAAATGGCTCGTGGCGATGTTCGGCTGCCGCTGCTCGCTGCGCTCGCACCCCACCCCAACCCTCCCCTGCAAGCAAGGGAGGGAGCGGCTTGCGGTGTATTCGCAGCTATCGAGCCATGATCAGCAGGCCAGAAAGGATGTGATCAAGAGACAGGGATCTGCCGGCGGCAAATCTGGGCGTTGAGAGTTACCAGAGCGCGTTCGGCCAGCCGCTGGCGTTCCAGGTCAGATTGTTGATGAACAGGACTGGCGTGTAGCTGTTCTGCGAATCGAGCGCATACCAGGCCATGGTGGTGTCGCCAATGGCGCTTTCGCCGCCCGGTGCAATGAAGCGCGAACCCGAGGATGCGACGGTCAGGCCGGAGCCGGGGTTCATCATCGAGTTGCCGTTGTTGTCGACATAAGGGCCGGTAATCGAGGTCGAGCGGCCGACGACGATGTGATAGGTGCTGCTGGCGCCGCTGCAGCAGGAGCCTTTGGACAGGAACAGATAGTAATAATTGGTGCCGTTGAAGGCGTGCTTGACGATGAACGAGTTCTCGACCACTTGCGAGGTGTCGCGGGCAATATTGGTCGACGATCCCACCGTCAGGAAAGTCGATTTGCTGACCTGCCTGATATAGATGCCACCCCAGGCCGAGCCGAAGCTGAGCCATAGATTGCCGGCATAGTCGGCCACCGGTTGCGGATCGATGGCATTGAACGCGTTGCTGCTGTTGGAGGTGATGACGGTGCCGTCGTCGACCCAATTGCCGGCGGCGATGCCGCCCACGGAGGTGGTCAGGCCGATCGCCGATGTCTGCGAGCCGAAGCTCGACACGGCGTAGTAGCAGGCCGTCGTGTTGTTGTAGTTGATGCAGCCGGGCGCCCAGACCTGCGCCGGATCGGCCGACGGGTTATAGGCTTTCCACCAGCTGAGCCCGCTGCCGAAAATGGGGGTGCCCTGGGTCCAGGTCGTGCCGTCGGGCGAATACTTCACGCCGATGCCGCCATTGGCCGTGGTCTCCATGATCCAGTAGGTCGAGCCCTCCTTCTGGATGTCCGGATCGTGGGTGACGAGTGCTCCGCTGAGCGTCCACGGCGCTGTCTGGGCTTGGGTGGCGGGGGGTGCGCAGCCGAGCGAAACCAAGGCGAGCACCATGGTGGAAAATCGGGTCTTGAAACGCATGAAGTCCTCCAACGTGGCTGGTGTGAAGGGATAGGCGGCGGATGCCGCGCCGATATGCAGCGCTTACTGAAGACACTTGCTGGAACGTGATGGAGCGGGACTTTTGATGCGGGTGTGCAACGACGATGCAGAGGCCAATGGCACTGACTACGCATCGTCGCCCCGGCGAAAGCCGGGGCCTAGTGACTTTGGGTGTGCCAAAAAGTCACCGGGTCCCGGCTTTCGCCGGGACGACGGGTGCAACGTTTTTCGCACTGGTCGAGCGAAGACCGCCCAAGTGAGTGCCATGGGATGTAGCTCACTGCAACTTCAACATCACGATCGCCTTCGCCGGCAATTGCACCAGCAATTTCCCGCCGCTGATGCGCGCGCCTGAAAACGCAGCCGGCTTGACCGCATCCGGGTGCTCGAACGTATTGAGCGACGTCATCGCCGAGGCCGTCAAAATCTGTCCACTCACTGCAGTGACATAGCCGCTGAGATTCACGCTCACTTCGGCTGCGTGCTCGGGATCAAGATTGGTCAGTGCGACATACACATGACCATCTTTCGCCTTCACCGCGGAGCCGTGCACCGATGGCACCGCGAATGCGCCGTGGCGATAGACGGGCGCATCGATCTGCAACGGAAGGTGCGTGGCATCCTGATACGGCTTGTACATCGCGAACACGTGATACGTCGGCGTCAACAGCATCTTGTTGCCGTCGGTCAGGATCATCGACTGCAGCACGTTGACCATCTGCGCGATGTTGGCCATGCGCACGCGGTCGGCATGATCGCTGAAAATGTCGAAAGTCAGCGAAGCGACCAGTGCATCGCGCAGCGTGTTCTGCTGATGCAGAAAGCCAGGATTGCTGCCGGGCAGGCCCGCGTACCAGGTGCCCCATTCGTCCACCACCAGCGCCACTTTTTTCTGCGGATCGTATTTGTCCATGATGGCGCTGTGCTTGGTGATCAGCTCATCCATGTGCAGCGCGCCCTGCAAGGTCTGGATCCAGGCGTTCTCGTCGAAATCGGTGGAAGACGCCTTGGGCGGCCAGCCGCCGGGCACGGTGTAGTAATGCAGGCTCAGGCCATCCATGAACTTGGCGTCTTCGCGCATCATCACCTCGGTCCAGTGATAGTCGTCGTCGCTGGGGCCCGAGGCGATCTTCAGGATGTTTTGATCGGCGGGCGCCTTGACGAAGGTCTGGTAGCGCCGATACACGTCGGCCGCATATTCGGCGCGCATGTTGCCGCCACAGCCCCATAGTTCATTGCCGACGCCGACGAAGGCGACCTTCCAGGGTTTGTCGCGGCCATTGGCGCGGCGTTGCATGGCCAAGGTCGAGCGCGTGGGCGCGGTCATGTATTCCACCCATTGCGCCAGTTCATCGGGTGATGCATCGCCCACGTTGCCGGCGATGTAAGCGTCGGCACCGAGCAGCTCGGTGAAATTCATGAATTCATGCGTGCCGAAGCTGTTGGGTTCTTCTACGCCGCCCCAGTGCGTATTGACGCTGGTAGGGCGCTTGTCGCGCGGGCCGATGCCATCGCGCCAATGGTATTCGTCGGCGAAGCAGCCGCCCGGCCAGCGTATATCGGGCACCGCAATCGCCTTGAGTGCGGCCAGCACGTCGTTGCGGTAACCATGGGTGTTGGGAATGCTCGAATCCGGGCCAACCCAGATGCCGCCATAGATGCCGGTGCCCAGGTGTTCGGCGAACTGACCGAAGATGTAGCGCGAGACCTTTGCACCAGGCTGGTCGACATGCAGACTGCCGTGCACGTCCATCTCGGCAGCCTGCAGCCAGCCGCTGGCGAAAAAGAGGGCGGAACACAGCAGGGACAGACGCAGACGTTTTTTCGCAATGGAAGCGGACATGGCGATTTTTCTCGGCTGAAAGAACAACGCCGCCATCACGAAGATGGCGGCATGGGGACATCACAGGCGGAAGCGAACGCCGAACATGAAGGTGCGTTCCATCATGATGGCGTCACGGGGAAACAGGTACTGGCTGTTGCCGAATTGGGTATGCACGACGCGCCCCAGCAAATTGGTGCCTTCCAACGTCAACGTAAGATGTTTGTTCACGTCGTAGTTCAAGGCAAAGTCCAGGTCATCCACTGGATCGTTGTAGATGGATTGCGGCTGCGCGCCACCAGGGTTGTACGCGACGGCATATCGGCTGCGCCAGTTATAGGCGAGGCGGGCCGAGTAAGGGCCTTTCTGGTAGATCAAGACGGCGTTGTACGAACGTTTGGAAACATTGACCAGATCCTGACGTTGTCCGGTCGGCGATTGCGTGTTGGCGTTGATGAACGTGGCGTTGAGCTGCGTGCCCAAGCCTGACAACCAACCTGGCAGGAAATCATAGAACTGGGTGTAAGCCAGCTCCGCACCTTCCAGCGTGCCGTTGCCGGTATTGCGCGGACGGCTCACCAGATAACTCGTGCCATCGACCACCTCGCTATCGGCATAGGTCTGGATGTAGCCGTTGATATCGCGATGGAACGCCGCCGCGGAAAGCAGCGAAGCAGGGCGGAAATACCATTCCAGCGACAGATCGGTATTGCTCGAGCGCACCGGATTGAGATTGGGATTGCCGCCGCTGCCGCTGGCGGGAATCGTCGCGGTGGCCTGGTACAGCGACAGCTGCGGATTGAGTGCCGCGAACGCGGGACGCGTAATGGTCTTGCCGTAAGCCGCGCGCAGTATCAGGTCGTCACGCAGATTGAAATTGGCGCTGAAGCTCGGCAGCCACACGTCGCTGCTCTTGTTGATGGTAACGGGCGTTTGTTCGGTGCCAAGGATCTCGGTGCCCTGCAAGGTTGAATTCAATCGCACCCTGCGCACGCCAAAGCCGCCGTCCACCGGTACGTCGCCGAGGTTGAATTCGTAACGGGCCTGCGCATACAGCGCATAGGTGTCTTCCTTGTCGTTGAAATACAGCGCAGGGTTAGCAAGCGGTGCTGCCGTGCTGTAACCCATGGCGGCGCGTATCTGCGCCGAATGCGTCAACAGATAGTTGGGGGCGGCCAACATCCATTGATTGGGCGAGGTGTAGAGCGCGCCATCAAGCAGGTTGGATGGCGTAAGGCTCGCCATGCCGGGAAAGCTGCTCATGAACGCCGTGGTGCCGCTGATATTGGGACGTCCGCCGGTATCGGCGGCAATATTGGTGGCGGTGCGCCAGCTGGCGCGCAAGCCGACATCCACCGCCTTGATGGGGCCGGCATCCACCTTGATGGTGGCGTCGTTTTTCCACGACCAGTCCTTGCCTGTCTGGTGGCTCCACTGGTCGTAGTACTGGTTGAGAAAATAATTCGACGGATTGGCCAGATTGAAGGCGCTGCCATCGGCGTTGGTCACCGTGGCATTGGTGGCGCCGCCATTGTCGAAATTCATGGTGATGCGCGGCGCGATAAAGCCGGTATCGAGAATGAAGTCGCGCGTGGACGCCTTGCTGTAGGTATAGGCGAGATCCGTGGAGAGCGTGACACGCTCGCCTTTCCAGCTGCCGCCGAGTGCACTTTGATAGGTATCGGAGCTGGATTGAAATGCCTGGTCGCTGGTCAGCGTGAAAAGGTTGTCGGCGGTGAGGCTCTGCACGACGTTGCTGCCGGGCTTGGTAGTGAGGCCGGTCACATTGCTGCCGTTGACGATCACTGGCAGCGGAATCCAGTACGGATTGTTATACGTGTTGCGATAGCCGACGTAGAAGTTTTCGAAATAGATGTCCGTCTTGTCGTTGGGCGCCCATTGCACGGTGAGGTTGGCGGAGCGGCGGGCGCGATCGCCCAGGTTGTAGATCGAGCCGATGGTTTCGGGGATATACACCTTGCCGCCCGTGCCCATCGGGTTGTCGCGCAGATCGGAAATGAAATTGAAGGTGCTGCTTTCCTCATAACGCTGCTTCTGATACGAAGCCGCCGCCATGACGCCGAATTTGCCGGCGTCGGTGTGCCAGATCTTGTTGGCCGTGATGCTGCCGAAGGGATCGGTATGGCCTGCGTTGCGGCTGTAGATGCCGTTGGCGGTGCCGGCGAGGGTCCAGTCGTCCTTGAAATCAAACGGGCGGCGCAGGCGCACGTCGATCAGGCCGCCAATGCCGCCTTCGATGCTGCGTGCATCGTTGGTCTTGTAGACATCCACGCGCTCCACCAGGTCGGCGGGAATATCCGCCAGCGCAATGCTGCGTCCGGTGGTGGTGAAAATGTCGCGGCCGCTGAAGGTGGTGACCACATCGGGAAGGCCGCGAATCAGCACGGTATTGACCTCGCCGCCGCTGCGCGCCACCTGCACGCCGGTAACGCGCTGCAGCGCTGCGGCGACGCTATTGTCAGGCAACTTGCCGACGTCTTCGGCCACGATCGAATCGACGATCAGCGGACTGCTCTGCTTGATGGCGATGGCGTCGGCGATACTGCCGCGCACGCCGTTCACCTGCACGGTGTCGAGCTGGGTGATGTCGGGCTTGCACGGCTTGCCGTCGGCGCTGGTGCCTTTGCATGCTGCGGTGTTGTTGGTACTTGTGGTGCCGTTGCTGTCCTGCGCATGCACCGTGGTGGCCAGCGCCAGGGCCAGTGCTGCTGGCAGGATACCGACCATCAGGCGCTGCATGCGCCGCGGATGACTCACGATCTGCATTGCGTTATTCCCCTCTCCCAAAGTTCTCATCACGTCGCGCCCGCAGTGTGCGTGCGCTCCTGCCGCGTGCGGCCCCGGTGGTTCCCGGTGCCGTCTGTTGCCGCGAATCTGGGTGAGCGATCGGCGCAAACGTGGCCGGCTCAAGTGCGGCGTTACCGCGGTCGGCCGGAGTATGGGATGGGGTGTCGATAAGAGACCAATGATTTAAATCGGCATATCGATATGCACATTGCAATGATGCAATGCACTATCCACCAGCGAGGATGCGATCCCAAACGGCCCGCACGACATACCTGTCTTGCCATGGTTTCGTGATGGTGCTGCTCGCTATGCTGCGTGCTTTGATCGCAAGACGGATGACCGATGCAACGCGAATTTGGACGAATCGGCGAGCGCGTGGTGCATGCCATGACGCTGACCGGCGAAGGCTTGAGCGCCGAGGTGTTGACCTATGGCGGCACTCTGCGCAGCTTGAAGATCGACACGCCGCGCGGTCCGGTCAGCGTGGTGCTGGGCCTGTCGGATCTGGATGCCTACCGCAACGATCAGGACTATCTCGGCGTACTCGTCGGCCGCTACGGCAACCGCATCGGCGGCGCCGGTTTTGAACTGGATGGCCGGCGTTACACGTTGAGCGCAAATGAAGGCGGCAATCATCTGCACGGCGGCCACGTGGGTTTTGGCCGGCGCATCTGGCACATCGCCGCATGTGAGCCGCAGCGGCTGCTGCTGCAATACATGTCGCCGGATGGGGAGGAGGGCTATCCGGGGCAGGTTCACGTCGAAGCCGAATTCCTGCTCGAGCCGCAACGCCTGCAGCTCACCCTGCGTGCACGCACCGACGCGCCTACGCCGGTGAATCTGACTCATCATCCGTACTTCAACCTGGCTGGCGATCCCTCTGTTCCTGCCGCGGCACAGGTCCTGCATATTCCTGCCGACCACTACCTTCCGATTGACGACCAGCTGATTCCCATCGGCGAGATCGCCACGGTGGCCGGCACGCCGTTCGACTTTCGCCTGCCCGCCACGCTGGACCTGCGGCGCGTGGCCGATCACCCACAGTTGCGTATCGGCGGCGGCTTCGATCATTGCCTAGTGCTGGCTGACGACCGCCGCTGCAGCGCCGAGCTGTATTCACCGCACAGCGGTGTCGCCCTGCGCATGAGCAGCTCGGCACCGGGTGTCCAGTTGTACGAGGGGCATGGCCTGGATGGGAGTCATCCTGAGCTGGGGCGTGGCGTTTGCCTGGAGCCGCAAGGTTTTCCGGATGCGCCGAACCGGCCACAGTTTCCGTCGACCATCCTGCGCCCTGGCGAAGTGTACGAGCAGCACATCGTGTACCAGTTCGCGCTGCCCGGCCCAGCGGCCGAATGGTCCGCCGTGCAGGCGGCGCTGGATGCTGCGGAAAGCAAAACATTCGTTATGTCGCCTGGCTGACCTTCAGCACGCTTGGAGGGCGGGGCGCCTGCGATTAGAGTCGTGAGTTTGACTGCCACATCCTGGGAAAACTTCATGCCTCGTCTTCGCCTTCTTGCGATCGCCATGACCATCGCGCTCGCCGCCTGTTCGCAGTCCCATAACGAGGCCGGGAATACGCCGGCAGCGTCCAGCAGCGCGCCCGCCAAGGCCACCACCACCGCGGCCGCCGAGGCGCCGGCCAGCAATCCGTTCTTCACCGCCAGCACGCTGCCGTACCAGGCGCCGCCGTTCGACAAGATCAAGGACAGCGACTACCAGCCGGCGATCGAAGAAGGCATGCGCCAGCAGCTGGACGAGGTCGAGAAGATCGCCAACAACCCCGAGCCGGCCACGTTTGACAACACCTACGTCGCGCTGGAAAAAACCGGCGTGCTGCTGCATCGCGTGCTGGCGGTGTTCAATGCCATCACGGGTGCCAACACCGACGACGCCTTGCAGAAGGTGCAGGAAGACGAAGCACCCAAGCTGGCGGCGCATGCCGATGCCATTCACCTCAACAGCAAATTGTTCCAGCGCATTCAAGCGGTGTATGACCAGCGCGATTCGCTCAAGCTCGATCCGGAATCGCAGCGCCTGATCGACGTGGTCTACCGTCAATTCGTGATGGCCGGTGCCAAGCTTTCCGACGCGGACAAGGCCAAGCTCAAGGACTACAACAAGGAAGAAGCGGGGCTGGAAGCGCAATTCAACAACAAGCTGCTGGCTGCGGCGAAAGACGGTGCGCTGGTCGTTGACGACAAGAGCAAGCTCGCAGGGCTTTCCGACGAAGACATCGCCGCTGCCGCGCAAGCTGCGAAAGACCGCCATCTGGATGGCAAGTGGGTACTGACACTGCAGAACACCACGCAGCAACCCTTGCTGCAGGACCTGACTGATCGCGACACCCGCAAGGCGCTGTTCGAAGCGTCATGGACGCGCGCCGAGAAGGGCGATGCCAATGACACGCGCGACGTCATCGAGCGCATCGCGCTGCTGCGCGCGCAGGAGGCCAAGCTGCTCGGTTTCCCCAACTACGCCGCGTGGACCTTGCAGGACCAGATGGCCAAGACGCCGGAAACGGTGATGAGCTTCATGGAGAAGCTTGCGCCAGCCGCCGTCGCGCGCGCCAAGTCGGAAGCGGCTGATATCCAGAAGCAGATCGACAAGGATCAGGCTGCGCTCAAGCAACCCACCTTCAAGCTTGAGCCGTGGGATTGGGAGCATTACGCCGAGGAAGTGCGCAAGGCCAAGTACGACATCGACGAATCACAGATCAAGCCGTACTTCGAGCTCGACAATGTGTTGCAGAACGGCGTGTTCTACGCGGCCAACCAGCTCTATGGCCTCACCTTCAAGGAACGCAAGGACATCCCCGTCTACAACCCGGACGTGCGCGTGTTCGAAGTCTTCGACAAGGACGGCAAGTCGATCGCGCTGTTCTACTGCGACTACTTCAAGCGCGACAACAAGAACGGTGGCGCGTGGATGGACAACTTCGTGCAGCAGTCCAAGCTGCTGGGCACCAAGCCGGTGATCTACAACGTCGCCAACTTCACCAAGCCTGCAGCGGGCCAGCCGGCGCTGCTGTCGACGGATGACGTCGTCACCATGTTCCATGAATTCGGCCACGGCTTGCACGGCATCTTTGCCGACGGGCAATACCCGACTCTGTCCGGCACGCAGACCGCGCGCGACTTCGTCGAATTCCCATCGCAGTTCAACGAACACTGGGCGTTCGATCCGAAGGTGTTCGCCAACTACGCCAAGCACTACAAGACCGGCGAGCCCATGCCGCAGACGCTGGTCGACAAGATCAAGAAAGCCCAGTTGTTCAACAAGGGCTACGACATGACCGAGCTGGTCTCCGCCGCCATGCTCGACATGAACTGGCACATGCTCAGCGCCGACCAGCCGAAGCAGGACGTGGATGCGTTCGAAGCCGCGGCCTTGAAGAAGGACGGCACGGATCTCTCCTACGTACCGCCGCGCTACCGCTCCAGCTACTTCCTGCACATCTGGAGCAATGGCTATTCGGCCGGCTACTACGCCTATCTGTGGACGCAGATGCTGGCTGACGACGCCTTTGAAGGCTTCAAGGAGCACGGCGGTTTGACGCGCGAAAATGGCGATCGTTTCCGCGCCATGATTCTCTCGCGCGGCAACACGGAAGAGCTTGCCAAGCTGTACAAGGAATGGCGTGGACAGGATCCGAGCATCGAGCCGATGCTGATCCATCGTGGTTTGAAGCAGGCGCCGGCAAAATAACATCCGGCATGGCCGTTGCTACAAGAAAGGGCCGGCGTTATGCCGGCCCTTTGTTTTAGGCGATTGCAAGCTGCAAGACGGGAAGATCGAGAAAGGCGTCGGCCGGTAAGAATGCGGATGGGATTGCTATTGGAGCATCTCAGCTGATTGAGTGCGGGTACAAATGCATCCAGAGCCTGAGGCGAAAAACTGACGGCACCAGCGCCGTTGCCTGCTAACACGGGCACGGCTTTTTCGCTACGGTCTCTGCAACCAGTCAGCCCATGCAGAGCCATGCAGCAAGCCAGCTCCCCTTTCGGCTACAGCGCCCCTCCTTCCCCGCCGCGCGTCATTCGACTGCAAACACTCGGGCTCGAGCAAGTCCATCATGTACTCACGCCATCCGAGGCTTGGCTTGATGTGCATGACACCGTGGAATCACTGCTCTCCACGGGTAGACCGTGCCGTAACCGGCCGTGCATTGGCGCGGAGGAGTTGG
The DNA here is from genome assembly GCF_035277725.1 of Dyella sp. GTDB lineage: Bacteria > Pseudomonadota > Gammaproteobacteria > Xanthomonadales > Rhodanobacteraceae > Dyella_B. Next base: position 1,830 of record NZ_DATEJY010000157.1, on the reverse strand, counting down.
TGGACGAGGTCCTGAGGTCGATGGGCGAGCGGGGCAGGTACTATCGGACGCTGAGTCAGCGGGACTCTCGTATGGAGGCCTGCCGCAGGCTTCTTCAATACGGCGAATTTGTGGTATTGGGGCGAGCCTTCGACCGGATAGTCGACATCGAGAACGATGCGGGCCGCCCCGAGCACCGGCGCTGGATCATCACCCGCTTTGGAAGTTCGGAACAAAACGCGCATGCATTGCTGCGGCATGTGGAGCAAATTGAGCGGTGGGAGCGGGCGTGGAAGGCGGCGGGGATGCTACCGCCCATCATGGTCACGCCCGACGATCAATTCAACGAAGACTACGCCAATCTCTGGCAATGGTCCGTGCTCAATCATCAGCAAGCCCCGCCGCTGACGACATCGCAAGTCGAACTTGATACGTATCGCGATGAACGGCGTCAAGCCAATTCGCAGGAATGGCACGATTACGGCGTACGTCGAGGTGAGATTTCGAGGTGAATGTGGCCCGGTTTGATCCATACGGAAGTACATCGCGTGAGCGAGTGTCTCAAAGCGATGTTCATTATCAAGCCGTCATGAAGGGTCTTCGTGATGAGGGATAACAAGATCCGTTTATCTACAGCGCTTTTTCTAGCCGCCATAGTTTTTATGGGCGGTTGGACCATTTTTAAAAAATACACCACTGGCTTGTATAACCAATCCGTTGCTAGCTTCGCCCAAGGGGATCTTGTTTCAGCAGAGGATGCTGCGGCGCGGCTTGGGTGGTTCGACAAAAAAAAGTCCATCTACATGTTGGCTGTGATCGAGATAGCGAACTCCATGGCATCAACGGGACGGCAAAGAGATGTCACGCTTGATCGCGCATTAGCGGCGTTGGAGAAGCAAGGGCCATATCGAGAGAACAACTATTGGGTGCTCTGGACGAAGGCGGCTCTTGCGTCTTTGTTAGGCAATGCCGCGAAGGTCAAGGAATACTTTCATGAGGCATGCGATCTCAACAGTAAGGAGATCGTTCCAAATGACGAAGTGTGCTTGAGCGATGTGTATCGGAGCAGTAGGAGAGCAATTTTTCGTTCCTCATCGCTTCGCAACGAAGCCTCTCGCTTCTACCAAGTGATCGAAGTAGCCGATGTCGTTGGTGGCATTGATCATGACGAACTTGCCTTTGATAGGGTGCTGATCATGATTGCATTTAATAAGGACAAGGCCATTCGCATGCGCGATGAACTTGCCAAAGAAGGAAAGATGACGCCAGAGCGCGTCGGGGCGTTTGAAAAGCTTATGCAAAATAGCGAAAAACCGCTTCCGCAAATAATGTAGTGGCTTGCTATTGGTCTTTCCGTCGGTGCTGGGCGCGTTGTACGCGACTGTAAATATCCGGAAAATCCACCGATCTATTATTCAGGACATCACGATCTTTCCGTTGCGTGCGTGACCGATCTTGACGACTTGGCCGCTCGCCGCCGTGAGCAGCCTCGATACAGTGGGCTGGCTGACGCCCAGCGCTGTGCTCAGGTCACGCGCCGTGGCTACCCGGCGCAGGCGCAGGGCCCTCAACAGGCGTTCGGTATCTGGGGCGGGCATGCATGAATAGAATCATGAATAGATACTTTAAGTTAAATATTATTAAAAACAACGAGTTAATAACATTAATGGCAAAACGATGAATAGATATCCCATAGCAGGGCCGGAGTCTTCCGGCCCTGCGGAAGGCGCCTGACGCCTGCTCAGTCGAGCTGCCACTGCTGCGGTGGCAGTCCGTTATCGGTCCAGATTTGCAACTGCGTACCGTGCGTGGTGGAACCGCCGGTGTCATCCAGCATCAGCGAACCGGATG